>NZ_BKNN01000058.1 GCF_008993995.1 Acinetobacter brisouii
GTACTGATTTATAATATGAAATAGAAAAATATTACTTTATTACCTCAAAAAATTGCTATCCCCAATTTATTTTTGGATGTTCTCTTTGAGGGTATTTTGACTAATTTATACTCAAAAACTACGAAAATATGGGAATGAAATGGGAATTTTTTGGCTAAAAACTCAATTTATATACACTTGTGCATAAATTTAAGCTATTGATTTTTAATAATTTATTTTTCAAAAATGGTGCGCTCAGCGGGACTCGAACCCACGCCACAGGCTTCGGAGACCTGTACTCTATCCAGTTGAGCTATGAGCGCGTTTAAGTCGCCCATCATAACAAAAAAAATCATAAGGTAAAGCACAGATTGATTTTCTATTTGGCTTAATGACTAAGCTTTAAACAGTTTTATCTGTGCAACGAAGAATTGCATTTAGATTACTTGGTTTATCCGACTAGATCGCTCACAATATATGCGTCTATTAACACGTGAGAACTTCATGACTGATGCATTAATGCTGAAAGAGTTATCGAAAACCTATAAAAATGGCTTCCAAGCCCTCAAAGGCATCAATTTAACTGTACCTGAAGGTGAGTTTTATGCACTTCTTGGGCCAAATGGTGCTGGAAAGTCGACAACTATTAGCATTATTAGCTCGCTAACCCGTAAGACTTCAGGACAAGTTGAAATTTTTGGTCATAGCCTCGATACCGATGCATCTAAAGCCAAGCAATGCTTAGGCGTTGTTCCACAAGAATTTAACTTTGGTCATTTTGAGAAAACCTTTGATATCTTGGTGACTCAAGCAGGTTACTACGGCATTCCCAAGAAAATTGCTGAGCAGCGTGCTGAGCTTTATCTAGAAAAACTGGGGCTTTGGGAAAAACGTAATATGCAGGCGCGTATGCTTTCAGGCGGTATGAAACGTCGCTTAATGATTGCGCGCGCCATGATGCATGAACCAAAACTTCTCATTCTCGATGAACCTACTGCTGGTGTGGATATTGAACTGCGTCGCTCAATGTGGGATTTCCTCACTGAAATGAATGAAAATGGAACCTCTATTATTTTGACCACACACTATTTAGAAGAAGCTGAAATGCTGTGTCGTCGTATTGCGATTATTGATCACGGCGTGATTAAAGAAGATACCAGCATGAAAGCCTTCTTAAGTCAGCTCAATGAAGAAACCTTTATTTTTGATTTATCGCAGCCGATTGAACCGATTGAACTCAACTTTATTGGAATTCGTTTTCATTTGGTTGACAGTCTGACTCTAGAAGTGACGATGGATAAATCACACGATCTCAACGAGATTTTCCAGTTATTTGAAAATTTAGGCATTCAAGTTAAAAGTATGCGCAACAAAGCCAACCGCCTTGAGGAACTATTTGTCAAAATGGTCGAGAAAAACTTACAGGAGGCATCGGCATGAACTTTACCCAATTGCAAATTGCCTTAGGGACACTGGTTCGTAAAGAAATTCGTCGTTTTATGCGAATTTGGCCACAAACTTTGCTTCCACCAGCCATCACTATGAGTTTGTACTTTGTGATCTTTGGGAATTTGGTCGGATCTCGCATTGGTCAAATGGGTGGTTTCACCTATATGCAGTTCATCGTGCCAGGTCTAATCATGATGGCGGTAATCACCAACAGTTATGCCAATGTCTGCTCAAGTTTTTTTAGTGCCAAGTTCCAAAAAAGCATCGAAGAACTGATCATGAGCCCTGTACCACTTTATTTAGTTTTGTGGGGTTATGTGATTGGTGGCGTTTGCCGTGGTGTTTTGGTGGGTTTAATTGTCACCCTAGTGAGCCTGTTTTTTACTGACCTGCATATTCACAACTTATTTATAACGATATATACCGTGATCGTTACCAGCCTGCTATTTTCAATTGCTGGCTTTATTAATGCGATTTATGCACGTTCATTTGATGATATTTCGATTGTTCCAACCTTTGTGTTAACTCCACTGACTTATTTAGGTGGTGTATTCTATGCGATTAGTGCATTAAGCCCATTTTGGCAAACACTGTCGTTGATCAACCCAATCGTTTATATGGTTAATGCATTCCGTTATGGCATTTTGGGTCATAGCGATGTCAATGTCAGTATTTCCCTTGCAGCAATCACAGGATTCTGCTTGGCGTTTTATGCAGCTGCTTACTATTTATTATCACGTGGTTCAGGAATTCGTGAATGAGCGTAGAAAAATCATTATTGGGTAAAGACACCCATTATCCAACAACCTACCAACCTGAGATTTTATTTCCAATCTCTCGTAGCCTTTCACGCGAAAACTATGCAGATGTTGCAGGGATTCAGCAAGGTTATGACTGGTGGCATGTGTTTGAACTGTCTTGGTTAAATGCTCAGGGAATTCCACAAGTTGCAATTGGTCGTTTACGATTGCCTGCAACTTCTCCCAATTTGATTGAATCCAAATCGCTCAAACTCTACTTTAATAGTCTGAACTTTATGCGTTTTGCTTCAACTGAAGAACTGATTCAAACTGTTGAACAAGATTTATCTACAGCAGCTGAAGCACCTGTTCAACTCAGCCTAATTGATGCAAATGACTTGTCAGTATCTCAACCACAAGGTCGCTGCTTAGATCAGTTTTCGCCAGAACAGTTATCTGAGCATCCCGATGCCAGTTTGTTACAACATGTCGGTTCAGGTTTGCTTGTTGAAGAACAATATTACTCAAACTTATTACGCAGCAATTGCCCTGTGACAGGACAACCTGACTGGGGAACCATTTTCATTCGCTACCGTGGTGAAAAAATTTGTCCTGCAAGTTTATTGGCTTATATTATTTCATATCGTCAGCACAATGGTTTTCATGAGCAATGTGTTGAACAAATCTATGCGGATATCTGGACAATGCTCAAGCCTGAAGAACTCATGGTTTATGCGGCTTATACTCGTCGTGGTGGACTAGACATCAACCCATGCCGTGTATCTCACCTAGCATGGTTACCAGAAACCCCTGTCCGTCTTGCTCGACAATAATCATCCATTTGAATTTTGAGGTTTAATTATGGCTTTTTTCGGTTTTATTCCATCTGAAAGTTTACTCAACAAGATTCAAACTGCAATTGCGCAGAAGGACTCGAAAGAACCTTTGTATCCCTTGCGTGATGAAATTGCTTTGCAAGTCAATGATGAAATTATCGATGCGATTGTGACCAATCTGATTCATCGTTTTCCTGAAACGGATAAACGTGAAACCACAGAAAAACTGGCGCATTTTGTGAAATCCAGTGTCCATTTTTTACTGTCTAAGCAGTTACTCAGTAAAGCTCCGAATGATGTTGTCCGCAAATCTATCGAATTCTCCGAACAAAGCCTATTTAAAGCACCAGATGGACAATGGCGTTTAGGTGAAAAGTTAGATGCAGGTTTGGTGACTAATTTAAAACATCAGTTTGCACAAATTCAGGCAGGAGAAAAAATCGATGCTCATGCACTTGCTGAAAGCTACAAAATGTTTGCAGAAGCAACTGTGCGACATTATATGCATGACTTTAATCACACCCTAGATTTAGGCATGATTAAACGTAAAGCATCAGACTTGGGCTGTTCCGCAGTAATCAAGGCTGTACATATTGCCATCGATAAAATTATTCCACATCTGAACAAACGTGAGCTCAAAGTTCTCGCAGAATATCATGATGGTTTATTTTTCCACTAAGTCAATTTTTAGACTATCGAAAACCTAGCTTAGGCTAGGTTTTTTTATTGCTAAATGTGCAAAGAGATTGCCTAAAAAGTCCAGTATGTTAGCATTCGCACTTGCTGCTTATTACTCGCTTTTCATCCATTATGGCACCAAGTCCGCAATACAAATTTTTACGTCAAGCTCCTCGTGATGGGTTGAGTACTGCTATGCAACCTTCCCGTTGGCAACGCTTACATATCGACCCTTGGCTATGTTCTTTTTTAGTTTTAAATGCCCTACTTGGACTCACCGTTTTATATAGTGCATCTGCGCAAGATATGGGACTGGTGAGCAAACAAGCGATCAGTTTTGGTTTAGGTTTTTTGGTCATGATTATGATTGCCCAAATTCCGCCCAAGGTCTTCCAGTCATTCTCCCCCTATTTTTATATTTTTGGGGTACTTTGTTTAGCTGCTGTAAAAGTGGTTGGTGAAGTCCGTATGGGAGCACAACGCTGGATTGATGTTCCAGGTATTGGTAGCGTACAGCCCAGTGAGTTTATGAAACTCGGAATGCCGATGATGGCTGCTTGGTTTCTCACACGGCAAGCGCTGCCACCCAATCTCAAAACAGTGATTGCAACACTCGTTCTCATTGTTATCCCTTTTGTTCTTATTGCAGAGCAACCTGACTTAGGTACATCACTACTGGTTCTTGGAAGTGGCGTTTTTGTATTATTTCTCAGTGGCTTATCTTGGAAAATTATTGCAGCGGCATTGGCAGGTGCAGGTATTTTTATTCCAATTGCTTGGGAATTTTTACTGCATGACTACCAACGACAACGGGTACTCACCTTACTCAACCCCGAAGCAGATGCTTTAGGAACAGGCTGGAACATCATTCAATCAAAAACTGCAATTGGTTCGGGCGGTTTCTCAGGAAAAGGCTTCTTGCAAGGAACTCAATCGCATTTGCACTTTTTACCTGAAGGTCATACCGACTTTATTATCGCAGCATATTCTGAAGAGTTTGGCTTAATTGGGGTCGCCATTCTGATTTTGCTTTACTTTGCGATTATTTGCCGAACCTTCCAGATCGGCATGCAGTGCTTCCATAATTATGGACGTTTGCTGGCTGGTGCTTATGGATTGTCGTTTTTTATATACGTCTTTGTAAATGCGGGCATGGTCAGTGGTATTTTACCTGTAGTGGGCGTGCCATTGCCATTTATGAGCTATGGCGGTACTGCAATTATTACTTTAATGACAGCTTTTGGGATTGTCATGTCGATTCACACACATCGCTAACTCGGACTTACATCTATGTGGCAACAAAAATTACATAAAACTTGTCAAATTTTAGCCCTCACCGCTACAGCAGTTTTTTCTACCTCTTTTTGTCAGGCAAATGATTTTATTAACAACCCAAATTACGAGAATTTTAAACTAAAAACCATGCAGCAGTATGGCTTGAGTGCCGATCAGATTGATCGGGCAATGTTGGGTGCTCAAAACCGTCCAAACATTTTGAAATTGATGGAAAAACCAGGCGAAAGTAAACCTTGGTATGCCTATCGGGAAATGTTTATGACCGAAGGAACTATTCAACGTGGAGTACGTTTCCGTGACCAATATGCAGATGTATTGAATCGTGCAGAACAGCAGTTTGGTGTTCCTCAAGCGGTGATTTTAGGAATTTTGGGTGTTGAAACAGGCTTTGGTAACAACAAAGGCTCCATCATCACCCGTGATGCTTTAGCAACACTTGCATTTGGTTACCCACGACGGGCTGATTATTTTGCAGATGAACTTGGTGCATTGATCGCATGGACATACAAAGAAGGCTATCCAACGAGCAGCATTACAGGTTCCTATGCAGGTGCAATTGGTTATCCGCAATTTATGCCAAGTAATATTGGAAAATATGGGGTCGATTATGACAATAATGGGCATATTGACTTACGCAACTCGCCTGCCGATGCCATTGGTTCTATTGCAAATTACCTAGCACAACAAGGTTGGCAACGTGATCAACCAATTGGCTTTCTAGCACGCTACACAGGTACAACACCTGAAGCTGTCATCGCCAAAGATTTAAATCAGCCAACGCCTTATGGCGTGCTAAAGCAGCAAGGTATTACACCACTCAATCCCATGATCAAGATTGATGATTTAGAACTCACCAATGTCATCCAACTGCAAGATTATAATGGTGCAATTTATTACATCACATACCCTAATTTTCAGGTGATTACGACCTATAACAAGAGCCGTATGTATGCTACAGCAGTGTGGCAATTGGGCACAGAAATTACAAATCGTTAGTGTAAAAATAAAGTAAATTAAAATAGTCAAGTATTTTTCAATGAAAATTGATTCCAATTCAGGCTATTTTAATTAATTGTTACAATATTGATTATTTATCGATCAATAGATGTAGTGTTTTCGTCCTTTTTGTAAACTTTTGCCAATTAATACTAGACACCTCACTAGCGACATGAATATTATCCCTAGCGTCAAATACAGTTGAACACATCAAGTTTTAGGCAGGTTCTCTTAGTTTTCAAACGCTTATTTTGATGATTAAGATGCCTTAAGGAGATTATATTCATGCGTTTTCCAGTGAAATCACTGCTCGCTATTACCTTTTGCGTATCCCTGACGCAAACGCAAGCTGATATGGTTCAGTCATCATCAAGTAACAATGATAATGACGGTGCTAGTCTTGCAGCTCGCGTCATTAACAAAAATGCTTCACAAACTATTTACCGACCAAACCTTAACAGCCTTTCAATTACTGAGCGCTCTGGTGATAAAATTCGTCGCCAAACCTTAGCAGCCAAAGTTGAAGTTCCAGAAGATGAACCTTCTGTCATCGACCGCTTAAATACTGTTGCATCAAATACCGTTCGTAAATTCAGCCAAACAGGCATTGCATCATGGTATGGTCGCCAATTTCATGGTCGTAAAACTGCCAATGGCGATACTTTTGATATGAATGCACTAACCGCAGCTCACCGTAGCTTACCGTTGAACTGCTATATTCGTGTTACCAATAAAGATAATGGTCGTAGTGTCATCGTAAAAGTAAATGACCGTGGTCCATTCCATGGCAACCGAGTTCTTGATTTATCTTATGCTGCTGCAAAACAAATTGGTGTAACCAACTCAGGTACAGCACGAGTCAATATTGAACGTGTAGACGGTCCAAATTCTTAAAAAATCTCCTCAACTGTTTTGACATTTTTTAGCCACATTTTATGTGGCTTTTTTGTTGCTAAAATTTGAAAAAATTCTCGAATAAGACAATTTGTGCTCAATCTCTCATTTTTATATGAGTTATTTGAAGCTGTTTTGCGTTTTAAGCACAATAAGTAGACTTAGACTCATAACCCTAGCACTTTTTCTTAAATCATCCAAATATGCGATTTTAGACGCAAAGAAATAGCATTGATTTTTTATGCCTTTCAATTTCATCTGATTTATTGGTTTTTCCATACTTTAATTGCTGAAATTTTTAGCATTTTTCAAAACAGAAGCTTTTAATCTTAAGTCATTTCATTTAGGCATAAAAAAAGCCCTATTCGGGCTTTTTTTACTCAAAATAATTTTTCAATTATTTTGCAGCAGCTTGAGCAGCAGCAACTTCTTCAGCAAAAGAAAGTTCAGCTTTTTTCTCAATACCTTCACCTACTTCGAAACGAACGAATTGAGCAACAGTCGTTGCAGTTGCTTTCAATACTTCAGCAACTTTCTTGTCGTTGTCGATCACGTACTGTTGACGCTCAAGAACAACTTCATTCAAGTATTTTTCAACTGAACCAGAAACCATTTTCTCAACGATGTTTGCTGGTTTACCAGATTCAATTGCTTTCGCTTCAGCAATTTCTTTCTCTTTAGCAACAAGCTCAGCAGGAACATCTTCAGCAGAAACAGCAACTGGGTTGAATGCAGCAACGTGCATTGCAATGCCTTTACCAGTTTCAGCACTACCTGTATAAGATACAACTACACCGATTTTTAAACCGTGTTTGTAAACAGCAAGGTTTTCACCTTCAACGATTGCAGCACGACGTACTTGGATGTTTTCACCGATTTTTTGAACAAGAGCAATACGCGCTTCTTCAACAGTTGCACCATCTTCAAGTTTAAGTTCAGCAATTTTAGCAGCATCAGTTTCGCCAGCAGCAAGCGCAGCAGCAGCAACTTGTGCAGAGAAACCAGCAAAGTTTGCATCTTTAGCAACGAAGTCAGTTTGACAGTTTACTTCTAAAAGAATTGCTTTGTTGCCGTCTTGAGCGATTGTGATTGCACCGTCAGCAGCAATGTTACCAGCTTTTTTAGCTGCTTTTGCTTGACCAGATTTACGAAGGTTATCAATCGCTAATTCGATATCACCATTCGCTTCTGTCAAAGCTTTTTTACATTCCATCATTGCAAGACCAGTACGGTCACGTAATTCTTTAACCATGCTTGCAGTAATTGCAGTCATGTGAATCTCCTAAAATCAGGTAGAAAATATAAATCTTTTTTTAACAAAAACGGCCCAAAGAAACTCTGGACCGTCTGCTTTCTCGACGCTTAATTTGCCACCGCTATATGTCGCAAAAATGACAAGCCCGCGTCAAAACGCATTAAGCCTCAGAAGCAGCAGCTTCGTCGCCTTTTGCTTGTGCATTCGCTTGAGATTGAGCGTATTCTTTACCAGCAAGGATCGCATCAGCCATCGCAGAAGCATAAAGTGTTACTGCACGGATCGCATCATCGTTACCAGGAATAACGTAATCAACGTTGTCTGGGTTAGAGTTTGTATCAACGATACCGATTACAGGAATACCTAAGTTTTTAGCTTCTTTGATCGCAATTGCTTCGTGGTCAACGTCAATTACGAACAATGCGTCAGGTAAACCACCCATGTTTTTAACGCCGCCTAAAGCACGTTCAAGTTTTTCCATCTCACGAGTACGTTCTAAAGCTTCACGTTTAGTAAGTTTAGCAAAAGTACCATCTTGAGATTGAGTTTGAAGGTCTTTTAAACGGTTGATAGATTGGCGAAGTGTTTTCCAGTTCGTCAACATACCACCTAACCAACGGTGATCTACGTATGGTTGACCAGCGCGTTGAGCTTGTTCACAGATGATGTTAGAAGCAGCACGTTTTGTACCAACGAACAAAACTTTGTTCTTTTTGCTAGCCAAGTTGTTAGCAAAGTTCAAAGCATCATTTAACGCAGGAACAGTGTGCTCAAGGTTGATGATGTGAATTTTGTTGCGAGCGCCAAAAATGTATTGACGCATTTTTGGGTTCCAGAAACGAGTTTGGTGACCAAAGTGTGCGCCAGCTTGTAGAAGGTCGCGCATGCTTACGTTGTAATCTGCCATTTTATTACCTTAAATGTTTGGGTTAAGCCTCCATACGTCCTCATTCTCCACCCTGTTTCGGGCACCCAGAGTAATGTGTCGACATATGTGCGGATTTTTAAAACCACATTTTAACTAAGCTTCGATGAATGATAAATTTATTCACGAAAAGCATTTGATAAAATGGGTGCATATTTATACCATAGTCACACACAAATTACCAAAAGTTTTTAAGCCTTATGAACAGTACTTACGAAGCTCCACGCCGCCTAATCAAAACACCAGATGAAATTGAAAAAATGCGTGTAGCGGGGCGTTTGGCGGCAGAAGTATTGGATATGATCAAACCACATATCCAACCTGGAGTAAGCACCCTTGAGTTAGACACCCTCTGTCACGATTACATTGTCAATGTTCAAAATGCGATTCCTGCTTGTTTAGGTTATGGTGCTGCACCTGGTCGCCCCGCCTTTCAACACACCATCTGCACATCTGTGAACCATGTTGTATGCCACGGTATTCCATCTGCCGATAAAATTCTTAAAAAAGGTGACATTCTCAATATTGATGTAACTGTGATTAAAGATGGTTATCATGGCGATACCAACATGATGTACATCGTGGGTGGTGAAACCTCTATTTTAGCAAACCGCTTGTGCAATGTTGCTCAAGAGGCGATGTATCGCGGAATTGCTGCTGTAAAACCAGGTGCTTACATTGGCGATATTGGCGCGGTCATTCAAAAATATGTGGAATCAGAACGTTTCAGTGTTGTTCGTGAATATTGTGGTCACGGTATTGGTACAGTTTTCCATGATGAACCTCAAGTCTTACACTATGGTACGAAAAATACGGGGATGCGTTTAGAAGCAGGCATGACTTTTACCATTGAACCGATGGTGAATGCGGGTGTTTGGCAAACCAAGACCTTGGGTGACAAATGGACTGTCGTAACCAAAGATCATAAATTATCTGCTCAATATGAACATACGATTCTAGTTACTCCAACGGGAGCTGAGATTTTAACAGCCCGTCCTGAAGAAGACCTAGCACGCTTTATTCAGCCTGAATAATATGCAGGCACAAAAGTCTATTATGGCTTTTGTGCCTATTCAATATCGATCTAAACGCATTTATTTTTATTCTAAAATACATGCTCGATATAAAAACAAGAACAAGTTCTCATTTTTAAAATAAAGTTTTTATTCATTAACACTCTCATATTTTAAGATTATCTTTTGTTACTTTATTCAGACAAAAAAGAGCCAATTAAAAAACAGATCAACTCAACCAATACTCAAAATATGCTTAAAATATCGCAGCCCAGAATTATCCTTACTGCCATGAAACTTTTGATCATTCCTTTAATTGCTTGCTGCCTATCTGCTTGTCTATTCACTAATTCCAACGAAGTAAAGCGTTCTGAACTAATTCTTTCACATTTTAACTGTCATAATTACGAAGGTAGTATTAGTCCAATTAATAGTTTCCATGAGCAGACACTGACCGTCACTAAGCAAAAATCTGTTGATTATATTCAGCATTATAAAGATGGAGAAAAACTATTTAATATCCCTCTTGATGAGGTTGTTAATCAACAATACGAACTGTATAAAGATGCATGCCAATCCATTGGTGGAGTATTATAAATCCAATTAGCAGGAAAATTAATATTTTAACTTTATCAAAATATGATAATTAATCCACTCTAAATATTTTTTAATATGTTCGTTTTCTCTTAAAATAAAAAAACCCTGCTTTCGCAGGGTTTTTATCAATTCTACAACTTAGTGAGCAGCGAATTGGTTCATTGTGTTTTTAGCATCATCGTGCGCTTTAAGAGCGTTGTCACCAGAGAAGATTTCTTTGTGATCATCACCGATGTCTGAACCTGCCATTGCTTGGTGTTTCACACAAGCGATACCACCACGGATTTCTTTACGTTGTACGCCAGCAACATAAGCCAACATACCTTCTGAACCAAAGTAACCTTGAGCAAGCTCGTGAGTAGAAAGCGCAGCTGTATGGTAAGTCGGAAGTGTGATCAAGTGATGGAACACACCTGCTTCACGAGAAGCATCTGCTTGGAATGTACGCACTTTTTCATCAGCATCAGCAGCTAATTCAGTTGCATCGTACTCAGCGCTCATTAATTTAGCACGGTCGTAAGCAGAAACGTCTTTACCTTCAGCAACCCAACGGTCGTAAGCTTGTTGACGGAAGTTTAACGTCCAGTTAAATGATGGAGAGTTGTTGTAAACAAGTTTCGCATTTGGAACTGTTTCACGTACACGGTTAACCATGTGAGCAATTTCTTCAACGTTAGGCGTCGCAGTCTCGATCCAAAGAAGGTCAGCGCCATTTTGCAAGCTAGTGACACAGTCAAGTACAACGCGGTCAATTTGAGTGCCTTCACGGAACTGGTATAAGCCAGAAGCAAGACGTTTTGGACGGTGAAGTTTACCATCACGCTTGATCAAGATTTCATCTTCTTGAGCATCAGCAATGTCAATTTCAACTGTATCTAAGTAGCTAATGTATTGAGAAGCGATGTCGCCTGGCTCTTTAACCACTGGGATTTTTTGAGTCAAGTCAGCGCCTTCAGAGTCAGTACGTGCAACGATGATACCGTCGTCAAGACCCATTTCTAAGAATGCATAACGTAAAGCGTGGATTTTAGCGATGAAGTCTTCGTGTGGAACAGTTACTTTACCAGCTTGGTGACCACATTGTTTCGCGTCAGATACTTGGTTTTCGATTTGTAGTGCACAAGCACCAGCTTCGATCATTTTCTTAGCAAGCAAGTAAGTCGCTTCTTCGTTACCAAAACCAGCATCGATGTCTGCAATAATTGGAACAACGTGAGTTTCAAAGTTGTCGATTTGAGCTGTGATTTCAGCCGCTTTAGCAGTGTCGCCAGCGTCTTGTGCTTTTTTAAGTGCACGGAACAAATCGTTTAATTCTTTCGCATCTGCTTGACGCAAGAAAGTATAGATTTCTTCGATTAATGCAGGTACAGAAGTTTTTTCGTGCATAGATTGGTCAGGAAGTGGACCGAACTCAGAACGAAGCGCTGCAACCATCCAACCAGAAAGGTAGATATAACGACGTTCAGTTGTACCGAAGTATTTTTTGTTCGCAATCATTTTTTGTTGTGCGATGAAACCGTGCCAGCAACCCAAAGATTGAGTGTATTTGCTAGAATCAGCATCATAAGCAGCCATATCACGACGCATAATTGCAGCTGTATATTTAGCAATATCTAAGCCCGTTTTAAAACGGTTTTGCATTTGCATACGAGCAGCATCTTCTGGGCTAATGTCAGCCCAAGTGTTGCCGAATTTTGCTTTCAACTCACGGATTGCATCAATCGCTGTTTGGTATGTAGTCATGACTGGTTCCTTGTAATTTTAGGATTCTCATAACGCTTCATGATCAAATTTCACTTTTACTAGAGTGGTTTGTTTTTGATCATTCCGGCTTGATGAACACAGATTAGAATGTAAAAAAAATTAAATCCAATATTCACGACTAATCCTCACTATTTATTTAGAAAATATATAGATCAAAGTCGTATTATAGTTAAAACGTAAAAATATAAATAAATGAAATTAAAAGATTTTTTATTTTAAATCGTAGAGTAAAAACAGTCAAAAAACATCTTTTTCATTCATTCGACTAAAGTATGGTAGTTTTAAAAATCATATTCAACACGTATTTACAGGCTTTTTGTTGCTGGTTTTTTCAGCAAATATTTCATCATTTATGCAACTCAAGAAGATGGAAAAACAATCAATCAAATCGACAGAGCATTTGTAAAGTTTCAGGGTTTTTATGGATATTTTCACACAAAGGCATTTGCTTATGGCATAATTTGCAACTAATTTCATGCGGTTATATTCGGTATTTTGTTTTATGAATTTGGAGCGGGTTGACCTTAATCTATTAATCTATCTTGACGTTTTATTACGCGAGAAAAATGTCACTCGTGCTGCGGAGCAATTGGGTGTAACCCAGCCTGCGATGAGTAACATTTTACGTAGATTGAGAACACTATTTAATGATCCGTTACTCATTCGCTCATCTGAAGGCATGACCCCAACAGAGCGCGCTTTAGAGTTACAACCTCGTATTCGTGATGTTCTTTCTGATCTTTCAATGATCTTAGAACCACGCACCGAGTTTAGACCTTATACCAGTAATCGCGTTTTCCGTATTATGACTTCTGACTATGCTGAGGCGACTTTAGTCCCTCGTTTAGTCAAAGCATTACGCTCTGAAGCACCCAATGTTGTGCTCGATTTCTTAACACCGAGTGATGTATCTTACCGTGATATGGAACAAGGTAAAGTTGATCTGGCAATTAACCGCTTCAATGAAATCCCTCAAAGTTTTCACCAAGTATTGGTTTGGCGTGACAGTTTTTCATGTTTAATCAATCCAAAACATCCAAATGCCAACAACCTAAACCTAAAGAACTACCTTGATGCACATCATATTTGGGTATCTAAAACAGGAATGGGAATTGGATTTGGCGTCAATCCCGATAAACAAGCTGGTTTAGGTTGGATTGATCAAGCTTTAGAGCGTATTGGTCAAAAGCGTAAAATTTCAGTATTTACACGCCACTACCAAATGCCTGCATTACTGGCTAAAAATGTTGATCTTATTGCAACACTACCAACACGTATTGCACGCCTACAAGCCAAAAGTCAGGAACTGATCATTAAAGATCCACCTTTTTATATTCCTGAAATTGAATTAAAAATGGCATGGTGTCCTTTACTGCATCATCACCCTGCCCACCGCTGGTTACGCCAACTCATCCTCTACGTAGCTCGACAAATGATTGAAGAAGAAAATCGTGAATTTTTGATAAATAATTCACAGTTTTCCCACTATTGATCTTTGACTACAAAATAATCAACAATTTGTTATGATAGGTGATATGAATGAGTATCACCTCTTTTATTTTTGTGATAAAAAATATTGGATAATGAATAATCTATAATGACAGGTGTACCGTGAGTCTGTTTCAGAACATCATCATCATCATCGTCTTAATTACAGGGGCAGGTTTTCTCGCTCTCACTGAAATTGCACTTGCAGGTGCACGTAAAGTCAAATTAAAAATTTTGGCCGAATCAGGTGAAGAACGCGCACAAAAAGTGCTTGATCTACAAGAAAACTCTGCTGACTTCTTCGCGGCATCGCAAATTGGTTTAAATGCGATTGCTATCTTAGGAGGTATTTTAGGTGAAGGTGCTTTTCGACCCTACTTTTTTAATTTAGTGAACCGTTTTTATACAGGGCAATGGGCAGAAACAATTAGTTTTGCACTCTCTTTTACCCTCGTAACCTCTTTATTTATTTTATTTGCCGATCTTATGCCAAAACGTTTGGCAATGATTGCACCTGAAAAAATCTCGATCTCTGTGATTGAGCCGATCCAAATTTTCATTAAAGTGTGCAAACCGTTAGCATGGATTATTAATGCCATTGCCAACTTGTTATTTCGCCTGTTTAAAGTCAATACCACCCGCGAAGATAACATTACTTTTGATGATATTTCAGCCGTCATGGATGCAGGTGCTCAGGCAGGTGTCTTGCAAAAACAAGAACATCATTTTATTGAAAATGTATTTGAACTTGAAGAACGTAATGTTCCTTCGAGTATGACGACTCGTGAAAATGTGGTGTTTTTCACACTCAACGAATCAGAACATAGTATCCGCCAAAAACTGGCTGAATATCCTTTTTCAAAGTTTCTTGTGTGTAATGAAACAATTGATCAAGTGATTGGTTATGTCGATGCCAAAGATATTTTGGTTCGCATTCTCAATAATCAATCCATTAATCAGCTGAATGAATCAACAATTCGTACCGTACTCACCATTCCTGACTCATTAACCTTATCTGAATTGCTTGATCGCTTTCGAGCAAGCAAAGAGAAGTTTGCGGTTGTTATTAATGAATATGCGCTTGTTGTTGGTGTTATCACACTATCAGACATTATGATTACCGTAATGGGTGACTGGGTAACCCCAATTGAAGAAGAACAGCAAATCATTAAACGTGATAACAACTCATGGTTAATTGATGGTAGTACGCCAATTGAAGATATGAAACATGCGCTTGGTATAGATAGCATGCCAGATGAAGAACATTACGAAACCCTTGCGGGCTTTATGATGTACCGTCTACGCAAAATTCCACGCCCTGCCGATAGCGTTGAATATGAAGGATTTAAGTTTGAAGTGGTCGATGTTGATCATTTTAAGATTGACCAGCTTTTAGTGACTCGAATTTTAGAAAAGCCTGATCCTATTATTCAAGTAGATGAAGCTTAAAAAAAATCGCCTCAAATGAGGCGATTTTTTTAATGCTGTAACGCAATAAGCTGATCCAATATCATTTCATAATGAAGTTGGATATCTTCAACCAAAACCTTATAGGTATTATCAAACTGCACCATTGGAAAACCTTCTTTCCAAAATGGGAAAGTATTGTCTAAATCATGCGTAACAATTGCATCTTCATACACAATGCTTTGCGCAATCCAAGATAAAACCTGTGCAGTTTCTGCACCATCAATCGCAGCATAATCAATACCATGTTGCTTAAAAACACGAATACGATCTTTTTTATAACGAACCTTTTTCGCTTGCCCTGCATTCAAATGAAATGCCAATAAAACTGCCTGTACCAAATACTCTTCAAATGCCTGATTTAAATCAAGCAAAGCTTGTTTATAGCTTTCTTGGCGCTGTGCTTTATTACTACGCTGCAAGCTTTGGTTCGCTGTTTTTGCTAATTCAACCTGTTTTAAGGCAATTAACTGTTGCTCAAGACTCATGTTATCTTTCCAAAAAATCAGTGATAAATTATACGTTGCATCACACGAACAAGCACCATGTATTTTTCAACCAACCATATTTTGATATGTGCTTAAAAAACAGGAGGGTTTAACTTGGTAAACTATACATACTCATTAGGAGTTTACCATGAGCAAGAAACAGAAGACTTACACCGCAGAATTTAAAGCTGAAGCCATATAAAAGCCATTGAAGAGAACCAAGGTAATGTATCGAAATCCGCTAGACAACTTGGCATTTCAATGCAAACCCTTTCGAACTGGAATAACAAAGCAAAGGCTGGAACTTTAGCAGGCACAAAACAGTATTCGTCCGATCTAAACGCCTTACTCGAAGAAAATAAGAAGCTTAAACAACAGCTCAAAACAGCTGAAATGGAACGTGAATTTTTAAAAAAGGCAGCAGCGTACTCACTGCTGTCCCATAGTTTGCTTTAAATAAAAAAACCTGAGTCCTAACAGTTAAAATATGAGTGCAAACAAACACTTTAACGACCAGGATTCAGGTTTTGTCACATCAGAATACCGTATTTTATGAGCTAATTAAACCTGTTGTGCGACAGGATTTTGAACAACTTGCTAAAGTACACCATGTTGGACAGAA
>NZ_BKNN01000059.1 GCF_008993995.1 Acinetobacter brisouii
GTAATTGTTCCCATATTTTTGCACCATAGAATATTAGTTGCACCATATAAAAAATATGGTGCAACTATGGTGCAACAAATATAAAAGAATAGTCAAGAATGTTGGAAAATGATTGAGAATATAGGAATTGGAAAATTGAGTAAAAACAAAGTAATTACAGAATTGTTTGATAAAACAAAGCGTAACCAAATTTGGGTCGCACCGATGGCAGGTGTAACGGATCGTCCATTTAGAACACTTTGTAAGTACTTTGGCGCAGGGCATGCAGTCAGTGAAATGATGACCGCTGATAAAACACTTCGCATGAGCAAAAAAAGCTTATATCGTGCCAATTTCGATGGCGAAATTGCCCCCATTTCTGCGCAAATTGCAGGCTCAGACCCAGAACAATTGGCAGAAGCTGCACGTTATCAGGTTGAGAATGGCGCACAGATTGTCGATATAAATATGGGTTGTCCAGCTAAAAAAGTCTGCAACAAACTGGCAGGTTCAGCACTCCTTCAAGATGAAGATTTGGTCGCTCGAATTTTAGATACCGTGGTTGCTGCGGTTGATGTGCCAGTAACTTTAAAAACACGCCTCGGTTATTTGAATGGTTATGAAAATATTATGCGGGTGGCGAAACGTGCTGAGCAGGCAGGCATTGCAGCGTTAGCACTACATGGGCGTACCCGTGAAGACATGTATTTAAATACGGCACGTTATGAACTGATTAAACAAGTGAAAAGTCATATTGATATTCCCGTGATTGCCAATGGTGATATCGACAGTCCTGAAAAAGCTAAATATGTACTCGATTACACGGGTGCAGATGCGATTATGATTGGTCGTGCTGCTCAGGGACGACCGTGGATTTTTCGTGAAATCGCCCATTATTTAAAAACAGGGCAACATTTGTCTGCACCGAGTATTGAAGAAGTCAAAACAGTTTTGCTTGGACACTTGAGCGAGCTGTATGAGTTCTATGGCGAATATTCAGGATGTCGGATTGCACGTAAACATATTGCTTGGTATACCAAGGGTTTACATTCAAGCAATGAGTTTCGTCAAAATATGTACAAGGTTGAATCGACCCTTGAACAAGCGAAAGTGGTGGAAGCCTACTTCGATTTATTGCTTGGTCAAGGACAAAATATGGATGATGTGCAAGTTGAATCCATCAGTTTACTTGAGACACATTAAGCCAAACGCATTTCTTTTGCTAAGGTATAGATGAGTTCGGCAGCTTCAAGTTGACGAATTTCAGCAACTTGACTTCCTGCCCAAAATGCAGCAAAGCCTTGATGCTGTTGTTGTGCTGCAAGCTGATGTAGTTGCTTAGCAATATCATAGCTATAAGGGTAAACAGGAATTTCTGGACGATCAAGTTGTTCAATCCATTTATGCCAGTCATTTACAATACCACGTGCAGGACGACCCGAAATTGCTGCGCTAATTTGTGTTACAGGTTCATCAAATAATGCTTCGCGATATATGGTATTTGCATTGGAAGATGAGCACTGAATAAATGCTGTTCCCAGTTGGACTGCCGATGCCCCAAGATCGAGTAAATGTTGGGCATGCTGACCATTCATTATGCCACCAGCCGCAACAATCGGAAGGTTACAGTATTGATGTAAAAGTTGAACTAGCTCTGCGGTACTCAATGCTGCATCGCGTTGGGGGTGGAAAATGCCACGATGTCCACCTGCTTCAATGCCTTGAGCAATGATTAGATCAATTCCAGCCTGTTCGATGGCTTGTGCTTCATTTAAATTGGTTGCTGTCACCATCGTGATAATTCCAGCTTCTTTCAAAGCTTGGATTTGATGTGGATGTGGAATACCAAAATGAAAACTTACAGCCGCAGGACGTAATTCTAAAATCAGATGAAGATAATCATCAGAATCTAGAAAACTTGGGTAAATACAGTTGAGCTGTTCGGGAGCATGGTGCCCGAACTGAGCAAAATACGGCTGTAAATGCTGAATCCATTGCTGTGCAACATCAAGATCAAGCACTTCACTACGATGACAAAAGAAATTGACCTGAAATGCCTGATCGGTTAATGCCTGCGTCTTTAAAATCTGCTCACGGCAACTCTCAATTGAGCTTGCACCTAGACCTAATGAACCTAAACCGCCTGCATTGGAAACCTCGGCGGCAAGTTGTGGGGTCGATACACCTGCCATGGGTGCAAGAAAAATTGGGTACTGTAATGAGAGCTGATTTAATGTAGACATAAGATATTAACTTTGATGTGAGAATGAAAATGGGAACATTATTGATGATCCCTTGTGGCTTTATGAATTTGGGCTTCAGTGTGATTAATCGTACGATCAAGTTCACTTGCAGCATGGTCTGATGCTTGTTTGGTTTTGGCTGAAACGGTATCTACGGTTTGTTTAAAATCATTTTTAGCTTGTTCGGCAGCTTTATCTAAATGCTGTTCAGTCGATGCACCTGTTTCAGGATTTGGCTGTTTTTGACATGCTGTTAGACCTAAGGCAATGCAGATGCTACTCAGAATAATCATTTGTTTCATCAAGAATTCCTCTCATTTATGATTGTATTTGAGCTTAGTCTAGAGATTTTTTGAAATCGAAAAAGTGAAATTTACATTTTGCTAACGAGAGTGTTATAGGCTCAAACATTTTTACTATTTGAACAATACGACTTTTATCTTGCTTGACACTGTCACAATGTCTAAATGTAACAGTGTCAGTGCCTCATTTTTGTTGTAACCAGTCACGTAACAACTGAGTTGTTTCTTCAGGGCATTCCATAGGAGGTAAATGCCCACACTGTTTAAAAATATGAAGTTGTGAATGAGCAATCCCTTCATGCATTTCCTGAGCGAGTTTTACAGGCGTTACAAGGTCATTTTCACCCACTGCAATCAATGTTGGAACTTGAATGTCTGCCAATAATGGGCGTGAGTCTCTGCGAGCGAGAATAGCCGTTTGCTGATTGATAAAGCCGATGCCACCAATACGCTGAGCCATAGCTTTAATTTCTTCAGCGAAGGGTTCATGCACACGAGATGGATGAATAATTTGAGGAAGTAATTTATTGGTTACTCCCATAAATCGACCGACTTTGAGAGAATGTATGGTCGCTTGGCGGTGTTTTGCTGAAGTCGCGCTGTCAGGGCGGGCACTGGTATCAAACAGTGCAAGTTTAGTTACGCGCTCAGGTGCTTGACGCATGACTTCAAAAGCAACATAGCCCCCCATAGACAGTCCAACAAGCGCAAATTTTGCGGGTGCCTGATTTAGAATTCGTGCTGCCATTGCGGGTAAATTGTCATCTTGTGACAAGTCTGCAACAATGATTTCTGCGTATTGTGACAAGGCATCTGTTTGATGTTGCCACAATTTTTTATCATTGAGTAAACCGGGAATAAAAACGACGGTAGGACGAGGAGAAAGCATAAATAACCTAAATTAATGTTTGACTTGCACTAAAGATAAAATGCTACCAATCACAGCAAAGACAAGGGTGAGACTGACAATTGCTGACCAGCCTCCGTGTAACCAAAACCAGCCACCCACTGAGCCAATGATGCTTGAACCCATATAATAAAATAATAAGTATAAAGATGCGGCATGTCCTTTATTTTCACCTGCTTTAGGGCCAACACAGCCACTAGTCACAGAGTGAGTGATAAAGAATCCCGTGGTGACTAAAATAACTCCCGCAATAATTGCAATGATTGGGTTTGCCAAAGTACATAAAATCCCTAAACCCATAATGATAAAACCACTCAGCATTAGAGGGCGCTTACCAAAGCGATCGGCTAAGCTTCCTGCGATTGATGAAGACACTACACCAAAGGCATAGACCAAAAAGATCAGGCTAATGGTGGTTTGACTAAATGAATATGGCGCACCTGATAAACGGAAAGTCGCATAGTTAAACAGCGTAACAAAAATACTGGTTAAACAAAAGCCAACTGCATACAGACGAATAAGACCCAAGTTTTTTAAATGTTTGCCCCATGTCCGCATATGAAAGCTGATACGAAAGCCGGGTTGAGCAATAAAGTTGCGAGATTTAGGCAGTAATTGAAAAAATCCAAAAGAAAAGATGAGACAAATGATACCAAGTACACCAAGGGCAATCCGCCATGAATAAAATTCGCTGATCAGTCCCATACCTACTCGACCCATCATTGCACCGAAGGCTGTACCCCCGACATAAAGCCCCATGGCTTTACCCAAATGTGCAGGATCGATTTCTTCAGCTAGCCATGCCATTGCAACAGCAGGGACACCCCCAAGAACCAATCCTTCAAGCGCCCGAGCAATCAGCAGTGCATGCCACTCTTGCATAAATGCAGCGATGATATTTAAAACAGAGGCGACTGCCATTGAAATAAACATAATGCCACGCCGTCCGAAGGCTTGTGAAAATGCGCTGGCTAATACAATCGAGAATGCCAGTAAGCCTGTGGTTAAGGACAGTGCCAAGGAACTGGTTGCAGGACTAATTGCAAAACTATGTGAAAATGCAGGAAGAAGCGGCTGTACACAATAAATCAGGGAGAAGCTGGCAAAGCCCAATAAGAACAGGGCAAAACCTGCACGGTAATAGTCTTGAGAACCTTGTTGAATCCAGAGATTTTTTGTAGTGGTGCGGGTGCGTGGAGAAGATGAGCGATGCGTCCAAGTTTCTGTAGGAACTTGAACGGATTTAGATGATGAGTCGCTAGACATGATAAATACTCAATTGGTGAGATTTTATAAGGAACTTATTCGAGATTAATCTAGCAATTTACTAGGTATTTTTCTAATATATTTAAATATGTACCTTGATATGTTTTATATATGGAGCTTCGGCATATACGCTACTTCCTAGTGGCAGCAGAAGAAAAAAATCTGACCAAAGCCGCCATGCGTTTAGGCATTAGTCAGCCACCTTTAAGTATGCAAATTCGCGATTTGGAAAATGAAATTGGGGCAGCCCTATTTCATCGCAATCCACATGGTATTGAATTGACTGAAGCGGGACAGGCTTTTTTACAAGCAGTACAGCCTTTGCAGCAACGTGCTGATGAAGCCATTCAAATTGCACGTCAAGTTGCCAATGGTGAACTTGGACAGTTAAATTTGGGTTTTACAGGAACAGCAGCATTAAACCCGCTGATTCCGACGGCAATTCGTGAGTTTCAAAAGACTTATCCGAAGGTGAAAGTAAAAATTGAGGAAGCCAATTCAGCAGCATTGATTCAAAAACTACTCAATGAACAAGTCGATATTGCGTTCCTTCGACCTTCAGACCCTCAACCAGAAGCATTAAAAATTCAGCATTTAATGGATGAACCTTTGGTTGCTGTTGTGCCATCGCATCATCCTGCGGCAGAACATTCTCAAGCTTTGGCTTTGATGGCACTCAAAGATGACCCATTTATTATGATTCCTGAATCTTTTTCAGGAATGGGCTTATATGATGCGATTGTACAAGCGTGTTTACAGGCAGGATTTGACCCGAAAATTGGACAAAGTGCACCTCAGTTAGTGTCTATCTTATCTTTAATTTCTGGTAACTTGGGTGTTTCTTTGGTACCTGAGTCCTGATTCAGGTACAACTGGCGGGTATTCAACATTGTCGGTTGCAAGCACCTGTGCCACATGTCAGTCTTGGCTTGGCGTATCATGCGGAAAATCCATCACAACTGGCGATCAATTTTGCCAGTATCGTGATGTCTTTATGTCATCAAAATCAATATTGAACTGGCTATAATTTGGAGTATTTATTTATGCCTTTACAACGTGGTATCTATCGACATTATAAAGGTCAGCTTTACCAAGTATTTACAGTTGCAAAACATAGTGAAACTGAGGAAGAACATGTGCTATACCAATGTTTATATGGAGATTACTCCATGTGGATTCGACCATTAAGCATGTTTGTTGAACAGATAAGCTTAGAAAATGGCGTAAGTTGTCCACGTTTTGAATTAATCCAACGCTTAGAATAATGATGAATAAGAGAGGTTGTGAATGATTGATGAACAGTTTCTAAAGCAACAAAAACAACTGTATTTACAACTGAAACAACATGATGCCCAGCAAGATCACCGTTTGGCGCGTTATGGTAGTATGGAGTTAGAGTCTGTACTGTTTCTTTCTCAACTCATTACTTTACAAAATAGTCAGAACATCCTTGAAATCGGCACATCCGCAGGCTTTACCACACTATGGGTTGCAAAAATGCTTGAAAATAGTACAGGGCATCTGATTAGTGTGGAAAAACAACCTGAGAGAAGTATATTTGCATAGCAGAACTTGCAAACCTTTGACTTAAAAACACCGATTGATTTTTGGATTGGTGACGCATTGCAGTTTTTGCAGCAGACAATGCAATGCTTTGATGTGATTATTTTGGATGCAGAGCGGAGTGAATATTTATCTTATTGGCAATATTTACCCCAACACGTGAAACCACGAGGAATGATTGTGATTGATCGTGTCATTTCGCATGCTAGGGAAGTGTCAGAATTTATTTCAGCGATAAAATCTGACACAAATTTTGTGATGAGTCACTTGGCGATTGGGACAGGCTTATGTGTTTTGGTTAAGCAAGCATGACGCTTGAAAAGTGTAAATTATAAGTGAGATATTTTTCTATAAATGCTGTTTTATTCTGCACACGTAACATACTGTCATAAACAAAGCGGGGTACAGAGTAAAATAATACGGCTGTACCATCGGCATAAAAAATTTTTAAGTAACGAGAACTTGCACTGTATTTCCAAGTTTTAACGATGTGATCAGCTCTATACATATATATCACCCTGTATCGTTGTTGGTATTTTTCTAAAATAGTGCAATTTTTGAACCAACAAATGCATTATTCATTCTATTCTTATCATTTATTACATATCCTGATGTATGCCTACTCCCTAGGTGTTTGAAATCAACACATCCTTTTACAAAATAATAAACAGATGCTAGGGCGTGTCCTCATTTCATTTTATGAGGCAAATTAGCTCTTATTTTATTCAATAAACAATCATATTTTTTACTAAATAATCAAATTTAGGCATAAACATACTCATTTTTGAGCTATTTCTTTAAATGAGTACCCCCTCAGTTTTGTGAATACAGTTGACTATTTTTAACAAGATGACTTGCTAGTCATTGTTTGGTTGATACTTTAAAGGGGATAAATTTTTAAAAGTAATGTTTGAAGTAGTATAAAAATATTCACGATTGAATACTCAATAAAAATAACCCCCTCATATGAGGGGGTTATTTTTTAGATATTAGCTAATCAGAAGATTAGATTTTACCTACTAGGTCGATAGATGGAGCAAGTGTTGCATCACCTTCTTTCCATTTAGCTGGGCAAACTTCACCTGGGTGAGCGTGAACATATTGAGCAGCTTTAACTTTGCGAAGAAGTTCTTGAGCGTCACGACCGATACCACCCGCGTTGATTTCAACGATTTGGATTTTACCTTCTGGGTCGATTACGAAAGTACCACGGTCAGCAAGACCCGCTTCTTCAATTAACACTTCAAAGTTTTTAGCAAGTGTCCAAGTTGGATCGCCAACCATTGGGTATTCAATTTTTTTGATTTCATCAGAAGAATCGTGCCAAGCTTTGTGTGTGAAGTGCGTATCAGTAGAAACTGCAAAGATTTCAACGCCTAATTTTTTGAACTCAGCGTAGTTGTCAGCAAGGTCGCCAAGTTCAGTTGGGCAAACGAAAGTGAAGTCTGCTGGATAGAAGAAGAATACAGACCATTTGCCTTTAAGATCAGCTTCAGTGATGTCAATAAATTGACCGTTATGGTATGCAGTTGCTTTAAATGGTTTAACTTCAGTATTAATTAAGCTCATCATTATCTCCGTAAGATGGATGGAAGTAGTAATCTGTTTACGAAATTTAGAATAAGAAAAAAAACATCATTGGTAAAATAGTATTTTTTAATGCAATAAATCGGAAAAATAAATCGTTGATTTTTGCAACACCTTTCACCTATTACAACAAGGATTGTTAGGGTCATCTATTGCATGGTGATGACAATCACAATCCTATTTCGCATCACTGAGACTAAATATGAAGATAGACAGCTTTAAATTCAAGGGCTTTGTTGAAAAAACTTGGAAATGTAATTCTTTCTATCAAGATCAGAGTCGAGTAAACTAGCCTCTTTTATGTATGAGGATAGCATTCTGTGCAAAGTGATTTAAATATAGATCAATTGGTTATGGTGCGTGACCGACATCGTTTAAATCGACTAGGCAAGACAAAGGATGCGGATCAACAGCAGTACCAAGCATTATTTGAAAAATCCAATGCGCAAGTCAAAGCGCGTTTTCAGCGTTTACCAAAAATTAAGCTGAATCAAGATCTTCCTGTAACCCAATATGCCGAACGCCTGATTACTGCCATTCAGAAGCATCAGGTGATTATTGTTGCGGGTGAAACAGGCTCGGGGAAAACAACACAATTACCACAAATTGCCATGCTTGCAGGGCGTGGCTTGACAGGCATGATCGGGCATACCCAGCCACGTCGTTTGGCTGCGCGCAGTGTGTCACAGCGTATTGCTGAAGAAGTCGGTGAAAAGCTCGGTGATTCAATTGGTTTTAAAGTCCGTTTTAATGAACAAGGTTCCAATGATTCAATCGTCCGTTTAATGACGGACGGGATTTTATTGGCAGAACTGTCAAATGACCGATTTTTAAATAAATACGACACGATTATTATCGATGAAGCGCATGAGCGTTCGCTCAATATCGACTTCATTATGGGTTATTTGAAGCAGTTATTGCCAAAACGCCCAGATTTAAAAGTCATCATTACTTCGGCGACATTAGACGTTAACCGTTTTAGTGAATATTTCCGTCAAGCGCCAATTTTTGAAGTCGAAGGGCGTAGCTTTCCTGTAGAAGTCCGTTATCGTCCAATTTCTGAAATGAATATTGGCGGTAGTGATGACGATGCCTTTGATGATTTTGAAGAAAATTTGCCGCGTGCTGTCGTTCAAGCGGTTGAAGAATGTTTTGCCGATGCCGCAGAAAAAGGGCATCCTGAACATGCTGATATTCTGATTTTTGCCAGTACCGAGCAAGAAATTCGTGAACTGCAAGAAACTTTACAGAAATACGGCCCACGCCATACCGAAATTTTGCCACTTTATGCACGTTTAGCACTGTCGGAACAGCAAAGGATTTTTAATCCCGGTGGCGCAGGTCGACGCATTATTATTGCCACCAATGTCGCTGAAACTGCACTAACTGTACCGAATATTCGCTATGTCATTGACAGTGGTTTTGCGCGTATTTCGCGTTATAGCTATCGTTCACGTGTACAGCGTTTGCCGATTGAGGCGGTGTCCCAAGCGGCTGCCAATCAGCGTAAAGGTCGTTGTGGTCGTATTGCGGCGGGTGTCTGTATTCGTTTGTATAGTGAAGAAGATTTCCAAAGTCGTCCAGAATTTACCGAACCTGAGATTAAACGAACCAACTTGGCATCGGTGATTTTACAGATGCAAAGTTTGGGGTTAGGTAATCTTGAAGACTTTGATTTTATTGAACCACCTGATCATCGTTTGGTAAATGATGGTCGTAAATTATTGGTGGAATTGGGTGCGCTGACAGAGAAGAATTCTCCTAAATCTTCCTTTGAACAAGGCGGACTTGAAAAAGCCCCTCTTTCTAAAAGAGGGGTTGGGGGAGATTCTCTGACCAAAGTCGGACAAATGATGGCAAAAATGCCAATCGATCCACGTCTGGCACGTATGATTGTTGCAGGTTCGCATTTTGGTGTGCTCAAAGAAATTCTGGTGGTGGTCAGTGCGCTGGCGGTGCAAGATCCACGAGAACGCCCTGCCGACAAGCAAACCCAAGCAGACCAGAAACATGCATTATTTAAAGAAGCAGATTCTGATTTTCTGTTTTATTTAAAGCTTTGGGACACGCTGCAAAGTAATCGTGAAGCGATGACCGAAAATAAACGCCGTAACTTTGCTCGTCAGCATTTTCTAAGTTGGTTACGTTTACGTGAATGGCGCCAAACTCATCAACAGTTGGTTGAATTGGCTGAAGGTTTAAAACTGTCGTGGAATGACAAGCCTGCCAGTTATGAAAACCTGCATCGTGCTTTATTGACAGGTTTATTGTCGTTTATTGCCAATAAAACCGATGAACGCAATGTTTATATGGCAGTGCGTCAGCAAAAAGCCCGAATTTTCCCTGCCAGTAGTCTGCATAAAGCAGGTGCATCGTGGGTGATGGCCTTTGAAATGGTTGAAACCTCGCAGGTGTATTTGCGTACCTTGGCGAAGATTGATCCTGAATGGATTTTGCTTGCAGCGCGTGATTTGCTGAAATACCACTACTTTGAGCCACATTGGTCGAAGAAGTCAGGCATTGTGAATGCGTATGCACAAATTTCATTGTTTGGTTTAATTATTGAGCCAAAACGCCAAATTAATTTTGAAAAAGTGGATCATGCAGCCGCACATGAAATTTTCCTACGAGATGCTTTAACGACAGGTCAATTGGGGATTACACCACCATTCTTAAAGCACAATTTACTCAAACTTGAAGAAGTCGAGCGTGTTGAAGATAAATTGCGCCGTCGCGATTTGGTGGTGGATGAAGAAACCATTTACCAGTTCTATGCAGCGCGTGTGCCTGAGGACATTGCCAGTCGTCGTACTTTTGAAGACTGGCGTGCAACGGTTGAACCGAAACAGCCACGTTATCTGTTTGTGGAGGATGATGCACTTTGGCAAAGTGACCGCCCAACCACCCAGCAATTTCCTGATTATTTGCACAATGGCGAGCTACGTCTTGCGACCAGTTACCGTTTTGACCCAAGCCATGATCAGGATGGGGCAACCGTTACAATTCCTGTCCAAGCCTTGCCACAGGTCGATGAAAATATCTGGTCATGGGGAATTCCGGGTTGGCGTCTGGATTTGATCGAAGCTTTACTGAAAGCTTTGCCAAAAGATAAACGTCGTAATATCGTGCCGATTCCAGATACCGCTAAAAAATTATTCAGTGGCGTAGATGCTGTGCATTTACGTGAGCATATTTTTAAGTATTTGGCATTTGCGCTACGTGGTGAGCAAATCACTGAAAAAGATTTTTCATTTGAGCGTGTTGATCCGTACCTCTTGCCATTTATAGTGGTTGTAGATGAAAAAGGTCGCATCATTGAAAAAGGACGTGAACTGTCTGAACTGAAGGCGCGTTGTCGTACTGAAACCCATCGACCAGTCAAACAGTCCAAAGGAGAGTTTCAAACTTTCCCTGAGCAATTTGTGTTTGAAGCTGCTCAAAAAGTTACAGGTGTCGTGGTCAAGCAGTTTCAGGCACTGGTTCCGACCAAAGCTTTTTCTAAACTCGATGCTAAAGATGAATCGGGTGTGGTGATTCAGACCTTTAATGATCAAGCTGAAGCAATGCATCAGCATAAGCAAGGGGTGATTCGTCTGATTCATTTACAATTGGGCGATGCGATTCGTCAATTGAAAAAACAGATTTCTAAACCACTGGCTTTGGCATATTCGCCACTTGGTGATAAAGCCAAACTAGAACAAATGTTGATTTATGCCACTCTAGATGAAGCGATTAATGAATTGCCTGTCGATGCCAATGCGTTTGCAGAATTGCTGACACAGGTTAAAAAACAGTTTTTGACGCATGGTCAGCACATTTTAAGCGTGCTCAATGATGTTCTTATTCCGTGGCAAAGTATTCGCCGTCAATTACTTACGCTCGATCAAAGCATTTTTGGCAAGAATATAGATGATATTGAAGACCAGTTAGACTTGATGCAGCTGGATAATTTCGTCTATACACAACCTTTGAGCTTATGGCAAGAGTTTCCACGCTATTTGAAGGCACTCATAATGCGACTGGAGCGTCTACCAAATAACTTGCAAAGAGATAATGCTGCCATTGATCAGGTCGACCCTTGGATGGAAAAATTATTCAAATATAAAAATGACCCAAGATTACGTGAATTGTACACCATGGTCGAAGAGCAGCGAATTTCTCTATTTTCGCAGCCCATGAAAACCAAGATGCCAATTTCCGAAAATCGTTTGCAAAAACACTGGCAACAGTTGGGTCTTTGATTTGATTTTTGAATAATTGAGGAATTTGACATGAGCATTCGTATTACAGGGACAGGATTATTTCATCCAACCGAAGTGATTAGTAATCAGGAACTGGTTGCAAGCTTGAATGCTTATGTAGAACGCTACAACCAAGCCCATGCTGAGCAAATTGCAGCAGGTGAGCTTGCAGAACTGCATGGCTCAAGTGCAGAGTTTATTGAAAAAGCATCGGGCATTAAAAGCCGTTATGTGGTCGAAAAATCTGGCATTTTAGATATTGATCGTATGTATCCGCGTTTGGCTGAACGCAGTAATGATGAATTGTCATTACAAGCGGAATGGGGTGTCATTGCGGCAAAACAGGCTATGCAGCAAGCGGGTGTCACGGCTGACGAGATTGATGTGGTGATCTTGGCATGTTCCAACATGCAGCGTGCTTACCCTGCGGTGTCAATTGAGATTCAGTCGGCATTGGGCATCAAAGGCTATGCCTATGATATGAATGTGGCGTGTTCTTCGGCGACTTTTGGTTTGAAACAGGCGCATGATGCCATTCAGGCAGGTGCGCGCCGTGTCTTAATGGTCAATGTCGAAATTACCTCGGCACATCTCAATTTTAAATCACGCGATTGCCATTTTATTTTTGGTGATGTTGCGACAGCGACCATTATTGAAGAAAGTTCAGACAAAGCAGGTTTTGAGTTGGTGGATCTAAGTTTGCAAACCCAGTTTTCGAACAATATTCGTAACAACTTTGGCTTTTTAAACCGTTGTGAAGATGCTTTTGGCGATGCTTTGTTGTTTAATCAAGATGGACGCAAGGTATTTAAAGAAGTCTGTCCATTGGTCGCGCAGATGATTAATCAGCAACTTGAGAAAAACCAGTTGCTTGCCGATCAGGTCAAACGCTTTTGGTTACACCAAGCCAATGCCAACATGAATGAACTGATTTTGAAATATGTCGCGGGTAAACAGGCAGAAGCTGAACGTGCCCCGATTATTTTAGATGAATTTGCCAATACTTCTTCAGCAGGTGTGATTATTGCCATGCATAAAACGGCACATGAAGTTTGTGTGGGTGAATATGCCATTTTAAGTTCGTTTGGTGCAGGTTATTCGGTCGGGACAGTCTTGCTGAAAAAAGTCGGTTAAGATTTAGATCCTGATATGCAAGGAAAAACAAAAAGCCCAGTACATTGTATTGGGCTTTTTTACTGCAAATTAACTCAGGTTATTAAGCAGATTTTTTTTCTTCAACAGGTTGTTCAAGCTGTTTAAGCAAATGATTTTCTAGATAGTGAATATCCATCGCTGTTTCACAGAAAGCTTTGTCTTGTAAGATCAAATCTTTATGTAATGGAATATTAGTTTTCACACCTGTCAAAATCATTTCATCTAAGGCTTGGCGCATACGAGCAATCGCAGTATGACGGTCTTTACCATGTGCGATCAATTTCGCGATCATAGAATCGTAATAAGGTGGAATGCTATAACCAGAATAGATATGAGAATCTAAACGGATACCCGCACCACCTGGCGCATAGAAGTGCTCAATACGACCTGGAGATGGTAGGAACGTTGTTGGATCTTCAGCATTGATACGGCATTCAATCGCATGACCACGAACTTCAATATCTTTTTGCTCAAGGCTCAGACCTAAACCAGAAGCAATACGGATTTGCTGTTCGATAATGTCAACGCCAGTAACCATTTCAGTCACAGGATGTTCAACCTGAACACGTGTGTTCATCTCAATGAAGAAGAACTCGCCATCTTCAAATAAGAATTCGAACGTACCTGCGCCACGGTACTGCATAAGTTTACATGCATGTACACAAGCTTCAAGAATGTCAGCACGTGCTTGCTCAGGCAAGTCTGGTGCAGGCGCTTCTTCAAGCACCTTCTGGTGACGACGTTGTAAAGAACAGTCACGATCGTACAGGTGAATCGCATGACCTTGACCATCTGCCAAGATTTGAACTTCAACGTGGCGAGGTTTTTGTAAGAAACGTTCCATATAGACCGTGTCATCACCAAACCACATTTCAGCATCACGTTGAGCTGCTTGTACAGACTCAAGCAAAGTGTCGATGCGTTCAACAATACGCATACCACGACCACCACCACCAGAAGCAGCTTTAACAATCAGTGGGAAACCGATTTTCGCTGCTTCTTCTTTGGCGTTGGCAGGTGTTACTGCATGTTGAGAGCCTGGTACTGTGGGTACGCCAGCTTTACGCATTGCAGTAATTGCCGAAACTTTGTTACCCATTAAACGGATGTGTTCTGGGCGTGGGCCAATAAAGATATAGCCCGAAGTTTCAACCATTTCTGCAAATTCAGCATTTTCAGACAAGAAGCCATAACCAGGGTGGATGGCATCTGCACCTGTAACTTCAGCAGCAGTTAATAATGCTGGAATATTGAGATAACTTTCGCTGGTTGTACCAGGACCGATACATACAGCTTCATCGACAAAACGCAAATGCATCAAGTCTTTGTCGGCGCTAGAATACACACCAACGGTTTTAATGCCTAAGGCTTTACAAGCGCGGGTGATTCGCAAGGCGATCTCACCACGGTTTGCAATCAGAACTTTTTGCAACATTGTGAGTCCCTGTAATTATGCGCGGTAACGGAATAATGGTTGACCAAACTCAATCACTTCGCCATTTTTTACCAAGATTTCTTCAATTACACCGCTTTGAGTGGCTTCAATCGGGTTCATGATTTTCATTGCTTCAATAATACCGAGTGTATCACCCGCAGAAACTGTTTGACCGACCTGCACAAATGGTGCTTCGCCTGGGCTTGATGCTGCATAGAACACGCCAACCATCGGTGCAGTTTCAACAACACCACGTGGTGCTTTTGCTTTTGGAGCAGCAGCTTCAGCAGAAGGTGCTGGCATTGCAGCAACACCCATTTGGATTGGTGCAGGGCTACGGCGAGTTAAAGCAATCGATTGATCACCTTCTTTTACTTCAATTGCGTGAAGATCAGATTCAATCATCAAGTCGATGAGTTTTTTGATTTTACGAATATCCATGGTGTTCGTATTCCTTATGAAGACTAATGAGAAGGTTAAAGTTGAGAAATCGCATAATTGAGTGCAAAGTGATAGCCTTTCGCACCTAGGCCACAAATCACACCAACGGCTTTATCGCTGAGGTATGAGTGATGACGAAAGGCTTCACGGGCATGCACATTGGATAAATGCACTTCAATAAATGGAATATTGACCCCGAGCAGCGCATCACGTAATGCAACCGATGTATGTGTATATGCTGCTGGATTAATAATGATAAATTGCACACCTTGTTCTTGTGCTAAATGAATACGGTCGACAATCGCACCTTCATGGTTGCTTTGAAATGTATCTAAAGCGCAATCTTGCTGTTTGGCTTGTTCAATCAGGCTTTGATTAATGTCGTTTAAAGTGAGGTGCCCATATACTTCAGGTTCGCGCTTTCCTAGCAAATTTAAATTTGGTCCGTGAATGACCAAAATACGTGAAGTCATAGAGTGCGCTCCAATCAGAAATTGCAATCATTTTTTGCAAGATCTTTACAAAGTTGGCGGGTTTTTGCTTTGAATTCTGTAATTATTTTGCAAGTTGTACTTATCTATACAGAATAAACAAATCAAATTATGCGTATATCTTGTAAATTTTTGGGAAAATTAACAATGTTAAAAAGTGCCATTTTAAAAACATAAAACTTGTATGTATCTTTAATTTTTTGGAATGTTTTGAACTCTTATGCTTATTTACACTAACACTAAATAAAAACACTTGGAATGGTGGAATTTATAACAAAGTTAGCTTTTTTATCACTTTTATTTTAAGTTACTTATAGGCTTTTTTAATCATTAAATATATGAATGAATTGAGTAAATTTAATAATTTTCAATATTTTTAACAAGATTTATTGAGCATGATATCTACAAAATCAACTCATTGATTCGGCGCAATAGCCTAAGCATTTTATTGAAAATGACTTTGAGTCCTGAACAAAACTTGCAGAAAGTGTACTTTTGTCTGAACTAAATTGTCCTCATAAACTAAAAGGCATTGACCATTTTGTTCAGATTGAACGTATGTTGAGTAATAAAACAGCAGTGTAAGTGTTTATAGAATGTGCAATAAGTTGTTACATGTAGGACGGGTATCATTTTCATTATCTAAATAACTGATATTTGAGCATGATTTATCCGCCTATATTTTTTTATATTCTCATTGATGAGACTTCTTTCATAAGTCTTTCTTACTTCTCTTATAC
>NZ_BKNN01000060.1 GCF_008993995.1 Acinetobacter brisouii
GGCCACACCGAATGAATTTTATGATCAACATTTACTAAAAGTAATGGCAGCATAATTTAAATATTTAGAGCGGATTTATCACTTATAAAACTGAATTGAGTGGTCTAATTAACGGAACCACATTAATAGCTATCAACATAGCAGTCCAATTGTGTAAGTACCCAATTGAGAGCCTGTAAATTATTTTCTTTTTAAGAAAGGTTTCAGCATACTCATCAACAATGATTCTTTTTTAGGCTTCATCATCGATAACTCCATTATTGCATCTTCAACGGTATAATCCATCACACTCTTATTGGTTATAATGGATTTATAAGATGGATATATAATTAAAGTACCTGCTATTAACTCCAATAATGTCAATGTTCTTTTAAGTCGAGGAGATTCAATATAATCACGTGTTAGTCCCCAACCTGAATAAAATGGCAAACCATAACAATAAACGTCTTTGCCTCTAATTAAAGCCTCAAAGCCTGTTAAAGATGTCATAACATGAATTTCATCTGCCCACTCAATCCAGTCAAGAATACTCCCCTCTGTACTAATCTTATTACACAATAAACTTGCCTGATCATACGCTAGACTGTCTGCTCGCCAGCCTGACACAACATCGGGATGAGGTCGATATAAAATGTAATCTTGCGAATTAGCTTTATATACCGTTTCAAGTAATTCAATATTTTTCTTAATAACAGGAGAACCATATTCCAGCGAGGCATCTCCCTCAACCTGACCAATGACTAGTATTTTTTTCCGATCCGAAATATCAGGAAAATCCACCTGCACATTCAGTAAATTATATTTGCTTAACTTGTTTTGAATTAAATCTGTCTGGATTTGTGCAGCACGGGTCAATAGCTCTCGACTCCACAACGAACCATTTAAAATTTTTTCTAATCGGGAAACCTGTTGCGTATTAAAATACATCCCACAGTCATCAAACACCCAAGAAACTGGTTGTGTTAGAGCAGCGCCTAGCCCTATCGAACGTAAAAAACCATCCTCTACCCGCACAAGTGTGCAATGCTTTTCTTCAAAACCTGTTAATGGCACCATCCCCCATACAATAATGACAGACTGCATAGGGATCTCTGAAAGCTTGGCTACTCTTTTTAACTTGATATTGGGTATAAATTTTTTAAGAATCAGAAATTTCCGATATGAAAAACCATATACATATGCTTGATGTATAGTCGACCAATCTATCATATCGTTCATAGACTCATTTCTTCGCCTGTTCCAATTTCTGCATGAGCACATCAACACATTCAAAATGTTGTAACCATTCCCAATGTTGATAATGCGCTAAACGCTTTAACTGCAATGCTCTTTTTTCAGATGTTGGCTGCATATAATCTTCAATATAAGACATCCATGAAACACCATCTATTGGGTGAATAAACTCGGGAATCTGCTGCCCGATTTCATTAAACACCTCAATATCACTTGCCAACACAGGTACACCCAAATAAAGCGCCTCGACCAGTGGCAACCCATACCCTTCGACATAACTTGGGAAAAGCAATGCGCGGGCATTCTTTAACACATCCACAATTCGGCTATCAGATGCAGACGGAATTTCCACCAGACACTGTCGAATTGCAGGACTGCGTTCCAGCAAGTCTATCACTTGTTCACATTCCCAACCTCGTTGACCAATCAGAACCAGTTTAGGCGTTTGCGCTTTATATTTTTCAAAAAGCTCTCGCCAAATATGCAAGATAGTTAGATGATTTTTTCGAGGCTCAATAGTACTCAGCATGACAAAATAATTTTGCCCAAGATTTTTTATAAAATCTTCATCTGGCTGACTTTGGGACTGTTGAGTTAAAAACTTACAACTTAACCAAGCCACCTCGGTTGGCGGCAAAGCCATCTGGTTTTGCTCGGCAAACGCTGCAAGTTGCTGTTGGGTAAATGCAGAATTGACTAAAATCCCGCCATCCGCCCGAAGCACATTCAACATCCGTTTTACATGCAAATCTTTTTCTGCTGCTCGGCAAAACTCAGGATGTGTAATCGGAATCAGGTCATGAATAAAAAATATAGGAATGAGTTTGAGACGAAGAATCTTGTTGATATATTCTTCGGACTCTAAGCCCTTATGATTAATGTTAAAATAAAAACACCCTTCATAATTCCCCAAATGATTTGGAGTAAGAAACATACTTTTCACTAAAGTATGAATCCAGAAATTTCTCGACTTTTGTTTTGGATTATTCAACAACAGATAAAATAACCGCTCCGAAGTTTTTTTATCCAAAACTGTAACTTTTGACTTCCATGCAAGAATCGCCTGCGCATTTTTAGAAAAATAATCTATATATGCCAGACATACACGGTCTACTCCCGTTGCATTTTTACCTTTGATAATACGTAAAAGTAAACGAGTAACATCTATTAAAACAGGCTTTTGCATAACACTTCTATTTACTGAGTAACTGCTTTGGTATTCGCCACAGGGCTAGTGATAGAACCAATAATACTCAAGAATTTTTGCAATTCTGTACCAGAAGCATTTGAAACATATAAAATATCTTTATCTTTTAAAGTAAAGCGTTGAACCATCGCCATTGCATCTGGCTTGGTTAAATCTAAACGATAAATGATTGGTTGGCCGACAGCCTGTACAGACGAAGCCTCATCAATACTTGCATTTTTACGGAAAACGAACACCCCTTTCGGATCTGCACGATAATCATTTAAACCAGCTGTTTTGGCAATCGCTTCAGCAAGTGTCAAACCTTCATCACCAAAAGGAACAGTGGTATTGGCGTTAGACGCACCCAACACAGAAATGGTGTACGGGTCTTGTAAAACTCGAACTGTATCACCTGGGTATAAATAGAAGTTCAAAAGATCCTGTCTAGATAAATCTGATGCTCTAACCGTGATTCTATTTCCACCACGACTCACCAGCAGACTGGTACTTTTTATCTTTTTAATATCGACAACATTTGGTAATACATCAATTAGTCGTTCGCCCTTTGGTGTCAAAGGCAAGGTTAATGAACGACCATCGCTAATAATGGAGATAGAGTTATGATTATTTTGTACTAAACGCGCAATAACTTGAGGCTTATTGGCAATTTTTGATAAATGACCACGAATCATATCTTCAATATCGGTTAAAGAACGCCCTGTCGCACGAACCTTTCCAACAAAAGGAACAACGATATATCCCTGACTACTCACGATTTGTTCTGGCAGATTTAAAATACCGCCCGAAATCCCAATTGAGTCTGAAGATGAACCCACACCAGCAGAACCAAATAAAACCGCAGGAGGCGCTTCCCACATCGAAATCTGGATGACATCACCCGCACCTAATTTTAGGTTTGGCTTAGCTTTTTGCCAAAGTCCCAAATCTGGTGCGTTTTTAAAACCACCAGATAGCCCCTGAATGTTTTGAGCATTGATATCTAAAACAGGAATATTATCGGGAATCGATTGGGATTTAATAATTTCACTGTTGGAAGGACCAGAGCCAGGAATGAACGATGATGTACATGCGGTTTGAATAACCAAACCTAAACAAAGTATTAAAACTTTAAATTTCGAAGTTGATTGCGTCATGATAATTTAGTCTACACTATTCCTGTAACATCCAACTTAATGTTTCTTTTAGTGGAGTGAATTGTAGCGATGGCACAAGAGACAAAAGATGATTTGGATCACCAGTCAGCACACGCAATTCATTTGGGCGAACTAATTTAGCATCAACCTCTACAACGAGTTGATGACCTGTTAATTCGGCACATGATTCTAACAAGTTATTTAATGTATAACCATATCCACTACACAAATTTACTATTTCGCCCTGTGCTTCACTTAACAGTAAACCCGCATAGCACTGTGCAATATCCCTTACATCATTAAATTCACGTGTGACATCGAGATTTCCTAAAGAGATTTTTTTTGCCTTTTTATGAAAATGCTCAACTATCTTTGGTACGAGAAAATTAATTGTTTGTCCACGACCTGTATAATTAAAAGGTCTGACAATTAATAGAGGCAGGCGATCACTATAAATATTTTGAGCAAGAGTCTCCATAGATAACTTACTCATTGCATAATGATTAATCGGTGCAGGTGTTACCATTTCAGAAACAGGATTAGTTTTTGGATTTCCATAAACATTAGCACTGCTTGCCAAAATAACTTTTTCAATATTTGGCTTAACTAGAACTATTGCATTTAATAAATTCAGTGTACCAATTACATTCGTTCTATAAAAATCACTATCATTGGCATGCCCAACAAAAGCAATTGCTGCAAGATGTATAACGTAATCTGGCTGAACTGTTTCAACTAATTTAATAAGTGACTCTTGATCCAGTAGATTTCCATATACTTCATTTGTACTTTTGGGTTCATGAGTCGTCATACAAACAACCTGGAGCTGTAATCGCTCCAGAGCTGCTTTAACGTATTGACCCGTAAAACCAGTACCACCAGTTAACAGAACAATTTTTTTCATTTTTTTACTCAGAAAGAGAAACCAGCTTTATTACGGCGTAAATCTGCTTCGACCATCATTTGGCACAACTCTTCTAAACTTGTATTAGGCTGCCAACCTAATTTTTCTTTTGCATGTTCAGGATTACCAATCAATAAATCAACTTCTGCTGGACGATAGAACTTAGGATTAACGCGCATAACAGTTTTACCTGTAGCAACATCAATCGCAATTTCGTTTTCCTCTTTTCCTTGGAATTCAACAGTAATATCAGCAGCTTTAAATGCTAAGCGAACAAAATCACGTACTGTTTCTGTACGATTTGTTGCCAAAACAAAAGTATCAGGCTCATCTGCTTGCAGCATTAAATACATGCCTTCGACATATTCTTTAGCAAAACCCCAATCTCGTTTTGCATCTAAATTACCTAATTCAAGGCAATCCAATTTACCTAATTTAATTTTCGCAACAGAATCGGTAATTTTACGTGTCACAAACTCACGACCACGTAAAGGTGATTCATGGTTAAATAAAATACCACTGCTACCAAAAATACCATATGATTCACGATAGTTCACAGTAAGCCAATGCGCATATAATTTTGCTACACCGTATGGGCTACGTGGGTAAAATGGTGTTCTTTCTGTTTGAGGTACTTCTTGAACCAAACCAAACATTTCTGAAGTCGATGCTTGATAGAAACGAATTTTAGGATTAATGATGCGAATCGCTTCTAACAAATGAGCAGCACCTAATCCTGTGATATGCGCTGTCGCCAAAGGTTGTTCAAATGACACGCCAACAAAGCTTTGTGCAGCTAAGTTATAAATTTCATCTGGTTGAATACGAGCAACAAGATGTACGCTTGCAGCTTGGTCTGTTAAATCATATTCAACTAAATGTAAGTTAGGATGTTTTTCAATTCCTAACTCTTCAATACGCCAAAAGTTCACAGAACTTGTACGACGGTATGTTCCATACACTTCATAGCCTTTATTTAACAATAATTCTGCTAAATATGCGCCATCTTGGCCTGTAATACCTGTAACAATTGCTTTTTTCACAAAAAACCTCATTAATGTTAAATTAAAATCAATTTCCACTTACACTTAACTTAATGGTTTAAAATCCACACAAGATATAAAGCCATTAAAACCATCATCAATATTTATTTGTACTTCCACATCCATAAAACCATTTTCACCGACTTCAAATGGGATGGCACATAATAAATCGTCATTATTATTCATTTTCTCCAAACCTAGCTCAACAGCCCCTCCTTGCGCTAGGATCTTAACAAATGGATATGATTGCTCCCCACTTGCTATTTTTCCATAGATAGACAATAAATAATTTCCTTGACTTATTGAAACATAAGGTCCATGCAACAAATTTCCACCTTTATGTTCAGCAACAATTTTTCCATTTTCCCGAGTTCCACATATAGTTCTTAAATCAGTTGATGCAGCCTCAAAAGTTAAACCTTTATTCATAGCAACATCATATTCTACTGGAAATTTTAATTTATCCTCATTTGTATCAATTTTAGAAATGGTACGTTCTATAACCCGAGAAATTGCCTTGTATGAATGAGCTTTACACCATAATTTTCTATTCTTTTCAAGACTAGTCTTTATTTCAGTAAAAGGTTTCATTGGTAAAAACTTTTCAATACCATTAGCTACATCTATATAATTAAAACCAGAACATCTAAAAACTGAATCGCCTAAATCATCGAATATTGCACTTGGGGTCACTACAACAGGAGCATCAGCTAATAATCCCAAACGAACAGCAGCACTAGCTGACTCGCCAGTTTTTTGATATGGATATACGATTACATCTGCCTTTTCTAAATATCCCAAACTAATTTCATCTGCCAGAAAATCTGTAATAAAAGTTACATTATTCTCTAATGAATTTTCATATATTTTAGTTTTTAATTTATGAATTAATACTGAAGATATAGGATCTGGATACTCAGCATTAACCATTAACAAATGAAAATTTATATTAGAGTACCTATTTTTAATTTCAATAAATGCATCAACTAGTTGCTCTAGCCCTTTACTTGGCAATGCAAATCCATAACTTGCTATAACAAACTTATTTTGCTTATTGAATTCAACATCTACTGAATTAACATCTGCCATCCCAAGAGGAATTAAGTAAACATTATCATACAAACCTAAGTCATTTAATCGTTCAACATCTTTCATGTTGTGACATAGTAGAGCAGAACATTCACTTAAAAATGGTGCTAATTGAGCAATCTTTTTATCTTTACTAGGATCTTGTGTTGCATGGAAGAATAAATAAACATTAATTCCTTTGGCAAATAAACTTATCAATAAATTACGAAGTTCTACAAAATCAAAGAACCCATAGTTGAATTGTATAACTAGAGCTTCTATCTGATTTTTTTCAATTTCTAAATTTAAATTATTTAGTGCTCCACCTCCTTGATTCCAACATCTAATTACATTTTCTCCATCGACATTTAAAATATCATTAGATTCAGGTGCAAAAATTGTAATATTATTACTCTGAAACTCTTTTAATAAATGAGCAGAATATTCTGCTATACCACAACGTGTATTCCAAGTAGAAACCCAACCTAATTTAGGCAGACCATTTATATTAAGATAATCATAATTTGATAAAAATTTTAAAGTTAAGCTCTCTATAATTTTACCATCTAACTTATTAAAATCATTTACAGCATTGAATTTTTCTTTATATTTTTTGATATGCTGAATAACATTAGGGCTTACATCAGTAGAATCCTTAGGCTTAGCACTCTTTTCAATAGCTTTAAATAATTCTACAGCTTTATCAGCACTTGCATCCCATGAAAATTTTTTGGCTTGTTCTAAACCATGCTTTACTAGTTTTTCCGAGAATTTTGAGTTAGTAAGACATTTGATCATTAAATTCGCCATATCATCAACTGAATTTGGATCAAATAGAGCATCTTCTAAACCTAGAACTTCAGGTATACTTGTTGTATTAGAACCTATAACAGGTATTCCACATGACATTGCTTCTAATACAGGTAATCCAAATCCTTCCCATAAAGAAGGGAATACAAATAATGAACACATTCTATACAATGGAACAAGATCAGCATCTAATACTCTGCCAGCAAAAATAATTTCATCATCATTTAGACCAGCATTCTTACCAACATCTCTCAATTCTTTATAAATATTATCTGAACCATTCCCAACTATTACTAATTGATATTGAGTACGAATATTTTTAGGTATCAAACTGTAAGCTTTTATTAAACCTTTATGATTTTTCCTAGAATCAAAACTACCAGTATACATAAGGAATTTATTCTTTATTTTATATGTTTTTTTAATTCTTTTGATTTGGTCTTCTGGAATATCGATAGTACTAAATTTACTATCTGCGGCCGATGATATATTCACGACCTTATTAGAGTTAATATCTAAAAGAGATACCACCTCTGATCTAGTAAAGTCTGAAATTGCCAACAACCCAGCTGCTTCTTTTACTTGTTTAATTTTATGCATATAATACGAATATGCAACTTTACTCGATAAATATTTATCGGCTTGTACATAAGGTATTAAATCATACCATATCATTACAGTTCTATCTGCTGGAAATATTCTTCCCACAGAACCAACAACATCTTCATTTAACCCTTCTATAAAACTTGTTATTAGTAAAATATCAGGATTTATTAGATTAATAAAATCCTCACGAAGGATTTCAGATAACTCAATTTTAGACTTGTATCTTTTTGAATAAGCAATGTCTGAAAAATTTTGAAAATTTACAATTCTATCAACAGGTAATATATTAGCAAAATCATCCCTAATTTGATTATCTAATGATGAATAAGAAGAATTTAACAATATCCAAAAATCATGAACATCTGAATAATTAGTAATAAGAGCTTTTGTTAATTCAAAAGAATATCGACCTATCCCCCCTAATCTACTACCAGATTGATTACTTTGCAAATCAATAACAATTTTCATATTTACTCCAAATCAAAATCTTTTTGAAATCCTAACAAAATATCTTTAACAGAATCAGTATTCATTTTTTGCATTAGAAAAAACTTAGACTGTTTTGATATCTTATTATAATCTGCATCTGTATTATTTATCTGCATATAATTTTGTGCATATACTTTTTCATCAATCAGAGTTTTTAACTCATATAACTGAAACTCCAAACGACTTATAGTACATGGCTTTTGTGTAAATGGGCTTAAAATCCATCTTAAAAATCTTTTTATTAATTTAGATTCAGATTTTATAATAGCTCCTCCAGCCACTTGATTTATTTTATCTTGTGCTTCTTTACTATTAATAATATCAGTTAAGATATGATTCTTGCTATATCCTTGTTTTAACCTCGCCATATAAAAGGCAAGACCAACTTCATCTGGAGATCGACCTAAAAAAAATAAATATACTGATTTAATAAACTCAACACCATTTAAGCCTATTAAGTCATCAATACTTCTTATATACTTCATTAAAACACCCTACATCTATGTAAATTTATTATTTCATAGTATCAATTAAAAAAATAGTTTATCCATTACGTCCTCAGTATTTTTTTAATTCATCTATTTGACTTTCTAAATCAACTATCTTCTGATTTAAAAATAAAGAGAATGAAGAATTTGCTGTGCCTGAGAGGCTAAAATCATCAAAAACATTAGGTGGTGTTTTAAACACTGGTTTTAATTTACGAGCTTTTTTATGTAAAAAAAAGCGATTTAAACCATCAAAATAAACCTCTTGATAATCACGCTCTGTTAACAAATGTTTCCATTCAGAACTAGTATCTATTTGAGTAAGAGGAACCGTTGACTCGACTACAACCACCTGAGGCCGTGCTACATGCTCTCCCCAACTACTCAAAACATTGCGTTCCATGCCTTCAACATCAATTTTTAACCAATGTATTTCTTTATTACCAGCAATATCAAAAACAGTACTTAACTGAATACAAGGTACTTGTATTTTTCTGACTTTAAAACCATTTTGTTTGTGTACTGCTGCAATATCAGGGTCTCCTGTAGAAATCCCCGTATTTGAAATCTGATAAAAATCAATTTTATCTATTTTCTCGTCACAAACTGCATAATGTAAAACTTGTTCATCCGGACGGTCTTTTTTTAAAGCTTTAACATATTCGGGTAAAGCCTCAACATGAACGCCCCGCCAACCTTTCTCATAAAAAGCTTTACTTACCGAGTCTACAATAGGATCCTGTGCGCCTATGTCTATATAAAACCCGCCCTGAACCTCCTTGAAGGCTCTCCATAACATTACATCTTCAAAATTTTGTGCATAAGATATAAAACTCATAGCATTCCACCAAGGTAAAATTATTCAGGTATTTAGCTTTTAAGGTCTTCCCAGCTAGATTAGTCCAGCAAAGAAACCGTTCACTTTCAATATGCACTCGAAGCAGATAATCATCTGTTTAATCTATTCATCATAGATCAAGTTTGTGTAAATAATGTTTAAATTATTACTTACACTATAATTATGAGTAATTTTTAGTACCAAACCAGATTATCAAACAAAACACTTAAAATGTTTTAAATATATAATCTACTAATTTTTTAAACTCAAAATTAATTTTAAAATTTCATTACTCGCATCTTTCCAAGAATGTGGTAACCAAGTTAAATCTAACAAACTTTCATTTTGATCGGACATTAATAATGATAAAATCTGTTCAGATAATATCTCTGGATCATCATTTTTAAAATAATACGCCTGATTTTTGGCAATTTCTCTAAAAACCGCCAAATCCCTCACTAATAGTTTTTTTCTATGTTGCAATGCTTCAACCACAGGTAAACCATACCCCTCTCCTTTGGATGCCACCACAACCAAATCACTTTTTTGATATAAAGCATTTAGCATGCCATCACTGACTTGATTAAACCAAAACAATGAAGTATTCAATTTATGGTGTTTAAATATATAATTTTGTAATTCTTGTGTATTCCAACCAACTTGTCCTACAAAAACTAAACTTATTTCTGGCTGTTTATCCCATATTTTATCAAATGCTTTTAATAACTCTATATGCCCTTTTCTTGGCTCAACAGTACCAACAATAAGCACAATTTTTTTATTGTCTAATTTTGAAACATCTTCTTGTTCCTTTACATTCAGCTTTATATCATTACCAGCATAAAAATCTGCACCTAAAGGAATAACACTCATTTTAGGGTACAGACTTTTAGGTAAAAACTTTCTAAAGTATTTTTCTGCCTCATTTTCTACATCATAAGAAATAGATAAAATTTGGTCAGAATAAATCATTAATGTTTTTAACCAGTTTCTATGCTTTATGACTGTAGCTTTAGTAAACCATCCAGAGTTTGTCTGTGGTAATAAGTCATATAATACAAAATTTAGCTGAACACCTTTCTTTTTCCACTCTAAAAGTACAGACTCATTTGCCGTTAAAAGGTGAGCAGACCAGTCCAGACCTAAAAAAATATCCCCTTTATTCACATCAACATGTTTATCATACTTAGAAGGTTTTCCCTTTACATACCTAAAAGTATTTTTGCGTGTTGCATACACTGGCCTAAGTTGATATGTTCCCAACGCGCCATTACTTTGTAAAATTTCTAACTGTTTCCACGTTTTTTTTACTACGCGTTGTATACCTGTTCCAGCATCGTGCTGTACCAACACAGAGACATCTACCAATAACTGTGGAACAACAGTTGGATTAGCTTTAACATTATTACTGTCAAATTTATTGACTAGTGAACGAGAAACTTTTAAAGGCAAATGCTTCAAAATTTTTGAATAGCCATAACACAAAGGATTAGATAAAATTTGTTTCAACATACTTAAATTAAACTATTATAAAAATGATACCCTTCATCGATATCATCAAATTTTGTAAGCTTACCATGGTTTAATACACACACAGAGTTACATCTTTCTCGGATATTATGCACTTCATGTGAAACTAAAATAATTCCTCGGTCTTTACGTTTTTCAAACAGTTCTTCTTCACATTTCCTATGAAACCGTGCATCCCCTACGGAAATAATTTCATCAATTAAAAAACAGTCAAACTCAATTGCCATAGAAAGTGCAAATGCAAGGCGGGCGCGCATACCCGCAGAGTAAGCCTTTACTGGCTCATATAAATAAGCACCTAATTCGGCAAAGTCCTGTACATAGTCCCGTACATACTGAATATCTGCACCATAAACACGAGCAATAAAACGCAAGTTATCCATACCAGTCAAGGTGCCTTGAAATGCGCCACCAAAAGCCAAAGGCCAAGAAACTGAAACATTCCTTTCCACATCCCCTGAGGTAGGTCTTTCTACTCCACTAATTAAACGAATTAGTGTTGATTTACCCGCACCATTTCGACCTAAAAAACCAACCTTATCGTCACCGTTCATTTCAAAATTAATATTATCGATGACTGTACGTAATCCACTATGAATTCTATATTGCTTCGATACATTTGTTAATTTTATCATTCTGGTATTACCTTTCGACCCAATATAGATATCCCATATAATCCAAATAAAATAAGTATTATTGATGATACAAACAAATAAAAAGGATCTTCATGAGTTCTTACAATACTTCCAAAATATCCATGTCTTAACATTTCAATAGCATGTAGGGGAGGAATATATAGAGCAATTTTTTGTACACTTGTTGGTAATGAGTCTACAAAAAAAAGCGCGCCCGATAATGGAAAAAAAAGATAATTAATTGTATGCCAAATTCGGTCAAAAACTTCAGAGAATTCAGAGACTACTCCAATGACCATCCCCAAACCTATAGCAAATAATATCAACAACCCCCATGCTTGTAGCATGAGAAAAATATCCGCTGGCATCGGCATTAGACCAGTAATAATAAATATACTTGAAAGCATAATGAAAGAAATGGTGATACCTGAAATTTCTAGTATTATTCTTGCAAAAAATATATCAATAACTCTAACATTTCTATGATACATAAGAGATAAATTAGGAGAAACAGCCTGCGCACAACGTGATGCCACGTTTCTCCACATCAATACATAGGAATAACCTGTAATAGCAAATGCAGCAATAGATACACTACCTCCATGTAGTTTAGTAATTGACCACAGTAAAACAATTCCTAAAGTAAAAACAGCAGGCTCTAAAAATAGCCATAAAAAACCTAAATTATGTCGACCATAACGGGTGAGTACTTCACGCATTAATAATGCGCCAATCACCCGTATCTGGATTTTTAGGCTTTTTGCAAATGAATGCTTTGCCATATGCCATTACCCCTGATGTTCTCTAACGCCAGCAGTAAGTAAAGAATAAATTCCCCATAAAATTAATGAAATTAAAATGGTCGAAATAATATTCTTGATTCGTTTTGGTTCGATTGGGTAATCTGGCATATTTGGCTCAGCAATACGTTCCAAATAAAGCTGTTTACGTTCTGCCTCATTTTTGTTTTGCTCTAAAGTTGCCAAGGCAGCTGCTAGTTGCTTAACTGCAACGTCTTTTTCTACGGTTAAACGTTCATATTCTTTCGACTTTTGGTTTAGTGATGAATCTGAACCGCCCAGCATATTTTGCTTAATTTTTGCAATTTGTTCATTAATCGACTTTTCTCGTTCAGTCAATACTTCAATTTGCGGGTTATCTGGCGTCACTGCCTGTACTTGTGCAAGCTGTGTTTGAACCATAATTAACTGATCTTGTAATTTTGAAGCCAATTGCAAATCAATTGTTGCCTGTTTCTCAACATCAAAAATTTGATTTTTATTTCGATAGTTCACAAGCTGAGCAGAAATATCCGACACTCTTTTTTGCGCATCCTGTACTTCTTTTTCGGCATTTGCAACCAAATCTCGACGGCCACGCTCGTTTAACCTATTAACTAAAACTTCCGCCATATTAATCAGTTTATTGTTCAGCTCGTAAGCTTCTTTGGCACTATAGGCACGCACTTCTAAAGTTGAAATTGATGATGTTGTGTCTAAAGTTACTTTTACCCGATTTTGGTAATACTCATACAGCCCTTCTAGGCTGTTATCGAACCCAAACGGGTTAAAACGGCTAAAAAGGTCAATGTTTGGATGTGTATAGATTTTTCTTAAATCAAGTGTTTTTTCTAGTTCGCTGACTGCGTCTCTCGACATCACATAGTCATCAACAACATATGCATCATCTTGAGAACGAGAAAACCCTGAACTTTGTAAAAAAGCAGTTAAACCTGAAACAGACGTTGACTTTTGCGGGCTACGAACCACAAAGTTCGACACCGAAACATAACGATCAGAGGCAACAAAACCAAAATAAACACTCGATGTTATGGAGGGAACTAAGACGATAATGACGAAAGACCAAGATAAACGCTTTTTTTTCAACATTTGGTTGACAGATTTCATTTGCACCTAGCCTTTCAATTTGCTATACACATTCATAATAAATAATTTAAGTAATAAAAATTAGGCCTAACTACGGATACTCTCTGATAGCTAAACCTAATTTATTAACGCTATAGAATAAACTTTAAAGCTCCAAGCGCAAACCCAATTTGTTTAAATTTGCGTTGGTCTTTGGTTTTACTCTTTTGCCGTTGCTTCTTTATTATCGCATCTGCCATAAAAATCTTCAAAACGGACAATATCATCTTCACCCAGATATTCCCCAGACTGTACTTCAATGACCTCTAAAGGTATTTTGCCTGGGTTTTCTAAACGATGGACTTCTCCCATTGGAATATAGGTCGATTCGTTTTCAGAAAGTAAGAACACTTTATCGCCACACGTGATACGACCTGTACCACGCACCACAATCCAGTGCTCCGCACGGTGGTAATGCATTTGCAAACTTAAAGTCTCACCTGGGTTAACCACAATACGTTTAACTTGGAAGTTAGAACCCGAGTCAATCGAGTCATAGGTTCCCCATGGTCGTGCAACTTTACGCCCAGTTTGCATAATTTCTGGATGGCCTTTTTTCAAGGTTTTAACCATAGAACGCATTTCAGAAATTTTATTTTTGTTTGCAATCAACAACGCATCAGCCGTATCAATCACAACAAGATCTTCTACCCCAAGTAATGAAATCAAGCGTTTTGGTGTCGTGTGTACCAAGTTATTGTTTGATGTTTGAAATACAGCTTTTCCAATCCCTTTGGTGGCATTGCCCTGAGCATCTTTTTCACTAATATCCCAAACAGCGCCCCAGCTTCCTACGTCTGACCAGTCAACATCAAACGGAACAACAAAACTTTCTACTTCTAAACTTCCAGATTTTCCTAAAGACTCCATCACGGCATAGTCAATAGAGTCATCTGGTGAGGAAGCAAAACTCTCGACATGAAGAGTTGTCACTCGCCCTTTGTGCTGAGCAGATCCATAGGCTTTTTCACACGCCAATAGCATTTCTGGATTTAATTTTTTCAATAATGAAAGCCACGTACTTGCTTTAAGCTGAAAAATACCACTATTCCAATAGTATTTTCCAGAATCAACATACGCTTGCGCTGTTTCAACATCTGGTTTTTCAACAAATTGATCGAGCAAATGAATCCCATCTTCACTTACGATGGTTTTGATATAGCCAAATCCAACCTCAGGGCTATTTGGTGTAATACCAAAACAGACGATCCCACCCTTCTCTGCCTTAGCAGCGCCCTTTACGACAGCATCATGGAATGCCTGAACATTTAAAATCATATGATCGGCTGGCATAACCAATAAAATAGGATCTAGATTATTTTCGATGCTGTTTAACGCGGCAGCAGTCAGCGCTGGAGCAGTATTTCGAGAAACTGGCTCTAGAATTAAATGCGCTTTAACGCCAATTTTTTTTAATTGGTTTTCAACAATAAATTGATATTCTGAATTACCAACAACAACTGGAGAGAGTATTTCTTCAAATTTTTGCTCTAACCCACTTAGTCGCCCTACTGTATTTTGAAGTAATGTTTTATTACCAAATAAGTTTAAGAGTTGTTTAGGGTGTTTTTCACGAGAAAGTGGCCATAATCGTGTACCCGAACCACCAGAAAGAACAACAGGCTGTAATATCATTACCTCTATTTCCTATATTTGTACTAAAAGCTCTATATAAATATTATAACTTTTGATGAAGGTCTAACTCATTAAATCTTAAAGAAGAATCTTTAACATTCCAAATTATTCCTGTGTGATTTGAGCATTCATCTAAACGCTTGTAAAAACTACCATTAAATTGCGTTGTATGTGTTAAGAAAAAAAGAAATTTTTGTATTCTTTCTTTATCTGCCTGCCACGTACAACATGTCATCCAAAAATCATCCAAATTTTCTTGTACCGTAATTTTAGGCAAATTATAAACCGCCTGACCACAAACTTTCACTGGCAAGAATGTCTCAACTGCTGACATGCCCACCGTACTGTTCACCACTACAACCCCCAGTGCATGGGTGAGTAATGACGGTAAGTATTGGTCATGAATATAAATGACACGTTTTTTGATGTTGAGTTGGTCCGATAAGGAATTTATAAACAATGTATAATCTCGATATCCTCTATCAAAAGGATGATGTTTAATCACTAAATATGTATCTAATACAGCATTCTTTGCAAAAGAAACCATAACCTCTGTAATAAACTCTTCAATATTATTATATTTAGAATGAAATAATATTTGAGCATCATTATGTGTTTGCAAAGGCACCAAATAATATTTTTTATGCAGTTTATTTTCTAATAGTTTTTGAATATGAGATTCTTTATATTTATACAAAAATTTTCTATAACTACCTCTTAACCAGTAAAGCCCTTCTTTTAATTGTAATGACCTATGATGCACATAATTTGTGTATTTTCTTTTTTTAAAATT
>NZ_BKNN01000061.1 GCF_008993995.1 Acinetobacter brisouii
AAGTTTAAATTGTTGATTTTTTAAACTAAAAAATCCGACTATTTTAGTTGTATTTTATGAATTTAAATATAACTAAAATAGTCGGAAATATGCTAAATAACCCGATTAATTGAATCGGAATTAATATTTTTTTAATCTGAATTATATGTTTTTTAATGCATAAATCTTGCCAGTTTTATCGTGTTAATTAAATGATATATTAATGTGGCTTAATAATAATGATGGTAATCACTAAATTTGAAGAAAATAGGCTACGACAATGTCGTGGTGACTTTTAAGTTTTCTTGAAATAAGTGTTTTATTGAGCTTTGAGTGAAAGAAAACCTAAATATCATCATGAAAGAGCTTTCGCTGTGGTCTACACTTTTTTATTTTTTGATTGGGAAAAATAAAAAAAAACAGGTCAAGCGCGGCTTTGACCTGTTTTGGGTAGTGAGTCTTTATTGCATTGGACGGGGTGGTGTAAATGCAAGCGCACATTTTCCTTTCATTTCATGACCATTAATTGTTGCCATTTTACGGTGTGGGTCTTGCTGACAGGTGTCCAATAATTCATTTTCATTCCCCTGAATCATGTTGCTATGCATCGGAATGAATTGCATTTCACATGTTCCATTCCAAATAATCCCTCGTGCGGCAAATGAAGTTGTATCACCTGTATGTTTTCCTTTACATACTTGTTGAATCATTTTGCTGTTATAAATTTTTTCGACTTTGTCATTGGCTTGAGCAAGAGAAACGCAGCCGAGTGACAATCCTAAACAAAGTGCTGCTGAAAAGATGGTTTTGTTCATATGCAATAGTCCTCAGATTCATCGGTATTGTTTTAAAGCACCTTAAAGAGTATAAAAAATAATCAAAATTCGTCTTTGCCTGTTTAGTAACAATACGCATAAGTTTGTGAATTTTTTTGATTTGTCTGCAAGTAGTAGATGGGTTTTGTATGGTGGTGTTATCGAACCAGCAGCTTTGAGTGATAAAGCATAAGTTTTTGGTATCTTTACGGCTTTCTTTGCTATAATGTTCTGTCTTTTTTTTAGTTTTGACACAAAGATTATGCATTATCCTAAAGTTTACGATGTCATCGTTATTGGTGGTGGTCATGCTGGCACAGAGGCTGCGCTTGCGGCTGCACGTATGGGCCGACAGACATTACTATTAACTCATAATATTGAGACTTTAGGGCAGATGAGCTGTAATCCTGCGATTGGTGGGATCGGTAAGTCGCATTTGGTGCGCGAAATTGATGCACTCGGTGGTGCAATGGCGCTTGCTGCGGATAAAGGTGGGATTCAGTTCCGTATCTTGAATTCACGCAAAGGTGCAGCAGTTCGTGCGACACGTGCGCAGGCTGACCGTGTTCGCTATAAAGCAGCGATTCGTGAAACTTTGGAAAATCAAGCCAATTTGGATATTTTTCAGCAAGCTGCTGATGATTTGATTGTTGATGGTGATACCGTTAAAGGTGTCGTGACCCAAATGGGTATCCGTTTTGATGCAAAAACGGTTGTACTCACCACAGGAACATTCTTAGGTGGTGTGATTCACGTTGGCTTAGAAAAATCGAGCGGTGGTCGTGCAGGTGACCCGCCATCAATTGCTTTAGCGCACCGTTTACGTGAACTTAAATTGCCAGTGGGTCGTTTAAAAACAGGGACACCACCACGTATTGATGCGCGTTCAGTTGATTTCTCGGTGATGACACCACAACCAGGTGATTTTCCATCACCAGTGATGTCATTTATGGGTGATGTGTCGATGCACCCAGAACAAGTCAATTGCTATATTACGCATACCAATGAAAAAACCCACGACATTATTCGTGGCGGTTTAGATCGTTCGCCAATGTATACAGGTGTGATTGAAGGGGTTGGCCCGCGTTACTGCCCTTCGATTGAAGATAAAATCCATCGTTTTGCCGATAAAGACTCACATCAGGTATTCTTGGAGCCTGAAGGTTTAGATACACATGAGCTTTATCCAAATGGTATTTCAACGTCTTTACCATTTGATGTGCAATTTGAGTTGGTTCGTTCAATTCGCGGGATGGAAAATGCCCATATTTTACGTCCTGGTTATGCGATTGAATATGACTATTTCAACCCGCAAGGTCTGAAATTTACCCTTGAAACCAAAGCGATTAATGGTTTGTATTTTGCAGGTCAAATCAACGGTACGACAGGCTATGAAGAAGCAGGCGCACAAGGTTTACTTGCAGGTTTAAACGCTGCACGTCGTGCGTGGGAACAAGAAGAATGGACACCAAAACGTGATCAAGCTTACATGGGCGTATTGGTTGACGATTTAATTACGTTAGGGACAAAAGAACCGTACCGTATGTTCACGTCACGTGCCGAATATCGCTTAATGCTGCGTGAAGACAATGCAGATCAACGTTTAACTGCAATTGGTCGTGAGCTTGGTTTGGTGGATGATACCCGTTGGGCGGCTTACTGTGAAAAAATGGAAGCCGTTGAGCAAGAAACCTCACGTTTACAACACTTGTGGGCTGCGCCAAATAACCCGATGGGTAAAAAATTCGTTGAAATGACAGGTGCAGATCTCAGCAAAGAATGTAGTGCGATTGATCTGTTGAAACGTCCAAATATCAGTTTTGAGCAAATTGCAGAATTAACGGGTTCTGAAGTGTCGCAACAAGTTGGCGAACAAATTGAAATTGCTGTGAAATATGAAGGTTATATCAACCGTCAGCATGAAGATGTCGCACAGTTAAAACGTCTTGAAGAAACCAAAATTCCAGCAGATTTTGACTATGATGTGGTTTCAGGGTTATCTCGTGAAATTACCCAAAAATTGAAAACCGTTCTGCCTGAAACATTGGCACAAGCAACGCGTATTCCAGGTGTGACGCCTGCGGCAGTTCAGTTGATCATGATTACAATTCGTAAAAATAATGCGATGCGTAAATCAGCTTAACTCAAGTTTAGAAATGAAAAGCCCGATCATTGTATCGGGCTTTTTTATGTTGCTTCAAAAGCTTAGTAGAAAATAAATTAAGCATTTTTACTTAAAAGCTCATGCAATCTATTTATTTCTCAGACAGTGAAAATCTTCATATAGTGAATACATCACATCAACAATGAGAAAAAGCCATGACCTTCAAGCATATTCGATATAACCGTGGTGAATTGGCATGCTTAAGCTGATCAGATGCGTGTTGTTCTTCCTAAATAAAAATAACAGATCATAATAAAAATAGCGTTCAGATCAGACTAGCCTATTCTCAGCGATGAATAATAGGCTTATTTTTTATTCGCTCTATCTAAAAACATAAATCCCTTTATACTGTATGTTTTACACATGAACTGGAGTCAAAATGATCGTAAGAACATGGCATGGATGTGTACCACGACAGCATGCAGATGGATTTTCCGAGCATTTACAACAAACAGGTGTGTTGCATTCAGAAAGCATTAAAGGGAATTTAGGCGCATTTGTTCGCCGTGAAACTCAAGGGGATTGGGAGCATTTTTTCTTAGCAACCTACTGGAAAGATTTATCTTCGATCAAGGCATTTGCAGGTGAGAACTATCATATCGCTGTTACTTATCTAGATGATGAAAAATTTCAATTATTATCTGATCCTTATGTTTTTCAACATATTGTTGCAGTCATTAGTCCACTTTAATTCCGTAGAATAAACTGCTGAAATTTTTAAAATCAAAGGTGTTATCACGATGAATATTGCGGGCTGTATTGTAAAAAAAGTGATTACAACATCACAAGATTTAGAAGCCTTGTTTGGGACAAGGCTTCAATATTTGGGCGAGGTCGATTTTGATCAGGCAGCTGATTTAGAGCGTGATGAAGACACAATCGATGTTTATACCAATTCCGCAGGTTGCCTGATTGTCTATCATGTAGGTCAATCTTTTGATATTTCTGAAGTTGATGAAGAAATTGTTCAATTTGTATTGTTTGATTTAGCCAATAGCTACTTCTTTGAACATTATCAGCAAGGAACATTGCAGTGTCGCTATATGACAACGGACGATGAAGTGCTTGAAGATGAAGGCAATGACATGTTGCAAGAAGGAGATGAGATCGAAGAAGTGGTTGGGCAGGTATTAGATGAATTTTTACAAGCGCCGATCGCTGCTCAATGGACTGAGTTAACTTTCAAGCGCTATGCATTTATTGATGAGGCTGAACAAGAAAAGCCTAGATTGCCTCATTAACATAAGCTGCAACTTGGGCAGGTTCAATATGGCGAATTTTCTGCCCAAAGCTGCGTAACCACCAAACCAATTGTGAGGTCAGTGGAACAGTCGCTTGAACAAGAACCAATTGTTCACCTATGTCTTGAATGCTTTGGTCTTTACTCAGTTGTGATTCATAAAAGGTTTTAGCATCTGATTCGTGCATGGTGAGTTGTAGTTGCACCAATTCAGTAGGTTTATGCAGATCAATACGGAAACCTAAAGCACCTGACTCAATATACTGGTCAATATTAAAATCAACGGGGTGCATTGCACGATTCGTTGACAAATTTGCTGACTTAAAACGGTGCAAAGCAAAGGTTTGAATATCTTGACGATCATGACGGGTACAAATTAAATAAATAATTGCACCTTTTTGAACCAGTCCTAATGGATTCAGCAGGTAACTTTTTTCTTCGCGTTCACGCCCCTGATAAATGCATTCGATTTGCTTATCTTGTAATAGACCTTCATAAATCACTTGCTGCGCTTGCTGATCAATGGTTGGCGGAATCAGTGGCTGGCTAGCAGGAACAATCCGTACACGATTGACCCATTGGCGAACATTATTTTGCTCCGATAAACTACGTCGAGCAAGGTCAAACCACGGCATCATTTCATTGATTAAGCTAGGCGGCAATAAATGTTTTAAATGCTCCTCAACCATCATAAAAGTCACCGCTTGCGAGCTGGTCATATGTGGTAAGCTTTGAATTGGTGCATCGGAGCGCCAACGCCAGCCTTGAGGAACTTCTTTATTACTTTCAATGGGAAAGCGTTGAGCAATTTGATTTAGATCACGCTGAATTGTTCGTAAACTAATATCAATTCCTTCACGTTGTAGGGTTTCCTGCAACTGGCGAGTGCCTGTCCATTTCCCTGTTGTCAGGCGCGATAAGATTTGCCACTGCCGATGCAGGCTGTTCGAGGTTTCTTTTTCTTGTACAGACATGAGTAACTTTGGAAATAGATAGGCTAATAGAGAACAAAGTTATTTTAAAAATAACTCGAAACGAAAAAGATGACTATACACTAGTCTTTTACAAAATAGATATCAATAATAAATCTTAAACGATACAAAAAATTGAAGTAAAAATCCGTTATTGTGGTATGGCACTAATTTTGCAAGTCAAAAAATAAGCCTTATAAAGATGAGAGGTTGATATGCTAAAAGATAATAAAGAACCTTTAAATATGATGGAAAGTGTTGTTACAGGAGTAGGTTATAGCCCACGAGACCCACAGCATGTCGAACCCAAAAGCCCGCAGGGTGTGAACTTTCAACAACTTCGTTCCAAATTTTTTAATGAAATGTTGGATGATCGACATATGTCGGCAGAAGCCAGTCAAAATATTGAAAAATGGCTATTTGAACGGAGTCTTGCTGAGTTAAAAGTCTTAAACCAAGAAGCGAAAGAATTCTTTTTATATCATGGTATTACTTTTACAGTATATGGTGATGCTGAAGGTACAGAACGAACCATTCCTTATGATCTGATTCCACGCGTGATTGCCAAAAAACAGTGGGATAAAATCGCAGCTGGTTGTGCACAGCGTGTACATGCGCTCAATTATTTTCTTGATGATATTTATAACCGTCAGGAAATTTTAAAAAGTGGCATTGTGCCTGAAGTACAGGTATTAAGTCATGAAGCTTTTCAGCCACAAATGCTGAATTTTAAATTGAAAGGCAATATTTATTCGCAAATTAGCGGAATTGATATTATTCGGGATCGTTCTGGAGAATTCTTTGTTTTAGAAGATAATTTACGTACACCTTCTGGTGTGTCGTACATGTTGGAAAGCCGAAAAATCAGTAAAAAACTGATGCCTGATTTGTGCCAAAAAAGTAAACTCTATGAAATAGAACAATATCCGCAATTATTGCGCGCTATTTTAGAAGAAAATACACTTGTGGATCGACCCACTGTAGTGGTGTTGAGTCCTGGTCGTTTCAATAGTGCTTATTATGAACATGCATTCTTGGCACGTGAAATGGATGTTGCTTTGGTCACTGGACAAGACCTATTTGTTGAAAATGATATGGTTTATGCTAAAACCATTCGAGGTAAACAACGTGTTGATGTTATTTATCGCCGTTTAGATGATGCATTCCTAGACCCTCTAAGTTTCCGTCCTGACAGTTGTCTTGGCGTTGCAGGGTTGATGTCGGCATATCTCAAACAAAATGTGATTATTGCCAATGCACCAGGAACAGGGGTTGCTGATGATAAATCAATTTATCCGTATGTTGATAAAATGATTGAATATTATTTAAATGAGCAGCCAATTTTAAAAAATGTTCCAACTTATCAATGTCGAAATCATTATGATTTAGACTATGTTGTTGAAAATATACATAATCTTGTTGTGAAGGAAGCACAGGGTTCGGGTGGCTATGGCATGTTGATTGGTCCTCAAGCAACAGAAAAACAAATTGCTGAATTCAAAAAAAAAGTCATTGCTCATCCGCATTTATATATTGCCCAACCAACGCTTGATTTGTCTGTTGCACCAACGCTGACCGATAAAGGGGTAGCAGAGCGCCATATTGATTTACGACCATTTGTTTTAAGCTCTCCGCATCGAACAGAAATCGTACCCGGTGGCTTAACTCGTGTGGCAATGAAAGAAGGCTCGCTGGTCGTCAATTCCTCACAAGGTGGTGGAATTAAAGATACATGGGTTATTGAAACATTGCATGCATAAGGAGAACACTATGCTACTGTTGACTTCAAATGCATATAATATTTTTTGGTTAGGGCGTTATTTGGCACGGATTCATTTTTTGTGTCAGTACTTACCTTTAGAAGATGATCAACATGCTCAGCAACTGATTTCGGCGCTGTATTTGCCTGCTTATGATGCCGCTTCATTAACCGCATTATTATTAGACCCTGAACAACCAGCATCTTTTAATCAGCAATTTCAAATGGCATATGACAATGTACAAGCACTTCGAGGTGTACTCTCTGCGCAGAGTTATGCCGAGTTGAATGCAATGTTTAAATATGCCAAAGGCAGTGCAAGCTCGATTTGCCAAGTCATTAGTGATGTTGAAGCTGTACTAGAAAGTGAATCCCATGATGTGTTTTTATTTTTTAGTTTAGGTAAATACATTGAGGATTTAGATCAGGCATTGAGAATGCAGCAAGATCCAACTGATGTAATTAATCAATTGGAGATTATTGCTAAAGCATTACAGAGTTATGCCTGCACATCTTTTCTAGAAGCATGGCAAGCATTCAAACAGCAGCCTGAACTCAGTACTTTTCATGGATTAAATACCCAGTTACAACAGAGTTTAGGAGTTGCCGTATGAAATTGATGGTCAATCATCAGACCCATTACCAATATTCAGAAACTGCCAGTAATAGCATTCAGTATATAAAAATGATGCCACAAACCGATGGGCATCAGCGCGTACATTCATGGGATTTCAGTATTCCTGGACAATACACCACACAAAAAGATGCTTTTGATAACTTTTGGGTGACCAGTACTCAGCGTTATCCTTACCAGCAGTTAACGATTATGGTGCAAGGGATTGTTGAGATTGACCCTCATTGTGAAGTTGCAATGCAAAAAAGTGCACTTCATCCCAGTATCTTTTTACAACCAACCGCAATGACAATGTGTAATCGGGAAATGTTGGCATTTGCACATGACTATGTTAAACACATGACTCGTGCTGAATTTCAAAATTTGGCGGCAGCAGTTTTGAATTATATTCCTTATCAACCTCAGGTAACGGAAGTACATACCGCAGCGATTGATGTATTTAAGGCACATCAGTTAGGTGGTGTATGCCAAGATCATAGTCATGTTTTTATTGCAATGTGTCGTGGTTTAGGTGTGCCTGCACGTTATGTTTCAGGTTATTTGTATGCGCCAAATCTGTTGCATTTAGCAAGTCATGCTTGGGTTGAAGTGTATTTAGAGAAAATGTGGTATTGTTTTGATATTAGTAATCAGATATTTACACCACATTCACATATTTATGTTGCAATTGGTCGAGATTATTATGATGTTGCTCCTGTACGTGGAATACGGGAGCGTGGCGGTGTTGAAACCATGCATTCAGTCGTGCAGGTTTTACCATGCTAGTTGAACGAAGGAAGTTTGAATGACCTATTGTTGTGCTTTACGTTTAAAAGATGGATTGGTTTTTATTAGTGATACCCGTACCAATGCGGGTGTAGATCAGATTTCAGTATTTCGTAAACTTTATACCTTTGGTGTACATCAAGAGCGTTTTATCGCAATTCAAACAGCAGGAAATCTGGCAACAACGCAGGCAGTCATTGGGCATTTGCGTAATCAGATTGCTTTAAAACAAGAGCCTAATTTGTACACAGTCAATACCATGTTTGAAGTTGCACAATTGGTTGGACGAACTTTACGAAAAGTGATTCAGGATGTCACAGAAGATACACTTGAGCAGAGTAATTATTATTGTAGCCTGTTGGTTGGCGGGCAAATTGGTGATGCTGAATTACAGCTCTATAATATTTATCCGCAAGGCAATTTTATTTGCGCGACTAAAGATACGCCATTTTTCCAAATTGGTGAAAGTAAATATGGGAAACCTATTTTAGATCGTGCATTGACCTATGATATGCCGCTTGATGAAGCGGTTCGTTGTAGTTTGATCTCCTTTGATTCGACCTTGCGCTCTAATGTTTCAGTGGGTATGCCACTGGATGTTTTGGTTTATCGTGTTAATAGCTTGAAAATTCCACATGGTAAACGTATTACTCAAGATGATCCCTATTATCAAAAGATTAGCAAGCAATGGTCTGAAACATTACGTCGAGGATTGCATGAAATTCCTAAACCAAGTGAAGACTATTTGCTATAGTATTGTTAATTCATATATTCATAAGATAGAAGATAATATTTCAGTTATGTTATACCAGTAAAGCGACCACCAGCGCTGAACAACTGATGTTTGACCTGCGGGAGATCTTATCGGAAGCTTTGTATTTTAATCGTGTGAATCAGATTCGAGGCGCTTTATTTTTTGCCAATGGCTGTTTCTTTCAATGTTTGGAAGGGGATAAACAGGCAGTATTAGATCTGTTTGAGCATATTCAGCGGGATGTTCGACATGATGATATTATAAATTTTCCTTCGCGTTGGGTAGAGGATGGTTTCTTTAATGCATGGTCAATGAAATTGGTACGGAAAAGAAGTGACATTCATGATTTTTTTATGCTCAAAGGGTTAGAGCAATTTGAACCATGCAAACTTTCTGAAATAGAACTTGCTGAGTTTTTAAGTTTACTTCGTGATGCTGAAGCTGAAGAAGTCGAAAGCCAAGTTGAATAACTTGGCTTTTTTTTGATGCAATAAAGTGTTAAGTCACTTTACGGGCAGGTCGTTTAGTTAAACGACATAATAATTCATAACCAATCGTACCGCTAGCTTTGGCAACATCATCTACGAGGCGCTGTGTACCCCATAATTCGACAGGCGTATCAACACAAGCATTTAAACCTGTAACATCAATCGCCATCATATCCATGCTGACACGTCCAACCAGTGGAGTCGTATGACCATTGACTACAACATAGTTTTGTTGAATATAGGCGCGTGGGTATCCATCTCCATAACCAATTGAAACAATAGCAATTTCCATATCTTTTTGTGCAATAAAACTAGAGCCATAGCCCACTTTTTCACCTGCACTGATTTTATTGAGTGCCATGATACCTGCGCTAAATGTCATTACAGGTTTTAACCCAAGTTCAGCAACAGGACGATGATCAAAGGGGGTTGCACCATACAGCATAATGCCTGGGCGAACATAATCAAAATGAAGTTCAGGCCATTTCATAATGGCAGCTGAGTTACAACAAGAGGCAAGCACAGGTGAACAAGCTTCACGCACCTCTAAAAACTGCTGTTTTTGCTGTTCATTCATTGGGTGGTCGTCAGCATCTGCATTGGCAAAGTGCATCGCTAAGACACATTCAAAACCTTCGGCTTTTAGTGTGTTGATAATCTCAATGATCTCAGGAACTTTGAAACCTAAACGGTTCATGCCACTGTTAAGCTTGACCCAAACTTTTAGACCTTTTGCCTGATATTCTGTTTTGTACTGACGCACCCAGTCGAGTTGCTGTTGATGGTGCAGCATGCATTCAAATTTGTTGTCGATGGCAATTTGCATTTCATCTTCACTAAAAACCCCTTCGATGAGTGTCACCAATTGATTAAAGCCCAATTGGCGAATTTCAATGGCTTCATCTAAGCAGGCGACACCAAAGGCATCCGATTGCGTGAGTGCAGATAAGCAGTTTTCTAATCCGTGACCATAGGCATCTGCCTTTACCATGCTGACAATTTTTGAATCTGGCGCGAGTTGTTTGACCCGATTCAAGTTATGTTGTAGAGCTTCGCGACTAATGGTAACGGTAGCTTGACGCACTTTGGACTCCTTAAGACGTTATTCGTCGTCATCAAATTGGTTGTAGTACTCAGGAGAGAGATTACTAAAACGCGTGTATTGTCCTTCAAAAGCCAGTCGCACGGTTCCGATCGGACCGTTACGTTGTTTTCCGATAATAATTTCGGCAGTACCAGCTTCTTTGGATTCTTTGTTATAGACTTCATCACGATAAATGAACATGATTAAGTCGGCATCTTGCTCAATTGCACCAGATTCACGCAAATCAGACATTACAGGGCGTTTGTTTGGTCGGTTTTCCAGACTTCGGTTCAACTGAGACAGTGCAATGACAGGACAGTCCATTTCTTTTGCTAAAGCTTTTAAGCTTCGAGAAATTTCACCAATCTCACCGACACGGTTGTCGCCCATGCCCGGTACTTTCATCAGCTGTAAATAGTCGACCATGATACAGCCGAGTTTTCCGCCATGTTGTTTAGCAACACGGCGCGCACGCGCACGTAATTCTGTGGGTGGAAGTGCCGAGGAGTCATCAATATAAAGATGCTTTTCTTGAAGCTGTAAAATTGTACCTGTCACTTTAGACCATTCATCACTGTCTAATTTACCTGAACGTAAGTGACCTTGATGGACTTTCCCATAAGATGAAATTAAACGCATGGCAATCGAGTCAGCAGGCATCTCCATAGAAAATACTAAAGCTGGCAAATCACAGTTAAATAAGACACTTTCAACCAGATTCATGGCAAAAGTGGTTTTACCCATCGATGGACGTGCCGCGACAATAATCATGTCGCCGCCTTGCATTCCTGAGGTTTTGTTGTCGAGTTCAACAAATCCAGTGGTTAAACCTGTGATGTTGCCTTCAAGTTGTGATAATTCACTGAGTTTATTGAATACGTCTGAAACCACAGAGGTAATCGGTTGAGGGCCTGCATTTTTCTTGTTGTTATTGTGCTGTTCTGCAATCGAGAAAATATTGGTTTCTGCTAAGTCTAAAATTTCAGAAACGCTACGACCATTGGTATTGTAGGCATTGAGCAAAATTTCATTGCTCGCCTTGATCATGCTGCGTAGTGTTGCAAACTCTCGAATTTTAACGGCATAGGTTTCTAGATTGTAGAAACTTGCAGGGGAGTCTGACATGAGTTGCATGAGGTAATCTTCACCACCAACAGCATCAATCAGATTTTGTTTGACTAGCCAGTCGTTCACCAAAACTGCATCGTAAGGCGAGTTCTCTTGAGCCAGTTTTTCAATGGCACGAAAAATATATTTATGACGTGTCGCATAAAAGTCATTTTCATTTAAAACATCACTGACTTGTTCGAAAGACTCAGCAACAGTCATGAGTGCAGCTAAAACGGCTTGTTCAATCGCCAAGTTATGTGGAGGTGTACGAAATTCTTTGAGCTGACCTGACGACTCCGTATTTTTATTTTCAGAAGAAACAGAGTGTTGCGCAACTGTGGCATTCGCCTGAGACATAAATAACCTTAAATTGAGTAAAGCATAAAAAACACAAAGATTTGCGCGTCTATCTTAAAGCAAAAGTAGAAAACTACATAATCTTAAAAACAATATAAATGAATAGTTGAATCAGAAAAAACTATAGCGAAAAAAAAGAGCATGCAGAAGCATGCTCTTTTTGGGAATGACTGAAATTACTCAGAAACGATAGTAACAAGTACTTCAGCAGCAACATCATGATGCAATTGGATTGCGATGTTGAATTCACCAGTGTGACGAAGCGCACCGTTTGGTAAACGAACTTCTGCACGGTCTACAACAAGACCAGCATTCGTTAAAGCGTCAGCGATGTCACGAGTACCGATAGAACCGAACAATTTGCCTTCGTCACCAGCTTTAGCAGTGATCACGATGTTCACTTCGTTCAATTGATCAGCACGTGCTTGAGCAGCAGCCAATACTTCAGCTTCTTGCTTCTCAAGTTCAGCGCGACGAGCTTCGAAAGCAGCAGTGTTAGCTTCAGTAGCTGCAACTGCTTTACCTTGAGGGATCAAGAAGTTACGACCGTAACCAGCTTTAACTGATACTTTGTCGCCTAATTTACCAAGGTTTTTAATGCGTTGTAATAAGATAACGTCCACAGATCACCTCACTTATGGTTGTCAGTGTACGGAATCAAAGACAAGTAGCGAGCTTGTTTGATCGCAAGCGCTAATTGACGTTGATAACGAGCTTTAGTACCAGTGATACGGCTAGGAACAATCTTGCCGTTTTCAGTGATGTACTGTTTTAAAGTGTCGATATCTTTGTAATCGATGTACGCAACATTCTCAGCTGTAAAGCGGCAGAACTTGCGACGACGGTAAAAACGTGCCATTGATGTTCTCCTTATTCAGCAGCTTCTTGAGATACTTGCTGTGCTTCTTCACGTTGAGCTTTACGCGCACGTTTTTCTTCAGCACTTTTAGCAAGCAAAGACTCTTCAGTAATTGCGTGTTCACGACGGATGATCAAGTTACGAATGATTGCATCGTTATAACGGAACAATTCTTCTAACTCATCAAGAGTCGTTTGACCACATTCAACATTCATCAAAATGTAGTGTGCTTTGTGAATCTTGTTAATTGGGTAAGCCAATTGACGACGGCCCCAATCTTCTAAGCGGTGAATTTGACCTTCAGCATCTTTGATGTGAGAGATATAGCGTTCTACCATACCAACCACTTGATCGCTTTGATCAGGGTGTACTAAAAGTACGATTTCGTAATGACGCATTGTCAGCTCCTTACGGTTTAGACAGCCCCTAAATGAATTTTTAGAAGCAAGGAGTCTCAACTAAAATGTTGAGTCGCAAATTGCGAAGGCTGAATTTTATAAGATCAGCTCTATGAACTCAAGGAAAAACGTCATTATTTATCAAACTTTTTCGGTAATAGAAAAATGACATAGCCCTTAAAATTGGGGTTTGCTGCTAAATCGGTAGGTGATTGCCATGCACCATGTTCAACCAGCCCCAATTTAAATGGAATAGGCAGTGTGCTTAAGCGTTGTATATATTCGGCATAATTTTTAATGGTATGCCGTCCCTGATAACTTTGCAGCACAATTTCATCAACATTCTGCTGAAGTTTGTTTAAGGTGAGTGAATCTTGATGGTTAGTCCAGTCCAGTAAACCTGTAATACTTAATCGATAGGATTTGGGGAGTTCTTGACGAAGCTTGACCAGAAAATCCGCATATTGTCCAAGATTTCGTGTTCCGCTATCAAAATCAATTTGTAATCCAAGGATTTGATTCCCTGAATTTTTCCATTGCTGTAGACGCTGAATAACCTGTTGAGTGGTATCGGATTGCCAATTTAAGCTGGTTGTACGAAATACCAACCAGACTTTTTGCTGCTGAGGAAAGATGCGTAAGCCTATACCTTGAGGAATCAACAAGCTGTGTTGTTCAGATTTAGAGAATCGAACTTCGCCCTGTAAAATATATAGCTCATTTGCTTGGGCTAAATAAGGGCGACTTTGAATATTGCCCCATAACCAAAATTGTTGATAATGCTGAGCTTCAACCTGACTATGTGCCACTGAGCAACTTGCGAGAGTTAACAGCATTAGCCATACGGTTTTCAAGATACCTTGCACAACATCACCAATAATATTTCAAAGATTTTGCCCAAGTTGTATTTGGATATTGAGTTTTGAGCTTTTGAAACCACTGTTTGCGGATTGCTTTTGAAACTGCTTCGTTACCACACTCATTGGTACCAGCTGGTGCATAACATTGAATGGCACGATACAGTGCGTAGGCTTGTAGTTCGCTCGGTTGTGATTCTTTGATGATGTTTTGGTACACTGTGCCACGGTAAAAAATCTGACCTTTCGATGATTTTTTAACTTTACCCAAAATATCAGGTTGATTTTCAGTGGTGAATATATCTAAAAAATGACCTGTTTCACGAATTGCTTCACCCAAACAGATATTGGCTAGGCGATCATTAGAATCTTTAGATAACTGGGTCACTGTACTGAGTAAAGAATAACATTGGATTTCAGGGCTAATTTTTTTGCCTTGCCAGACAAAAATCGAAAGTGGGGGCTGATCTTGATACGCTTTGTTTTTGCTGGAGTATCCTTGATATTCAGCAGCATTTTGAGGGACATATTTGAAATTTTGAATAAATGTCTTGTAGTCTTGCTGTACAATTGCATGTTCAAGCAGGGTATTCAGTGCAATATTACGCTCGTCAGGGTTGCTTTCTTTTGATGCAAGCATTTGCTCTAAACTGGCTTGATCCGCAATTTTCTCAATAAAAATTTTACGCAAATTACGCTGTTTAATTTTACTATCTTTTGCTAAAAATCCTGCATAGTTTTTATTCTTCTGCATATTGATGGCAAGAGCCATTTCAAGCATCGCATATTGGTTACTATTACTTGTGCGTTCTAACATGCTATTCCAATATGAATAAGCCATTTTAGAATCTTGTGTTTCTAAAATACGTCCTTTGAGTACCACTTGACTGAGCTGGACGTAATTATTGATCTTGCTTGGATCATTGTTAGGTAAATAGTTGAGTGCCTGAGCAGGTTGTTTCTGGATAAAAAATAAATGCAGTGCCTCTAAATATTCAAATAGTTCAGATTGTTGTTTAAAATAGACTTTTTGCTGCTGTAATTGTGCCCATGAAATGGGTTGCTGATCTTCGCCAGTCGGTTTACGCATTTGCATAAGATCATAAATTGTGAGAAAAAAAGGGTCTTTTAGATTATTTGGATCAAGCTTTTCATTTGAAAAAACTTGATTGTCTAATTCATTGGGTAAAAGCAAAATATCCAGATTGTAATTTGGATCTTTAGGGTGATGTAGCTGCCATGCCAATTCTTGTATGAGCTTGTCATTTTGTCCTGAGAACCAATAGCCTCGACGTAGTAAACCCTGAGCACTGGCACGATATAAGCCATGAGGATAAGCTTTTAAATAATCATTTACGCGTTGGGTAATCGCTTTACTCAATACAGGATTGACTTTGCTAATCTCGAAGTCACCATAGGTATCTGTTGCACTTTGATAAGCCTGATTAATCGCGACACGAATCAACATATATTGTGAAGTTTCTTTAATCCAAGGTTCATCAACATGACTAAGAACGGTGTAAATTTTCCCAGCAGTTTTATAGTCGCTATTGTAAAAGGCAATCGATGCATTAATGTAAGAGGCGAATTGTTGAGCAGGTTGAGACCATTGAGGTTCTATTGCGATAAAGGCAAAAGCTGTTTCTGAATTGACCTGAATAGTTTGTCTGGCTGCAATGAGTTGCTTTTTTTCAGGCGCTGAGAGTTGTTTAGATATTTGAATTTGTTGAATGAATTGTGTTTCACCTAAGCCAATTGAATTTTGTTTTTCATCATAGATGATTTCATTTTGCTTGGGAGTGACTTATCTCTGGTTGGGGGTTGTGCTACTGATTTGTCCTGTAAAGGTTGTAACATCAAATGGTACAGTACCATATTCACTGACCCATATTTTTTCATTGTTTATGATCGGTTTTACTTGTGCAAACCCCATATCAGCCAACATTAAATACATATTGAACCGTACCGGGTTTATCGGAGACTTTTTTATTTAAGTTAGGCCACCTGACCTAACGGGTTAATCTTATCATAGTACATTGCTTCAAACTCAAAAGGCGATACATAACCCAGTGCACTGTGTACA
>NZ_BKNN01000062.1 GCF_008993995.1 Acinetobacter brisouii
GTTTGTTGGAGTGTTAAATCTAAATGATGTGATAAATTCATAAAAAAAATGAGTGTATTTGCATACACTCATTTTTACAGCAATTTGCATTTTTTTGCTTAACTGACTGGCATTACTCTATAAAGAGGGTTTTAGTTTATTCAAATCATGAATGCTTACTTTTTCTTTTTAAACATATAACCAATACCCAAGATCAATAACCACAATGGGCTGATTAATAGAGATTGGCGAGTATCTGGCTCAAGAACCAAAATACCAATTGTAAAGATAAAGAATGCAATCACAACGTATGACATAAATACGCCACCAGGCATCTTAAATGTCGATTTTTCATGCAATTCAGGACGTTGTTTACGGTACTGAATATAGTTCACCATAATGATGATCCATACCGATACAAGCAGAATAACTGAAAGAGTCGTTGCTAATGTAAATGCAGTAATGGTATCTGGTACGAAGAACTGAAGTACTGCCCCCCCCATGATACATGCACACGAGAACATCAAACCGTTAGCAGGAACTGCACTTTTTGACAATTTACCCAATTTTTTCGGTGCTTGGTCATCTTTTGCTAGACCGTACAACATACGGCTTGTCGAGAAAATACCACTGTTCATTGAAGACATCACTGAAGACAGCACCACCAAGTTCATGATGACCGCTGCAGTTGGAATACCTGCCATTAAGAACAATTCAACGAATGGGCTCTTGTTTGGTACAACGTGGTTCCAAGGAATCACTGACATAACAACAGTCAATGATAAAACATAGAACAAAATGACACGAACAGGAATCGCATTCACTGCTTTTGGCAAGTTAATATGCGGATCTTTCGCTTCTGCTGCTGAAGTCCCGACAAGTTCCACCCCAATAAATGCGAAGATCGCAATTTGGAAACCTGCTAAGAAACCTTCAAACCCTTTCGGGAAAATCCCGCCATGTGACCAAATATTACTTAATGCTGCTACATCGCCATTTGGTGATTGATAGTGTGTAAAAATCATATACGCACCAGCAAAAATTAAGGCAATAATTGCAACAATCTTAACAATCGCAAACCAGAATTCAGTTTCCCCAAATAAACGCACTGTCATCAAGTTCAAAAGCATTAAGAAAAGTACACAACCCGCGCTAATTAACGCCTGTCCACCGGGGGTGAACTGCATATCTGGTGGGAGCCAGAAGCTTAAATAGTTAATTACCGCAGTTAAGTCAGCTATACCTGTCAGTACCCAGCCAACCCAATACGTCCAACCTACATAAAAACCTGCTTTTGGCCCGATCAAGTCATAAGACATGTCGACAAAAGATTTGTATTGCAAGTTCGAAAGGAGAAGTTCACCTAATGCACGCATTAGGAAGAAAACCATAATACCAATAATAAAATAAATTAATAAAATCGATGGGCCTGCCAAAGAGATCGTTTTACCTGATCCCATGAACAAACCTGTGCCAATGGCACCCCCAATTGCGATTAACTGCAAGTGACGGTTACTCAAATTACGCTGTAATTCGTGATGAGCATCGTCAGGTGCGTTAACTTCATTTAGCTCGTTAAAACTCATTGATGATTATCCATAACAGAGTTGCTACAACGAGTAGCAATTAACATTCCAACTTCAGAAGAAGAAGCTTAAAAAACAAACATACGGTAAAAAACCGTCCCCAAAATAAACAGCCCTAAAAAACAAAGCATATATCATGCAAGATCAGCTCTATGATCTCGAGTGTTTTTTATCAGATGAACGTGATAATGTTAAGCCCCTTTTTAAATTTTTTTTATATAAAAAAGCGCTAAGTCATGAGTAAAGTAAAAACAACCTATCGATGTGAACAGTGTGGAACAGATCATTCTAAGTGGGCTGGACAATGTTCTGAGTGTGGCGAATGGAATAGTTTACTTGAAATTCGACTTGAACCCAGCGTTCCACATCGAGGAAAATCACCATCATTTTCAGGTGGTTATGCAGGACAATCCGCACAAATCACCACACTTAATCAAATTTCGATTTCTCATGAAACTCGCCTTGCAACAGGAATTAGTGAATTTGATCGGGTTTTGGGTGGTGGCTTAGTCACTGGATCTGTTGTGCTGATTGGTGGTGATCCTGGCATTGGTAAATCAACCATTTTATTACAGACCGCCACACACATGGCAAGTCATAAAAATGCAGCACTTTATGTCACAGGTGAAGAATCTTTGTCACAAGTTGCCCTCCGTGCGCAACGTCTAGAGCTTCCTACTGCACAACTTAAAGTGATGGCTGAAACCTGTGTAGAGCGAATTTGTGAAGTCTTGGCACAACAACGCCCAGCCGTTGCCATTTTAGACTCTATTCAAACCTTATATACAGAAACCCTGCAATCTGCCCCTGGCGGAGTCTCCCAAATTCGTGAATCTGCGGCACTGTTGACTCGCTTTGCTAAAAATAGTGGTACAGCATTATTTATTGTGGGTCACGTCACCAAAGAAGGTGCTTTAGCAGGGCCTCGCGTTCTTGAGCACATGGTGGACTGCGTTCTGTATTTTGAGGGTCAATCCGATTCGCGCTATCGAATGATCCGTGCTGTTAAAAACCGTTTCGGTGCCGTCAATGAACTCGGTGTTTTTGGTATGACCGATAAAGGTCTACGTGAAGTTGCCAATCCTTCAGCAATTTTCTTAAGCCGTTATGATGAAGCCATTTCGGGTTCGGTGGTCATGATCAGCCGAGAAGGCACACGTCCGTTATTGGTTGAAGTACAAGCATTAGTTGACGATGCACAAGGACAACCCCGTCGTGTAGCGCTAGGTTTAGAACAAAATCGTTTAAATATGCTACTGGCAGTGATGCACCGTCATGGTGGAGTACAAACCAATGGTCAAGATGTTTATGTCAATATCGTGGGTGGTTTGAAAATCACTGAAACTGGTTCAGATTTAGCAGTACTCCTCGCTTGTGCTTCAAGTTTACGGGGTAAAGCCTTACCTCAACAGCTTGCCGTCTTTGGTGAAGTTGGCTTATCAGGTGAAATCCGTCCTGTGCCCAATGGACAGGAACGCCTTAAAGAAGCGGCAAAACATGGCTTTAAATATGTAATTTTACCTCGAGGTAACGCACCACAAAAACCGATTGAAGGTGTACAGGTGATTGCTGTTGCTCGTTTGCATGAAGCTTTACATGAAGCAATGCAACTGTGCGAATAGTTTTACCTTTAGGTAAAATTAAGACTTTATAACGATAAGTTAAGCCTCACTTTTTCAAACAGATTAGACACATTTACCCACAGCAAAATTACGCATTTACTATTGAAATTCAAGATCAACAGCCGCATAAATGCAATGCAAAATTTAGCGTTACATAGGAAAATGACATGAACACACGTCAACGTGGCTTAGTTGCTACGCTTTTAATGGCAACATTGTTGGCTTCACCGTTCGTTGAGGCCAAACGTGCAGGTGGTGGACGTAGCCACGGCATGACCCGTTCTGTTGCACCCAGTCAGTCATACCAACAACGGTCACCGTCCTACCCAACATCACCAACACCTGTCACAACGCAGCAGCAAAAATCAGGTTCAAACCTCGGTAAAATGGTTGCTGCGGGTGCAGCAGGTGCGGCAGTTGGTGCTTTAGCAACCCATGCTTTAGCAAATGACAACAATGGCAACGCAGCGAGTCACCCACAACAAGCTCAAACAGAACAAAAATCTGGTATTCCAAGCTGGATTTGGTTCATTCTGCTCGCTGGGATTGGTTTCTTTATTTATCGCAAATTGAGCGCTAAGAAATCAAATAACACCAATCCTTACGCTCCAAATCAAAATGGTACGCCTTTTACAGGGCAACCACAGACAAACAGCAACAATACCAATATCTTCGGTCAAAATGTTGGTGGTGGTTATAGTCATAATCCAAGCCCACAAACAGGTTTTGGTGGTGCATATACCAATAGCGGCAGCCAGTTACCTGATGGTACTGAGCCAGCAGCATTTTTACGGATCGCACGCCAGCGCTTCAACCATATTCAATCGATCAACAGTGCAAGTAATATTGAAGAAATTCGCCGTTATTTAACACCTGAACTTTATAACTCCATGTATCAAGACATCATGGCAAACCGTGATCAAGATGTTGCTGAATTTAGTAACCTCAATGCTATGATTGCAGACTCAGCCACTGAAAATGGTCAATACATTATCAGTGTTCGTTTTACAGGTACTGTTTCTGAAGATCTAAACAGTATTCCACAACCATTTACCGAAGTTTGGCACTTTGTAAAACCTGTAGGTTCACAGCAAGACTGGCTTGTTGCAGGAATTCAAGTCGAAAATTAAGTTCTAGTTGCAAAAAAAAATCAGTTGCGAGCAACTGATTTTTTTTATTTTAACGTTTAGGCAGTGGAATATATTGTGTATTGGTATTTTTCACTTTACGCTCTCCCACTTGCACAGCCACATCGACAAGTTTACCCTTCCGTTCAATTGAGAGATGAATCGTACTATTCGGTGCTTGTAAAGCAACGTAATTAATCAGATGTGATGCAGATGTAATCTGCTGCTGATCAACCTTTAAAATACTATCTCCAATCTGTACACCTGCTTTTGCAGCAGGACCATTTGCCAAGACACCCGCCACAGTAACACCAGTATTGGTATTAGCAGACTGCCAATCAGCATCTTGTTTAGGTGGCATCACGCTAATTCCCAACCAACCACGCACCACACGACCATCTTTCAAAATCGCATCAAACACCTGCTGGCAAATTTTGGCTGGAATCGCAAAACCAATCCCCAATGAACCACCCGATTGCGAAAAAATTGCGGTATTAATACCGACCAGATTCCCAGCAACATCAATCAGCGCACCACCTGAATTACCAGGGTTAATCGCTGCATCGGTCTGAATAAAGTCCTCATAAGTGTTAATTCCTAAATCAGAACGACCTGTGGCGGAGATAATTCCCTGTGTCACGGTTTGACCCACACCAAATGGATTACCAATTGCCAAAACGACATCGCCCACTTCATTACCACTCAATTTAAATGGCACAACAGGCAGATGATCTAAATCAATCTTAATGACAGCCAAATCCGTGTCTGGGTCTGTACCAATCACTTTAGCTTCTGCACGGCGACCATCTTTCAAACCTACAACAATTTGATCGGCCTGAGCAATGACATGATTATTGGTCAAGATATAACCATCAGCACGTACAATGACACCTGAACCCAAACTATTTTCATTTTTGTTGAGTTCTTCAGGTGTGCGATTGCCAAAAAACTCACGAAATACAGGATCATTCAGTAAGGCATTATCACTACGATTGACTTTTTGTGTGGTAAAAATATTCACAACCGCAGGCGCAGCAACTTTTACAGCATTACGATAAGATTGCACTGCACCTTTTTGATCATGCTGCACCAATGTTTGCTGTTTTTCAGAAGGCATAGCAATACCATCTGCGGCAACCACCACTTTAGGTTGTTGAGTTTTTTGCCAAAAAATAAAGCCAGTAATTACAAAAATTAATAAAATCCATGGCAACCATGTTAAGGTTTTGCGCACGCTATCATCCTCTATCGGGTATTTTCTTTCATCAAATCGAAAAGTATTGAAGTCAGCATTGTAAAGTGAAATATCTTGTAAAAATTAAAAACTTCATAGGCTTTTGTCTAGCTTTAGTTACAATAACTGTGATCAATATCACAACAATCTTTACAATAATCAAGCTCCAAGTTGGCTTGAATCAGGATTTTTATGGCGCAATTACAAGATATTTTAACGTGGTGTGAACAAACTTTATTGGTGAATGAGTTTAAAGATTACGCACCCAATGGCTTACAAATCGAGGGTAAATCTGAGGTTAAAAAAGTACTTTGTGCTGTCACAGCATCTTTAGATGCCATTGAAGCCGCAGTCGAAGCAGAAGCTGATTTGTTGCTCGTACATCATGGTTATTTTTGGAAAGGCGAACCTGCACCAATTACAGGCATGCGCGGGGCGCGAATTAAAAAGCTGATTCAGCATGATATTTCCTTACTCGGCTATCATTTACCTTTAGATGCACATCCAAGTTTGGGGAATAATGCTGCGATTGCGGAACTTCTACAACTGAAAAATATTCAGCCACTTAATCCAAATGATCGTCATCCAATTGGGAATATTGGCTTTCTAGAACAACCGATTTCAGCCGAAGCCTTCAAACAAGAACTTTCTGAAGTTTTTGCCCGCGAGATTATTCATCTCCCTGCACATAACAGCACGATTCAAAAAATTGGTTTTTGTACTGGTGCAGCACAAGACTTTATTACTCAAGCCGCAGAACAAGGCTGTGATGCCTATATTTCTGGTGAAGTCAGTGAACGTACTTTTTATGAAGCGCGCGAGCTAGGAGTCCACTACTTTGCTTGTGGCCATCATGCGACTGAACGCTACGGCGTACAACGACTTGCTCAAGCATTAGCAAAACAGTTTGACATTGAGACCATTTATTATGAACAGCACAATCCGATTTAAATGATATCTAAATCAGATTGAAAGAATTGTCATTCAGACAAACTGGACGTATATTGTATTTCATTGTTTATCAATCACGTTTTTTGTTGAAAAATACATTAAACTAGTGACACAAAATTTTCCAACCCAGCTCATGCAAGGAACGAAAGATGACAACCATTACTTTACCAGCATTACCATATGCATATGATGCGCTTGAACCACATATCTCAAAAGAGACTTTAGAATTCCATCACGACAAGCATCACCAAACTTATGTGACTAACCTGAATAACCTCATCAAAGGCACTGACCTTGAAGGTAAATCTTTAGAAGAAATCATCCTTGCAAGCGCTGGCGATGCATCTAAAGCAGGTGTTTTCAATAACGCTGCTCAAGTTTGGAACCACACATTCTACTGGAACTCTATTGCACCAAACGGTGGCGGTAAACCTACTGGCGCAATCGCTGCAAAAATCGATGCTGCATTTGGTTCTTACGAACAATTTGCTGAACAATTTGCTGCTGCAGCAACAACTCAGTTCGGTTCTGGCTGGGCTTGGTTGGTTGCAGACAAAGTCAATGGCGATCTTTCTATCGTAAAAACTTCAAATGCAGACACTCCACTTGCACACGGTCAAGTTGCTGTATTAACAATCGATGTTTGGGAACATGCTTACTACATCGACTACCGCAATGCTCGTCCTAAATACATCTCTACTTTCCTAGAAAGCCTAGTCAACTGGGATTATGCAAATGCGAAACTTGCTGGCGAAGCTGCAGGCGTAGAAAAATAAGTTTTTTGTAAAACTTAAAAAAAGGCGTCAGATGACGCCTTTTTTATGCTTCGAATACTCACCATCTTGGTTTCTAAACAGAAAAATGATTATTAATCCAACAAATAAATTTATTTTTTATTTTTGACTTGACCTCACTGTCAGTAATCCATAGAATTCGCTTCAGATTCTCCAATAGCTCAGTCGGTAGAGCGACGGACTGTTAATCCGCAGGTCCCTGGTTCGAGCCCAGGTTGGAGAGCCACTATTCTTCCATAGCTCAGTCGGTAGAGCGACGGACTGTTAATCCGCAGGTCCCTGGTTCGAGCCCAGGTGGAAGAGCCAAGATTCGAAAAGCCCAACATCACACATGTTGGGCTTTTTCTTTGGGAAAAAGAAAACCATAAAAATAAAAAAGCAGCCTAATCCAACTGCTTTTTTATATCGAAAATAACTTAGCTTTGAATCACTTGAGCAATCGCATGTGCAACATGTTCAATGTTTTTACAGTTCAAACCTGCCATACAAAGCCGTCCGCTTTTGACTAAATATACCGTAAATTTTTCGCGTAAACGCTCAACTTGCTCAGGACTCAAACCTGTATAACTAAACATGCCTTGTTGCTCAGTTAAATAGCCAAAGTTCTGCTCTGGAACAGCTTGCTCAAGCAAATCACGTAGAGTGACCCGCATCTCCAAAATACGCTGACGCATTTCTTCCACTTCATTCAGCCACAACTGTTTCAGTTCATCTTGGTTTAACACCACATTCACCAAAGATGCGCCTGTCGTTGGCGGGCCTGAATAGTTACGGCGAACAGTCGCTTTAAGTTGACCCAACACACGTACAGCTTCGTCTTGGTTATGACAAACAATTGACAGACCACCAACACGCTCACCATAGAGTGAGAAAATTTTAGAAAATGAATTACTTAAAACAAAACGCACTGACGTATTGGCTAAAGCACGAATCAGATAAGCATCTTGCTCAACACCCCGTCCAAAGCCTTGATAAGCAATATCCAAGAATGGAATCAGGTTACGCTGCTGAATAATTTCAATAATGATATCCCACTGATCCGCAGACAAGTCCACGTCTGTCGGGTTGTGACAGCATGGATGCAACAACACAATGCTTTGCTCAGGCAACTAAGACAGCATTTGACACATGCCAGCAAAATCAACTTGCCCTGTTGCAGCATCAAAATATAGATATTGATAAGTCTTAAATCCAGCACCTGCAAAAATTGCAATATGGTTGTCCCAAGTTGGATGACTCACCCACACAAACTGGAATATGATCAAACATAGTTTTTCTCGATGAATTACGCCACATAACGATCTGAACGATGATTCAACGTCAGAATCATGTTCAAAATCACTGCACCTAAAATAGAAATTGCCAGCAACTTGGTATTCACATACGCCAAAGATGCCAACAGGATACAAATATCCAAACCCATTTGAATTTTTCCTGCAGGAATGCCATAACGCTTTTGAATGAACAATGCGAGCAGGTTAAATCCACCTAAACTTGAACGATGTCTAAATAAAATTAAGAAGCCCAAGCCCATAAAAATATTGGCTAAAATCGCCATATATAATGGAGACATGCCTTGCACGTGAATGAATAAAGGATGTATTTCAGTGAGTACAGACAGTAAGCCCACCGCAATAAAAGTTTTAATCACCATTTGCAGACCAAGCTGCTTATAGGCCAAGTAATAAAATGGCAAATTTAAGGTGAAGAAAATAAAACCAAATTTAATCCCTGTGACATAGTGAATCAGCAACGCCAGACCCGCTGTTCCACCAGTCAATGTGCCTGCACTTTGCATCAGCAACATGGCAAAGGAAATCATGAAGGTCGCGATCAACATCGCCAAACCATCTTCAACTGAAGAGTGAGGTTTTAATTGCACCTCAGGCTGATAATTAACCATAGATGTTGTATTACTCATGCTGATTATCCACGTTCATCATTTGATGATTTTCTTTAATACGCTCAAGCACAATCGAGGTATTAAAGTTACCAATGCCAATATTTAACGATGCCAAACGATTAATGAGTTGGCTCATCTGATTCAAGTCACTGACAGTGACTTTCAACATATAGTCATAACTACCTGTGATTTTATACACTTCACGAATCATGGATTCCTGCTCAACAAAGGCGAGGAATTTTTCCAGAATTTCAGTACTATACTGCAACAGCTTGATTTCTATAACCCCCATCACAGGGTAACGCTCAGCACTCGGGTGCAACTGGGCAAAATACCCCACCACCATACCTTGTTGCTCGAGCGCAATACGTCGTCTTGAACATTGTGATGTCGATAATCCAACAATCTCTGCCAGTTCCTGATTACTCAGACGACCATTGGCTTGCAACTGCTGTAAAATCTTTTGGTCATATTCATCAAGCTGATTGCTCACAATTCACTACCTCTATTTACTGTTCTAGCACCAAGATGCTGTTTTCTTTCTGCCGATATTTCAAAATATATGCCGCACTGAGCACCACCAGCCAAACTGGCAACAAAATCACAGCCATACGCATTTCTTCAGATACAGCCATAATCACCAGAATACCAACCACAAAAGCGATGGTTAAATAGTTGCTCCACGGCGCAGCAATACTCGGAAATAACGCTTGACGCTTTTCTTGCTGCATAAATTTACGAAATTTTAAATGGGTGATTGAAATCATTAACCAGTTCAATACCAATGCTGCAACCACCAACATCATCAGCATTTCAAAGGCATTTTTCGGCGCAACATAGTTCACGACAACACAGAGTGCCGTAACGGCTGCTGACACCAATAATGCAGCAACAGGAATACCACGACTGTTGATTTTTTTCAGGAAACTCGGCGCATTGCCCTGTTCTGCCAAGCCAAACAACATACGGCTATTGCTATACACACAACTGTTATAAACCGACACCGCTGCGACCAACACCACAATATTCAAAACATTGGCAACACCTGTGCTATTGAGCGACTGGAAAATCATCACAAACGGACTACCACCTTGCGCCACCCGATCCCATGGAAACAAGCTCAACAAGACACCAATCGCACCGATATAGAAAATCAAAATACGGTACACAATCTGGTTGGTTGCTTTTGGAATGGTATGCTGTGGATTTTTAGTTTCTGCCGCTGCGATTCCAACCAGTTCCAGACCACCAAAAGCAAACATAATGAATGCCATGGCAGAAACTAAACCTGACCAGCCATGCGGTAAGAAACTACCATGCTGCCATAAATTACTAACACCTGCCGATGGACCTGCATGACCTGAAAACAGCAAGTAAGCCCCAAAACCAATCATGCTAATGATCGCCACGACTTTAACGCAGGAAAAAACAAACTCGAGTTCACCAAATAGGCGAACATTCAGCAGGTTGATCGCATTGATTGCAATAAAGAACACCAATGCTGTCAGCCATGTTGGGACACTTGGCCACCAAAACTGCACAAAAATCCCGATTGCACTCAGCTCTGCCATAAAGCCTGCCATACGTCCCCAATACTTGTAGGCAAAATGACTAAATGAGCCACTGACTGGCTCTTCAACCACCATTTCACCGAGCTGACGCATAATTAAAAATGCGATAAAACCCGCGATGGCATACCCCAATAGCACACTCGGCCTAGGCAATTGAATCGTGTGTGATAACCCCAAGAATAGACCTGTACCAATCGCGCCACCAAGCGCAATTAATTGCACATGCCGATTCGATAATCCCTGTTTAAGTTGCTGAGACTGATCCGACATAACAATAGCTCATATTTATAAATATGCAATAAATTTGCAATTGATATGTTAAAAACAGGATTTATGCCTATATTTATTATTTTAACCGTTATTTATTGCATAAATTACAATTCTTATCACGAAAGAAGCGCCAATTTAAATCATTCAGAATCATTTTTGACTCTTTTTAATGCAGCTTTGCATAAAGACTGCGCACAATAAAAAACGCACAGCTAAGCTGTGCGTTGAATCGCTATTTTTTAACTCATTTAATGAATATTGAGTGCATCTCGCATAATAAAAAACAGATCCGTCTGATCAATCAAACCTGACACATTCGCCGCACGCGGACCATAAGCTGCAATTCGGACTTGTGCCCCTGTATGTTCCTGACTATCGCCTGTCGATGTCGCATAATTGACTGCCATTGCTGACTGATCTTTGGTCAATAAATTGGCAGTTTTTCCTGGGCTGTCCGCGTCCACTGGAATAATCTGGCTGGTGTGTGCATGATCACCTGTGACAATAATCAGCGTATCAGGATGAGTTTTCGCAAATGCTAGTGCTTCCTGAATCGCTTCATCTAAAGCTACAGTTTCACCGATTTGACCACACGGGTTGGCTGCGTGGTTTTGCTTATCAATCGAACCACTCTCCACTTGCAGGAAAAAACCTTTTGGATTTTTATCCAAGAGTTGAATCGCTTTTGCCGTCATCATTCGCAAAGTTGGAATTTCATTTCCACGTTCAGGATTCACTTGGCAACGCTGAGCCGCTTGCTTGTTCCCATTCAGTACTGCTTTCGGCCCCATCCAGCTCACAGGTAAATTACCTTGTGCAAACAAACCTAAAACAGGTTGCTTTTGATTGGCAGTCGTCAATTGGTTAAGCTGATCGGCATTGGACACCACTTGATAGCCACGCGCCTGTGCCTGAGCCAATAAGGTCTGACCTTTATATTGCCCTGCCGTTGCCATCTCATTAAATGAAGTTGCACCACCACCCAAGGTCACATCCGCACGCGCATCGAGCAATTGTTCACTGATCGAACCCAAGCCACCATTCTCCAAAGTATTGGTCGGACATAGTTTGGCGGTTGAAGATGGTGAATAGCATTTTCGATGGGTGACATGTGCAATTAGTGCCGCTGGGGTTGCATCTTGCAATTCAGTTGTGGTGACATTTCCTGTGGCATAGCCTGCCCGTTTTGCCAAAGCCAAAATCGAGTCATGTGCTTTTGCCTGTATATCAACCCCGATTGCACCATTATAGGTTTTTACACCTGTTGCCCATGCCGATGCCGAAGCGGCGGAATCGGTTACATAATCAATGGTTTTATCTTTATTGATTGAATAGGTGGTATAGCTGCCTGTAAATGGCAACACATCGATTCCTTTAAAATAGCCACCTGCACCTTCCACATAATTTCGGGCGATGGTAATTTCCGAATCACTTGTTCCATCCCCAATAAATAAAATCACATGTTTAACATGACGCGAGTCAATTGACGCCTTGAGGGTTTCACTGCGTTCTTTCGTTAAACGAGTTGCACCCGAAAACTGCTCCAGTTGACCTTTCGCTTGTGGTGCAATCAAATGATTTTGTGATGATGCTGTTTGCGGCATAGTACTGCAAGCACTGACTGCAATTGCGACACAACTGCTGAGTAAAAGTGGTTTCAAATTCACCAAGAGACTCCTGTTATCGATATTGTTTTGCCACTTGGGTTAAATTAATGGATTTATATTGCAATTTGATTTAACTTCATCACCTTAACCCACAGATAAATGATTATTTTTAAAACAATTAAACCCTAAAACTAGAAAACTTAAGCTCAAATGCTTGACCAACCCTTTAAGAATCCATAAAATCCTGTTCCATATTCTCCAATAGCTCAGTCGGTAGAGCGACGGACTGTTAATCCGCAGGTCCCTGGTTCGAGCCCAGGTTGGAGAGCCAAATTCAAAAGCCCATAAGTTTTCTTATGGGCTTTTTTAATACTTGCCTATAGTTACCAATTGTAAGCACAATTTGTTTTGACTGAAATCAATCATCCTCTAAACTAGCGACCTAAGTACTGTGGCAGTCTGTTTCTTCTCGCCCCAATTAGGATACATCATATGTTAACACCGCAAGAAATCCGAGCTCGTGACCGTAAGCGTTGGACGATTTTCGCTATTGCACTACTTATTCCGATTGCTTTAGTGCTGTTGCTATTTTTAGCTGCATCTCAAGATACGAAAACCAAAGCTAAATATGATGAAGAACGTGCTGAATACGCTCAAAAATACCAAGAAGAAGATGCTCAATCTAGCCAGCCAATGAGTTCTCAACAACAGTTTGATAAACTGAAACAGGATTCAGAAGCCAAAACTTCAAGCAATCAGTAATCGAGTTTTAACATGAAAAAAGGCTTATCTATAGATAAGCCTTTTTTATTTGATAATGCAATGAATTGTTATTCAAAAATTTTTAATGTCACATCAATATTGCCACGCGTTGCATTTGAATATGGACAAACAATATGCGCAGCATCAACTAGTTTTTGTGCTTCAGCATGATCCATCTCTGGCAAGTGAATATTTAAAGTCACTTCAATGCTGAAACCTGTTGGAATAGGACCAATACCCACTTCCCCCTCAATGAAAGCATCTTTAGGCATATCAAATTTGTCACGAGCTGCGACAAATTTCATTGCACCCAAAAAGCATGCCGAATATCCTGCTGCAAAAAGTTGCTCTGGATTGGTGACTGCACCACCTGCACCGCCCATTTCTTTAGGTACACCTAACTGAACATCAAGCACACCATCATCTGAGGTTGCACGACCATCACGACCACCTGTAGCTTTGGCTTTAGCAGTATAAACGACTTTTTCTAATGACATGATTTCTTCCTTTAAATTAAGTATCACACAAATATATCGCACACGATATAAATATTCAGTCAATAACTCACAGCAACTAAACTGTAAATTATTTAATCAATGTAGCACGCAACTGTTCTAACTGATGTTTCAACTCGATTAAAGTTTGTAAATCACATTGACTGGTTTGCTGGATCAATTCAGGAATCATTTGAGCTTGCTGCTTTAAAGCCAAACCCTGCTTAGTCAAACCAATCAATACCTGCCTTTCATCCTGATCGGAACGCTGGCGAGTAATCAGCTCCGATTTTTCAAGTTTTTTCAGCATAGGCGTCAGTGTTGATGATTCGAGATAAAGGCGTTTACCAATCTCCGATACTGTCACCCGATCTTGTTCCCAGAGCACCAACATAACCAAATATTGAGGATAGGTGATTCCCAAAGGTGCAAGTAACTGACGATATTTTTGATTAAATGCCAAATTGGCAGAATAAACCGCAAAACACAGCTGGTTATCTAGTTTTAATAATCGATCATCACTCAAAAGCCTCTCCTCGTATCACACGACTGTCATCGGCATTATAGCTAAGATTGCCAATAAAAAAGCCCGCACAAGGCGTAATGCCAGTCAGTTAAGCAAAAAAAGATAAATTGCTGTAAAAATGAGTGTATGCAAATACACTCATTTTTTTATGAATTTATCACATCATTTAGATTTAACACGCCAACAAACATTACTCTCACTCTCACATTTCAATGAACTCATTGATTTAAATTGGATCAAAGCTTGTTTAAAAGAAACAGGCAAGGCATCTATCCGAAAGAGAAAACTCCCTGCTGAACATGTGGTATGGCTGGTGATTGGTCTTGCCTTATTTCGAGATCAACCCATTTGGTATGTTGTTCAACAGTTGCAACTTGTCTTTGGTACAACGCAATATTGTGTTCCCAGTGCATTGATGTGTGCTTTACGTCCAACGTTGGGAGATTGAGATGTGCTATCGGGAAATTAAAAGTGATTTACAAGATAGTCAGACGTTAAGAAGTAAGCAGCCTGATTTGGTTTATCAGGAATTATGGGGCGTATTGAT
>NZ_BKNN01000063.1 GCF_008993995.1 Acinetobacter brisouii
TGAAATTCATGCACGTGTAGCAGTCCTCAACAGATTTACGGAATTAGGTCGACCACTTACCCAAGTTACGCCTTAAATTTGGCTCAATTAGGGGGCTTTGTATTTCAAATCTTTGTGCAACAAAGCCATGCACATTTAAAATATTTCCCAGATAATAGTAATGTGGCGTTGCAGATACTAGTAAGGTATTTTTTTCATATCGTTTACGCATGTTCTTATTGGCTATCAACTCTGCAAATAGCAAATTAAAAATCTCCATACCAATATATTCATGGTATTCATCAAATACCACATGTGCATCCATAAAAGGTAACAGACTATTTACATTTGTATGCGAGACAATTGAGCCTAAAATTTGGTCTATTGTGGTGACAACAACATCACCTGAAAAGGGTGCTGGCTCATTTTTGATCTTACCATTCTCATTTATGTATTTAAATTCGCCTGTCAAAATCTCAACTTTGGCATCAGGCAAATAATCCTGTGTTAATTCTTCAAAAATCCCTTGGCAAACTTGCACACGTGGGCAAACCCAGATAATTTTCTTAGCATCTTTCAATCTTGCCCATTCCAAAGCAATTTTAGTTTTACCACAACCCGCGGGACCAGCAAGTACAGCTATATCTCGCAAATCTGCAAGCTCTTGTGCAACCTGATTTTGCTTTTGTGTTCTTTCACTATTAGGAAATTTATGTACTATATTTTTTAAATGTTCGGCTAAATCCGATAAAATTTCTTGATCATCTAACAATTCATCTAGCCGTTTCTCAGCAATATAATCCATTAAATCTTGGGCTGATAATTTTGAAATCAAACGATCTGTGCTAATCACACAAGCACGCAACAAATTATGATGTGCATTAGTTTGAGTTTTTCCAGTTAATACATCAGTAGAATCTGTACTTGCATACGATTTAAATTCAGGAAAGTTTCGACTTTTAAAACTATATTCAAAATTCTCAATGAGTGTAGTGAGATCTTCATCATTCCAAGGCAAATGTTTTTCAATTAAATCAATTTCATTAAAATGTTGAGCAATTCCATTTATACGTCTAAGAATATGTGTACCATTTTTGACTAAAATCGAAAATTGCTCAGTATTGATATTTTTAATTAGATATTCATAAGCTTTATAGCTACCTATAAAATCATCATTTTGACGGTAGGGCTTAGCGTGATGCCAATATAAAATATGCTGAATACTTTCTTTCTGACGATTATTTAGACTGTTACATTGCTGCTCTAACAAATTAAATATTAATAATGAAATTTCATTATGACGTGGATGCTTATCAAAACTAAATTTTCCTTTTTCGATATGCTGTCCATCATCAATATCATCGGATTGTTTTGCTTTTTTTACCCAATCTTGAAAATGTGGGTCTAATTTTCCCAAATCATGTAAACATCCTGCTAAAAATGCAACTTTAGATAAATTTTCATATTCATCATTATCGACAACTTTTTTAAACAGTTGCTGTGCTAAATAACCAATTGCAAATGAATGCTCTGCTAATGGTTGTAACTGTGTATTTGCATAAAATTCGTCTTTCTTTGCTTTCATTGTCATCACATCCATAAATACTTCTTTTTGCGTACTATTCACAGGAACAATACCCTGTGCATTAAACTTATTTCGATTGCCCACAACCCAAAGTAACTCACTACGCCGCCGACCACGAATCCAGTGACAACTCACTGCGGTACTTTTGGTGACAGTTTTACGCAGCAGTTTTTTAACTGCGATTAGCCCCTCTTCGGTAATGACTGTTTGCCAAGTGTTATCCCCGATTCGATCAGCGAAAGCATCGAGTACACGGCGAGTGCGTGGAATGGCTTTCTTTTCACATTGAGAAATAAAGGTCACGATCATGCTTGCTCTCCATCATCAGACAAAGCGCGCTGTAAGGCTTTTTCTTTGACTTGATCAAACATAAAATCTAAACATTTATGCTCGGTAAACTTCTGTAAAACCTGCTGACGAAACTCTTGTTCTGTCATTTTTTCTTTGGCACAGATAAATGCCCAAGGCAATACAATCGCATCTTTAATTAAGTCTGCAACATCAAATACTAAAGCTCCACGACGGGTTTTGCCATGCATCACCGCAAAGCTATGAGAAATCCCCAATACCCAAAGCGTGGTTGCCGCCAACCCATAAGCCAAATAATTTCCATGATTGAGAAAATCATTGGCTAAATCACCTTCTTCGGGATTACGCTCAAAACCAAGTTTGCAACGTGTTGCCGCACTTTTATAAAGCTGTTTGGTGGTCTGAGCTTCGACAAGTAATAAGTCACCGACTTTTTCTTGATGTGGAATTTTCTTTTCAAACTGAGCAAGGGCTTGTTCGATATCCAGATCATCAAGATAAAACCCTTCTGCTTGTAACTCTCGATCTTTTGCCCAAACTTTACGAATATATGCAATCCGTGCCTGTTGAAACTGCTTCGCCACTTGCAAACGTTTCGCTTCATCAAACCAAAACTGCATCCAGCCTTGCATATATTCCGTTGGGCGATATTCACTTTGTGGAGTCATCCATTCAATTTCACTGCCCATAAATAAAGGCGTTCCACCACCGCCTGTAAAACCCACTAGCACCCCTGCACTGGCAAGCATACGCATGGCGGCTTGGGTAATGGATGTGCCTGTACCCAGTAAAATCACCGTGGTATTAGCAATCGGAATATTCCAGTAATAATTTTCATTTTTAGCTTCAGTCAGATAAAGCACCCGACCATCTTTTTGCATGACCCGACAATGTTCTAAATAATATAAGTTGGCGCGTTTTGAATGAAGAATTGCTTTTAAATCTGAAGGGTTAAGTTGCTGCATTTATATTTTATCTTTTTAGTCATTTATGACATGAAGTATAGTTAATTTTGATTAAAAAGCCAATTTCGTCGCACTTTTAAGCGACATCAAATGTCGTATCTTTTCTAAATTTCGATAAAAATTTATATTCACATTCAAATAAATAAAATTTCAATCAGTTACAAAAACCAAGCTTTTTTACCCTTATTTTTCAGCATAACTTCAACATTTTTTACCATTCATTTAAGTAATATAAATAAATATATGAATTTGTTTCACTTTAATAAAACATTATAAGAAAAAATAAGTATGGATCGCTGTATCTGCAAGGCACTTATTTTCTCTTATTATGCTGAAACAGTTCTTGCCCACCATTATTTTTAAAAGCGCATGCTTTTAATGACTGATTGTATAAGGAATATTATGCGTAAATTAAGAAAAAGACCTCAACCTCTACAAATCGATGACATCAATATCATTGATCAGCAAAAAACTAAAAAAGCAATTACTGCCGCAGCTATTGGTAATGCGATTGAGTGGTTTGATTTTGGTGTTTATGGTTTTGTTGCATTTGCACTAGGTAAAGTCTTTTTCCCTCACGCATCTCCTAGTCTTCAAATGATTGCAGCCCTAGCGACATTCTCTATTCCTTTTATTTTCCGCCCTTTAGGTGGTTTATTCTTTGGGGTCTTGGGAGATAAATATGGTCGACAAAAGGTATTGGCGATCACCATTATTATTATGTCTTTAAGCACATTTGCGATTGGACTCATTCCAAGTTATGCCAGTATTGGGCTTTGGGCACCTGTGCTTTTATTTATTGTCAAAATTGCACAAGGTTTTTCAGTTGGAGGAGAATATGCGGGTGCGAGTATCTTTGTTGCCGAATATTCACCTGACCGTAAACGTGGATTTATGGGAAGTTGGTTAGATTTTGGCTCAATTGCAGGCTTTGTCCTTGGAGCAGGCTTAGTTTCTTTCATTACTTTTTTGGTCGGTGAAAGTCAATTTTTAGAATGGGGCTGGCGATTACCTTTCTTTTTAGCACTGCCTTTAGGGATTATTGGTTTATATTTACGCCATGCGCTTGATGAAACCCCTACATTTCAACAACATACTGAGCTAGAAGAAAAACCACAAAAAATAAGTTTTAAACAAATTTTTCAGCAACATTCGCGTAGTTTATTGCTGTGTATGGGTTTAGTGATCTGTACCAACGTCAGCTATTATATGCTACTTACCTATTTACCAAGTTACTTTACACATAACTTAGGCTATTCTGAAAGTCATGGTGTGCTGATTATTATTGCCGTGATGATTGGCATGCTGTTTGTACAACCACTGATTGGTTGGTTAAGTGATCGCTGGGGACGCCGCCCATTTATTTTTATGGGTAGTTTAATGTTGATTGGACTGTCTTATCCTGCTTTTTTATTCTTAAATAGCCATGTGACTGCACTGGTTTTTTGGGGATTATTGATTTTAGCGCTTTCTTTAAACATGCTGATTGGCGTTATGGCATCGACGTTACCTGCCCTGTTTCCTACCGCAATCCGTTATAGTGCGCTTGCCAGTGCCTTTAATATTTCTGTAGTTATTGCAGGTTTAACACCCACGCTGACCGCTGCTTTGGTTGAAACTACACATAACTTGATGATGCCTGCTTATTATTTGATGATTTGTGGTGCAATCGGTTTAATTACCGCATTTTATTTAAAAGAAACAGCCAATAAACCGCTCACAGGGGCAGCACCTCTAGCAACTGATGAAGAGGAAGCACAAGAGTTACTTGAACAATTCCATGATCATATCGAACAAAAAATTGATGTTCTTGATCAGAAAATTGAACATTTACAGCGTAAACGACAAAATCTTGCCGATCAACACCCTGAAATCAAATAAATAGCGTCTATTTTAAAAATGCCTGCTACATTGCAGGCATTTTTAAATCAAATACTTAACTGGTCTGTCATGTAGGAAAAACTGCATAACACTGCAGAATCTTTTAAGATCGTATTGTATTCTTCCACAAATTAATCATCATTTTGAATGCAACAATATCAATAAAAAACTGTTGACTCATATCACTGATTCAACAGGTATAGGTTTTAGCCTACATCAAATACAGGAATGACTTTGACAATAATGGTTTGAGATTCTTCAAATTCATCAAAAATTTGCTTGCGTGTTAATTCTTTAGATTTCACTTTAAACTGTAAGTTTTGAAATTGAATATGGCTAGGGATACGCTCAAAGTAATCACCTGTTTCCTCAATTTCTTCCTCAAAAAGTGGGCGGCCTAATTGGTAGTCTTTACTTTTTAAAGCAATATATTTCACTGTGGTTTTCATGCGATGTCACCCTTTTTCTCTAGGCTTTATTTTTGTTTTAACAGGTTTAAAAGCGAAAGGGAACGCTATTTATGTATAAACTGCCTGAATAAACAACAACTAAAAAAATAGCCCCACCGAAGTGAAGCTATTGCTCTTTTGACTATTGTTTAGGGTGCAATCGGTGTAAATGGCGCGACCACATCAGCATTTTGCGCACGATGACGCATAAAATGATCCATCAACACAATGGCAAGCATCGCTTCTGCAATCGGGGCAGCGCGTACGCCTACGCAAGGATCATGACGACCTTTCGTCAATACATCAGCATCTTGACCATTGATATCAATGGTTTTTCCAGATGTGGTAATACTGGCTGTCGGTTTAAGTGCAATCGCAACACGAATGTCCTGACCACTTGAAATCCCACCTAAAATACCGCCTGCATGATTTGCCAAGAAGCCTTGTGAAGTCAGTTCGTCACGGGTTTCATGACCAAACTGTCCTGCGACTGCAAAACCGTCACCAATCTCTACGCCTTTCACCGCATTGATGCTCATCATGGCATGTGCGATGTCGGCATCCAAACGGTCAAATACTGGCTCACCCCAACCCACAGGCACATTTTCAGCCAAGATTTCGAGCTTGGCGCCACAGCTTGTGCCCTGCTCACGCAAGGAAGTTACCAGTTGCTCAAAACGAGGAACGGCATCGACATCACCACAGAAAAATGGGTTGTTTGGAACTTCATTCCAGTCCAGTTTTTCCGCAACTTCTGTCCCGATTTGGGTCACATGTCCACGAATGACAATGCCAAATTTTTCAGCGAGGTATTTTTTCGCAATCGCCCCTGCTGCCACACGCATAGCAGTTTCACGCGCACTTGAACGACCACCGCCACGGTAGTCGCGGAAACCGTATTTATGTGTGTAAGTATAGTCTGCATGTCCCGGGCGGAAAGTCTGCGCGATATTGCCATAATCTTTTGATTTTTGATCCGTATTACGAATCAACAAACCAATCGGTGTGCCTGTGGTTTTACCTTCAAACACACCAGAGATAATTTCAACTTGGTCAGGTTCTTTACGTTGCGTCGCAAATTTTGATGTGCCCGGTTTACGGCGATCGAGATCTTTTTGTAAATCTGCTTCAACCAATTCAAGACCCGGAGGAACGCCATCGACAATTGCCATTAAGCCGACACCATGTGACTCACCACAGGTGGTTACACGAAAAAGTTGCCCAATACTATTTCCTGCCATAATGACAATTCCTTATGCATTTACTGAATCTTGAAATAATTGTTGATATTGACGGCATTGTGCAGCAGTCAAAGCAAAAATACCTGAACCACCTTTTTGGAATTTTAACCAATGGAAGTCAACTGTATTAAAGTTTTGGCGCATTGCCCACTCAGAGTTACCCACTTCAATCACGATCAGACCATCTTCAGTCAAATAATCTGCGGCTTGTGCCAACATTTTACGAACCAAGTCTAAACCGTCCTGACCTGCTGCCAGTGCCAATTCTGGTTCATGTAAAAATTCTTCAGGTAAATCTGCCATGTCTTCAGCATCGACATAGGGTGGGTTACTGACGATCAAATCATATTGATTTTCAGCAGGAATTTTTGAGAATAAGTCTGACTCTAACAATGCAACCTGATATTGCATATTGTGGTGTTCAGTGTTGATTGCTGCCACTTCAAGTGCTTCACGTGAAATATCTGTCGCATCAACTTCAGCTTCTGGGTAAGCGTATGCAAGTGCAATCGCAATACACGCCGAACCTGTACACATATCTAAAATACGGCGTGGAGTTTGTGGATTTGTATTTTCAGGAAGCTCATTTAACGCTTCGCGCATTTGTCCATTTTCATCTAAACAGTAAGGTGCAAAGCGTTGCTCGATGAGTTCTGCAACGGGTGAACGTGGAATTAAGACACGCTCATCAACATAGAATGGTTTATTGCAGAAATAAGCAAGGTTCAGTAAGTAAGAGGTTGGAACGCGTTCATTGATACGGCGCTCTAAAAGGCTTAAAAATTCTGCTTTTTCGCTTGGTAAGAGTTTTGCATCGAGAATTTCGTTATCGGCTGCCCAGTCTAAAGACAAGGTTTGTAATACCAACGCTGAGCTTTCTGCAAAAAAGTCTTCTGTGCCTTGCCCTAAATGAGCATCGTATTGACGCAGTGCTGTGACCCCAAAGCGAATAAAATCACGAATCGTGCTTAAGTTTTCAGCCGCTTCATTTAAACTTTCAGGGCTAATCGTCAATCGCTCCACTCAGAACTCCAAATCTATAAATTTATATGCTCGGTATTCTACCCTGTTTTAGCGTGATTTTTAATGCTTATAGCGTCTTTGGGCAAATGATCCTCTCGATCAATGTAAATTTTATGTATTTTTTAATTTGACAGATCATGACTTTTGACCCAATATTTTTAGACTCTTTAACAGTTTAATAAAATCAAATAGTTATAACTCGGCTAAAAAATTTGGGTCTTTTGGGATTTTTTATATTTAAGCCTTTGTTATTTCTATTTTTATGATAATATTTTTACTGTTCACTGCCATGTAGGCAGCTTAGAAAAGTAAGCTGGCTTGTGCGTCCACTTTTTCGGTGTTCACTGCCATGTAGGCAGCTTAGAAACAAGAGTTACTGAAGCAAAATAGCCTTTACACGTTCACTGCCATGTAGGCAGCTTAGAAAAATCTTTGTAACTGTTAAGACGGTTGGCTTTTTGTTCACTGCCATGTAGGCAGCTTAGAAAAAAATAATCTTTGATCGTGCTTGCTCTCTGATGTTCACTGCCATGTAGGCAGCTTAGAAAAATAAATAAGGTTAAAATTAACATAGTTACAAGTTCACTGCCATGTAGGCAGCTTAGAAATTATGAACATGGAAAGGTCGCAGAAAAAGGAGTGTTCACTGCCATGTAGGCAGCTTAGAAAATCCAAGAAAGTAAACAAGGTCAGGGAGTAATGTTCACTGCCATGTAGGCAGCTTAGAAAATTAAACCAATAACGATTATCAAGACTGCATAGTTCACTGCCATGTAGGCAGCTTAGAAAAATGATGATTTGATTTTCTGTCGTCATTCGTCAGTTCACTGCCATGTAGGCAGCTTAGAAAATATTGGTCATAGAAGTAAGCGTAGTATTCAGGTTCACTGCCATGTAGGCAGCTTAGAAAATTCATTAAAAACCCCGAAATAACATCAATGAGTTCACTGCCATGTAGGCAGCTTAGAAATATAGACAATCGAATCAGATAAAACCCAAATTGTTCACTGCCATGTAGGCAGCTTAGAAAACAATAAAATGCAATATTCACGGATACTTTAAGTTCACTGCCATGTAGGCAGCTTAGAAACGTATTACTAACGGGGGTAACACCCGCCCATTGTTCACTGCCATGTAGGCAGCTTAGAAATGTTCAGAATAAGCAGGATGTTCGTGCGCTTCGTTCACTGCCATGTAGGCAGCTTAGAAAGCTCGTGTTTTAACTGATCAATTGGATGCTAGTTCACTGCCATGTAGGCAGCTTAGAAAAGCATGCCACTGGTGACAGCTCGACTAAATTCGTTCACTGCCATGTAGGCAGCTTAGAAAGACATGATCAAAACACTCGACTGGGACGAATACGTTCACTGCCATGTAGGCAGCTTAGAAAACGCCAAGCAGGTGTGTGCGTTACTGGTTTATGTTCACTGCCATGTAGGCAGCTTAGAAAATTTCCCCATAAACCTTTATTCGGATCATAAGGTTCACTGCCATGTAGGCAGCTTAGAAAATTGGGCAGATCACGCCAATCAAAAGGATTATGTTCACTGCCATGTAGGCAGCTTAGAAATGACAAAATTAATTTAGATAACTTGCTGACCTGTTCACTGCCATGTAGGCAGCTTAGAAACACGACAAGGCATCCAAGTCACAGGTAAATACGTTCACTGCCATGTAGGCAGCTTAGAAAAACCATTTTTGATATTAATCATTTGGTTAGCCGTTCACTGCCATGTAGGCAGCTTAGAAAAGTAATCCCAAATCGGAAAGCCTGATTCACCCGTTCACTGCCATGTAGGCAGCTTAGAAAAATAAAAAAGCCCTGTGTAGGGCTAGTTTAGCAGTTCACTGCCATGTAGGCAGCTTAGAAACGATACTGAACTAATATCAATCCGATTGTCATGTTCACTGCCATGTAGGCAGCTTAGAAATTTTAAATATCCAAACTTAATTTCTTTTAGAAGTTCACTGCCATGTAGGCAGCTTAGAAAAAACAGTTCGAGAGATGGCAATAGCAATATCTGTTCACTGCCATGTAGGCAGCTTAGAAACAAAGATTATGGATGCTAAAATCATTTTGGTTGTTCACTGCCATGTAGGCAGCTTAGAAAAGTAGTTTTGCGGTATGTTCTGCTTCTAGCTTGTTCACTGCCATGTAGGCAGCTTAGAAAATACGGCTGCTATCTCCACAAAAATGGGTATCGTTCACTGCCATGTAGGCAGCTTAGAAATCCAAGAGCGCGGTATTACAAACGACACGACGGTTCACTGCCATGTAGGCAGCTTAGAAAAACAGAGGCGGAAGCTATTAGACAAAAAAATAGTTCACTGCCATGTAGGCAGCTTAGAAATTACCTTTCCCAAGATCCTGCACACGGACAATGTTCACTGCCATGTAGGCAGCTTAGAAATCTGTGTGAGCCAACAATGATAATTGAGTACGGTTCACTGCCATGTAGGCAGCTTAGAAATGATGACTGGCGTGATTGTGAAGAATACAGCTGTTCACTGCCATGTAGGCAGCTTAGAAATCTAAAAATAATAAAATCAGACATTTCTATTTGTTCACTGCCATGTAGGCAGCTTAGAAAAATCACGTAATTTAAAGGGAGCTTGTAGTCAGGTTCACTGCCATGTAGGCAGCTTAGAAAACTGATCCTCATAATCTTTCAAATCCTTCTGCGTTCACTGCCATGTAGGCAGCTTAGAAATAATGGGTATGATGCAAATAGTAATGGTGACTGTTCACTGCCATGTAGGCAGCTTAGAAATGACAAAACTTTTTCTTTGTCTGACGAATCAGGTTCACTGCCATGTAGGCAGCTTAGAAAAGTTTGGAACGCGCTTACCAATGTGTCATATCGTTCACTGCCATGTAGGCAGCTTAGAAAGCAGGACAAGGTTTGGCAAGTGGCGTTAGCAAGTTCACTGCCATGTAGGCAGCTTAGAAAACAGATGGCAGTCCGTGGGCTTTGAATCCTGTGTTCACTGCCATGTAGGCAGCTTAGAAACCTTGAGCTTTCCACCAATCCATAGCCTGCTTGTTCACTGCCATGTAGGCAGCTTAGAAATTCCGATGTTCTAGGTCTTATTTCATTATTAAGTTCACTGCCATGTAGGCAGCTTAGAAAAATCTTTTTTAGCGCCACGAGTCCAAAAAAGTGTTCACTGCCATGTAGGCAGCTTAGAAATACTTGATAAGGAACAAACAAAAGAACATGGTGTTCACTGCCATGTAGGCAGCTTAGAAAATTCTAAAAACCTCGTTACTAGTAGTAACAATGTTCACTGCCATGTAGGCAGCTTAGAAAAGTTTCTCAAGCAATGTACACCCCTGCTCAGAGTTCACTGCCATGTAGGCAGCTTAGAAAATTCGGGATGCTCTGTATCTATAGTGATAGATGTTCACTGCCATGTAGGCAGCTTAGAAAACGCGAGTGTGCAGTGTTAGTAATACTGCACATGTTCACTGCCATGTAGGCAGCTTAGAAAAATTCAAAAATGCGTCTTCAGTTTGTTGCTGAGTTCACTGCCATGTAGGCAGCTTAGAAATAGAATGAACAGTGTATGACATTGAAAGGATCGTTCACTGCCATGTAGGCAGCTTAGAAAGTGATCCATTAAATCGATTGCTTAAGATTGTTGTTCACTGCCATGTAGGCAGCTTAGAAATTAGCGTTATTTTCAACTACCCATTCAGGAAGGTTCACTGCCATGTAGGCAGCTTAGAAATGATAGAGAATATCAGCCAAAACTTACAAACAGTTCACTGCCATGTAGGCAGCTTAGAAAACTTCGCTACGCTTGCTATAGAATAATGTACGGTTCACTGCCATGTAGGCAGCTTAGAAAAACACCAGTCGAGTCATATTGAATATAGGCATGTTCACTGCCATGTAGGCAGCTTAGAAATAAAATTTATTTTAAATATGATGAGATCAACTGTTCACTGCCATGTAGGCAGCTTAGAAAACGTTATCTCGATATTCCAAAAATTGATGTCGGTTCACTGCCATGTAGGCAGCTTAGAAAATCGGAGCTAAGTTTTTCTCGCCCCTTATACTGTTCACTGCCATGTAGGCAGCTTAGAAACGTTTTGCAAGTCAGAACAAACATAAGTCGTCGTTCACTGCCATGTAGGCAGCTTAGAAAATCTTATCAATATATCTATCAAAATAATTCTAGTTCACTGCCATGTAGGCAGCTTAGAAAAGTTGTCAATGTTAAGGCTGTTAAAGGTGATTGTTCACTGCCATGTAGGCAGCTTAGAAATTATACTGCAAAAAATCAAATTGTTGTGCTTCGTTCACTGCCATGTAGGCAGCTTAGAAAAAGCGAATCAGGTGCAGCAAGTGAAACGCAGAGTTCACTGCCATGTAGGCAGCTTAGAAACCATGGTTCCCGCACGTTCTTGATCTCGAACGCGTTCACTGCCATGTAGGCAGCTTAGAAAATTGGTGGTTACATCCGTTTGAACCTTATCACGTTCACTGCCATGTAGGCAGCTTAGAAATGCTCAGCGATGGTTTTAGTGGCATTGGAATAGTTCACTGCCATGTAGGCAGCTTAGAAATGTTTTTGGTTTGGTTGTTTTCCATAGCCACCGTTCACTGCCATGTAGGCAGCTTAGAAAAAGAAGTCATAGCTTCGCCAAATTCCCAAACTGTTCACTGCCATGTAGGCAGCTTAGAAATTGTGGGTTGCTGCGGGCACTCCGATGCCTGTGTTCACTGCCATGTAGGCAGCTTAGAAAATCATAAAGAGCTTGTCCATTAACTTAGCGACGTTCACTGCCATGTAGGCAGCTTAGAAATGAAGTTCGTGATTCATTACCAAATAATTTGAGTTCACTGCCATGTAGGCAGCTTAGAAAACACAGACCAATGCCGCTCTAAGAACCAATCAGTTCACTGCCATGTAGGCAGCTTAGAAATTGGTGATATACTTTAATTTCTTGCTGTATTTGTTCACTGCCATGTAGGCAGCTTAGAAATTGCAAAACTGGTGCATTCGATGCACCACTATGTTCACTGCCATGTAGGCAGCTTAGAAATTATGACTATTTTACTTCACATTCTGTTTCTTGTTCACTGCCATGTAGGCAGCTTAGAAATGAAGCACTCACATCGGTAACAGGGATTTCCGGTTCACTGCCATGTAGGCAGCTTAGAAATTGAGCATCAAAAGACATAACAAGACCAGATAGTTCACTGCCATGTAGGCAGCTTAGAAATAGAATATATATCTAAATTAGAAATGAGTGATGTTCACTGCCATGTAGGCAGCTTAGAAATACGGAGCGAATCCAAGCCATAACATCAAATTGTTCACTGCCATGTAGGCAGCTTAGAAAGTTCAACTGCTCAATCAGTAGAACAAATCTATGTTCACTGCCATGTAGGCAGCTTAGAAATCAGAGGGTGTTAATACTTGCCATACAATTGACTTCACTGCCATATAGGCAGCTTAGAAAACTTGGAGTGACAACAAGCTGAATCTTTGTTTGTTCACTGCCATGTAGGCAGCTTAGAAATCTGCCGTGTCTATATCCCAATTAGATGCAACGTTCACTGCCATGTAGGCAGCTTAGAAATCAAACAAATTATTCTCAGTCTGTTAGTTATAGTTCACTGCCATGTAGGCAGCTTAGAAACATAACCCCCACGGAACCCAGTAACTTGTAAAGTTCACTGCCATGTAGGCAGCTTAGAAAATTCGATATTTTGAGAAGTTATTCTGAAAATGGTTCACTGCCATGTAGGCAGCTTAGAAAAATGTCTAAAATATCCTCTTTTTTCTTAATTAGTTCACTGCCATGTAGGCAGCTTAGAAAAATCACACATAATTATTCTGCATCCGATTCAAGTTCACTGCCATGTAGGCAGCTTAGAAATTGTCGATATTGCCTGACTGAAAAGCCACAACGTTCACTGCCATGTAGGCAGCTTAGAAAAACACATGAAGAACAACAGGCAGCCAAGTCGTGTTCACTGCCATGTAGGCAGCTTAGAAAATTGATAAGTCGCATCATCAAGATTGGCTTTAGTTCACTGCCATGTAGGCAGCTTAGAAAGATTGATGTCACTAATAATGGCGCTATTCAGGAGTTCACTGCCATGTAGGCAGCTTAGAAATATCTGATTTTTCAGAAAAAGATCAAAAATGGGTTCACTGCCATGTAGGCAGCTTAGAAATTAATTATCAAGAAAAGCAAAAAGCAAAATTTGTTCACTGCCATGTAGGCAGCTTAGAAATCTACACAATTTACAGGATTTCTATGTCCAATGTTCACTGCCATGTAGGCAGCTTAGAAAGTCCTGGTCAATATGGTAATGGCAGTCGCTATGTTCACTGCCATGTAGGCAGCTTAGAAAGTTAATCGCCTTGCTATTCATACGATCAAACAGTTCACTGCCATGTAGGCAGCTTAGAAAATTTTGATCGCAAGTGCAGACATAACACCGCCGTTCACTGCCATGTAGGCAGCTTAGAAAAGTAAAGGGTTACAGCGTGTTCATGAATTTATGTTCACTGCCATGTAGGCAGCTTAGAAAACTCTGCGCCATAACCGCGCTGATGTGCTGTAGTTCACTGCCATGTAGGCAGCTTAGAAAATTGAATAATGAGTGCTAGATCAGGCACAAGTGTTCACTGCCATGTAGGCAGCTTAGAAACTAAGACCCAAAAAAGCCCACCGAAGTGAGCTGTTCACTGCCATGTAGGCAGCTTAGAAAACCAATGTAAGAACCAACAGCATTTTGAGCTTGTTCACTGCCATGTAGGCAGCTTAGAAAGTGCAAAAGCAATGCTCGACCAATATCCAAAAGTTCACTGCCATGTAGGCAGCTTAGAAAAGACACGAGCAGCATCCATCCCGAATTTACGTGTTCACTGCCATGTAGGCAGCTTAGAAATGCGTTCTTCACGTATCAAACTGGAGCAGGATGTTCACTGCCATGTAGGCAGCTTAGAAAGGGATGATGTGTGCTGAATTAGCAGGAGACTTTCACTTGGGAGATTCTAGGCAGCTAACCGATAAAAGTCTTCTGCCATTTGATTTGGTGTCTTAAAATCCAAGCCTTTTTGAATTCTTCGTTGATTATA
>NZ_BKNN01000064.1 GCF_008993995.1 Acinetobacter brisouii
AATTAATTCAATTTCTTTTTTTATCAAGTCTCTAAATTCAATTAATTTATTTATAAATGAATCACCAAAACCAGGTAACTTTTCTAAACCATCTCTGTTTAAATTTAATATTTCAGCTACAAGATTAGATAAATTATCTCTATCTAGATATTTAGTATATTTCTCCAAAGCTTTTAAAAATTTAGAATCAATATTAAAAAACGACAGCCTCATATTACTCAAATCAGCTGAAGCAATATCTATTTTTTCTTCATCATTTAGAGAATTATTTAATTTTAATTCTACTATGGATTTTATCTCTTTAAGGTTTCGAATATAACTTTTACCAATCCCGGGAAGTGCTTCAACTTCTAATATAGATAAATTTAAAAGATCAGAAAATGTCTCACCAAAATTGAAATTTGGACTATTTAGGCTAGCTTTTTTAAGTTTTTTTACTAATTTCAAATACTTATCTGGTAGCTTCAGATCTGATAATTTTGTCTGTAATGGAGGAATTTCAAATTCATTGTCCCTAATATCTTCTGGAGAAGAAGATAAATAATTAATACCCAATACTAATACAGGGTCAGTTTTAAGTAGCAATTTCATTTCTTCTAAAGTTTCAATATAACCAATCCCTACCCCTGATAATGAAGCCACTTCAGAAACTGGTAAATTAATAATATCTTCAATTGTTTTAACAAGTTTAAAATTTCTATCATTTAAACTAATATTTCTGAGACGTTTAATTAATTTTGAAAACCGCTCAGGTAATACAAAATCATCTAATTCTCTTTCTAAAATTTTTTCCAAAAAATCATCTAGCTTATTTAAACCATCGTTATTACTTTCGGATATATCCATTAATTGCACTAATAACTTTAATTCGTCGAAAGCATTAATATATATTGAACCAATTCCTGGGAGTTTAGATATCTCAGACCTAGGTAAATTTATCAAATCACCAAGAGTTTCCACTAGTTTAAAACCAGTATGGAATTTGGTTATATTTTTAAGTTTTTTTACCAAGTTTAAGAAACGCTCAGGCAGCATTAAATCATCTATCTTGGTATTTAGTGTAAGAACTTGAATATCATCAAGATTTTGAGAAATTGATGAGGATTCTATTTTATTGGACATCTTTTAACTTCTTTAAAAAAACAGAAATAGATTGATATTTCTCTTTTATTTCTAACTGATCATTTACTGATAACTTTTTGATATCTCCACGTGAGAATATTTTAGATTTATATTTTTGAATCAAAATACATTCTTCAGAATATTTTTTTGATTCATTATCTAATTCAATATCTTCAATAGCCTTGACAGATATTCCAGCTTCAAGTTTTATCAAGTCTGGTAATAATAACTGGATCTCTTTTTCACTAAATTCATATAACTGCTCTTCCATGAAATTTAGAGATATAGTTCTAAGGCTTGGTATCATATTATATTTGGAATAAAAGGTTTTTATAAATTCTTGTAATCTATCGACCATCAATTGTTGGTCGATATCATCTCCGAAAGCAGCTACAAGGTAACTATAATAAGAACCAAAATGTGTAGCAATCTGATCATAACTTACATTAACTAAACTGTCTGTTACTTCAGAAATTGATGGAGTTACCTTATTTTTTTCCCTATAAAATCTAAGCTTATCAAGTAGAATTTCTCGACTATTAAGCAAAAATTTCATATCTTCAATCAAAGATAATACTCGCGCAGCCTCAGCGCTATATTTTACTTCTATAGAACCGTCATGAAAAATTTGTGGCGTACTTAGATCACTCATTTCATCAATTAAGTTTTTACGATCTACTGGTTGCCTTTGGACTGCCCTCGATAGCTCTTTAACCTCGTTCAATCTCTCTAGAGATCCAACAAAATCTAAAACATGTACATACTCTTTATTTGGTGTTTTTCTTAAACCTCGACCTAGCTGCTGAAGCCAAATAGTTTTTGAGCCTGTATAGCGCATGAATACAAGCAAATTAGTTTCTGGAATATCAATCCCTTCATTAAATAAGTCACAAACTAAAATATATTTACAATTTCCTTCTCGGAAATTACGAATATTTTCTCGTCGTTCTTGGTCTGACATCCTTGAATGAACTAATGTTGCTGTACCTAATTTGAAAAAGCCTATCAAATGTCTCATATGTCTAATATTACGGCAGAATATAATACCTTTGACATTTTCAATTTCTTGTTCAGCAACTACTTTTTCAATAATTCGGACTACTTCTTGATCTTTTTTATGTAAAAATAATTTTTTATCTAAATCTGCTATAGATAGTCCGCTTTCTAACTGATCTATTTTATCTTGATTAAGATCATCAAGCAGAACTAGATATTTTGGAAATGCCAGTTTTCTATGTTTAAGAGCCCATATAAGATCAAATTTACCAATATGCCCATCAACACCGCCAAAAAAATTAATAACATCTTTATTATCAGTACGATATGGCGTCGCAGTTAATCCTATTAATAACTTTGGATTAAAACTTGTTACTACATCTAAATAAGTCCTTGCTGGTGTATGATGGGCTTCATCAACAATAATAAAATCAAATAAATTTCCTGATAATTCAGCTATTTGCCCATAAAGTGTATCAAAAGTAGCAAATACAAAATCTGTCTTTTCAGGTTTAGATCCAGAAAAACAAGCCGAAAAGCTATAATTACCTATCCCTAATACGTTTTTAAAAGCAGTAACAGATTGAAGTAATATTTCAATTTGATGAGCTAAAAATAGAATTTTTGGTCTTCTTTCAGATGATTGAATTAACTTTTTAATTAAATGAGCCACTGTGTAGGTTTTACCTAATCCAGTAGCCATTTCTATCAGAAGTTTAGTCTTACCATTTTCATATTTGGTTATAGCTTGATTAATTACATCTAGTTGATATTTACGGGGTTTAATATCTCGACCAATTTCGGAATGCTTTACAACCCACAAATTTTGCAATTCATCACGATCTATAAGTTCAACACCCAATCTTAAAGCACGAACTTTTACCTCTGATGTAAAATATGAATTGGTAACTAAAATCATATTTGTGACATTAGCTAAACGTGCACCAGCAACAAGCTGATTCAATGCTTTGACGTCTACTGTTGTTTGTATATTGCGTTGTTTAACTTCGATAGCAAATTTTCGCTTACCTTTATAAGCAAAAATATCTACACCGCCATCTCCATGCTTAAACTCTTTTCCTACTTTAGTAATTTCAGCATCATACCAACCTGATGCTACAAATAAATCTTTAATAAATATCTCAAAGTCATCAGGTGAAAGTTTATCAATATCTTTAAACTCTTTAATCATAAACACCTCCCCCTTCAGTTTGAAATATTTCCTTTAAAATAATATATTTGTAATAACCATACTATAACCCAAAGGTAGATATTTATATCATCAGGTTAAATTTATAATCATTATCTAATTATAAAACGACCATGCACTAACACTGTTTCAGTGGTTCTACAATGATGGTGGCCTCAGATCAAACCAAAACTCCGACAACTGCTCAATTTCTTGTTGATCATCCTGAAATCTTGCTAGCAGATCCCCTTGTCTAGGTTGACCAAATGCCATGCGATACAGGCTTAAATCAGATTTAAGCTGCAGCAATTTTTTTTCCTCTTTACTATAAGGCAACCTTGGCACATAACGTTGAATCGTTGTAGCCCCTTGTTCAGTCATCCAGAAAGGGATCATGTCATTTTTGGATGTAGATTTTTCTAGATAGGCTTGATCAAATAATATTTTCCATGGATCTTGACCTGCTTTATAAATAGTTTTCAGCGACTGCAGAGTATATACTTCAGCGACATTTTTACGTACCGCATACCCCTTATAACGATGTACGCGCCCCTCACGTTGTTCCAAATCAATTGGATTCGAAGGTAAGTTCCAATGCATTACAGCATGACACCAAAAATGAAAATCTAAACCTTCCTGACCAATAGAAGTTGAAGCGAGAACAAAAGGTCTAAATGGTGAGTTAAACGCATCCCTTACTTTTTCAATACGAATTTCTTGCCCTGCTTCGTTTGTTCCACTGCCAAAACGTAACGCAAACTTACAACGCATATCGAATGCATCATCAATGACTTGCTGATTGTCTACTTGAAATTGATGTACCCTGACGTGACTTGTACGCAATGTTAATACAGAGTAAAGCGAATCTGAAATCTCTTTAATACGGTTTTCAGTAGGCCCATTAGTTAAACCTAAAGCCTCTAATAAAACATGCACATGTTCATCTAATACCGCTTGTAAATTACCTTGCAGACTATATTTAAGCACTTTTCGCCAATATGACTTTTCATTAATAGACTTAAGCAAAGCAACACTTTCTGGTGCATTTAAAAGGCTTTGAAAGCCAGATGTAATACGCAATGCCCCTACAAATAATGCTTCTTCATTTCCCTTATATTCTAGAACTAAAATACGCCGTAAAGCACGTGTAGCACATAAAGCTGGGGAAGCTAAAACGATATCGGAGAGCACCTCGAAAAAATCGTCTGGACGTTTACCTAATCCATGACCATTCACAACACTTTCAGCCGTAGCTTTAATGACCTCGACAACACTTAAAATTGTCGTACTTTCTGTATGCTCTGACTCATCCTCTTTTCTAGAATAATGACTTGCCCACGTAGCCAGTCGCGATTTCCAGTCTAAATGTTCTTCAAGTGTGATATCCAATAAAATAGGTGCCAACCAGTACCAACTTGCATCAACATCAGATCTTGTGAGATCACAATACTGATCTAATATTTTACATTGCTGCTCTAATTGATTAATAACTAGCGATTTAACAGATGCAAGGCATGTTCTCTTTGAATCTATCTCAGCTAAACAGAATTCTAGTGGATCTAATTTTGCAAGTGTTATGGATGGATATAAAAGACTGAATGGGTATAAAAAATTAGGCTTTACATCTAAGGGTCTAGAAGGCCTTTTTGTTCGTGTATATGAAGTATTTTTTAACTTTGCATACATCAACCTTTCAGCTTCATACGATGTCAAAGTTGCAATAGCATTCGGTACTGCATTCCAAGCAGAGAATATCAATTGTTTTGATAAATGATCTTTACCTTGATATACACCATAAGGTTCCCAATACGATAAAGATGGTGGCATCCATAGTAGCTCTGCCATCCCCTGTTGAATCGTCTCCTTAAACAACAATCGTAATTTTGCATTATTTAAAGGAATTGGCTTATATTTTTGAATGTGCTCTTTTTTCACACTTAATTTGTTGGCTTCTTTTAATCCAAGCTTAAATTTTGCTGCAAATTCTGATTCGGGAGGGAGTTTTGCATTTTCGATTTTTCGACCTAAATCATAGTCCTTGATAAAATTCAGTGTATAGGGAATAGATTTCCAATATTCTGTAATGTTATTAACTCTTAATGTTTCTAACAATCCTCGAATTGATGCAGCATATTGTAAGTCTTCCACTTCAAGAACTGCACACTCATTTGGTTCTGATAACATGGAGTTTTGGTCATGACTCACAGATACCCTTTCAGTTCGGCACATCACTTGAAGTAATACAGACTCGATCTTGTTTTTGAGCTTAAGAATTTTTTCTCTATTTTTCACCCCAAGATCTAATTCTTTTCTGTAGTTCTGCATTATGTTTTTCAGATATTTTAGTTGAGCGTCATCATTAAATAAAAAGCCGAGAATCTGCATTAATTCAGCATAATGATCGGCTTCTTCTTCCCCCTGTACGCTATACATTTTATACGGCGTCGCAGATAGCATCAGAATTTTACTTTGATCATCTGAAAAAATTTTTTGTGCGATCATCTGTGCTTCATTATCATTATTCTGCTCACAACTCTGTTGAACTAGCAAATTTTTAAAGCGCTGAAACTCATCTAAAATGATCAAACTTGGTTTCAATGCGGAAAGACTGACTGAAGCTAATATTGACCTCAACTTGGCAATTAAATGATCCCTTGTATGTACAACGGCGCGATTATCTGAAGTAGCCAGAGAACAAAAATCTTGGCTACATAATTCAATCTGTTGTTTTAATTTTTCATTGGTTTCAATTTCATTCCTAAACGCTGTCACAATACTCTGATCAAAGACTCCCTCCCCTTGGTTCAAACATGCTTCGATGCTCTGCTCCCAACGATCAGGTCCAACATAACATCTAAGTAATTCTTTGAGTCCTTTTTTTATTTGTGGTGAATCAAACAGGGGGATGAGTAAGGAATAAAGGATTATTCGTTCATCCGCTTGCCCACCTTTACTCCGTGTATGGTCTAACGCGGTGCTAGGTGTAAGACTAATAAAATTCACCTTACTTTTTTTCAAAAGTGAAGTTTCTCTGATCAAGTAGGTCAAACGTGTTGCTCTTACTACTTCATCTTGATTGGTAACATTCAATCTCCGGATATTCTGGCTCGCAATGCTGGCATTTGAACAAATATAAAGAATATCAATTCGTTCTTGTTGGCTACTTAAAAATTCAATTGTTTTAGCAATCACACCTCGCGCCACTAAAGTTTTACCTAAACCAACTTCATCGGCCACTAAAAATCTAGAATTTCGATCACGTTCAAAAAGTTTAGAAAAAACCCAATGGACTGTTTGACGCTGAAAATCTTTTAAATTATTAAGAATCGGTTCAGATGAAAATGCCATTGTATTCAATTTACTTTTTTCCATTTATTGCTTGTTCAAATGCATGCCACAATTGAATAAATTCTTTAGGAATATGTTCGCTGTCCCCACCGCCTAAATCCTGCACTAAGTTTTGAATATCTTTCAATCGCTCAGGTTCATGCATATAGATGCGAAATAAATCTTCAAATAGTGTTGACTCATCATCCAATAAACGACTGAGCCAGTAAGAACCTGCTTCACTATTCGTTGCAACGGAATTGCTATTATCGTAAACACTGCCCAGTAATAATCTTAAGTATTGAATAAAACCATCCTTATTCTTGATTAAGACTTTCAGAATCTCTGCATCACGATCTGAGGGAAGATTCGTAACATTAACCTTCAATACAAATCGTAAATTATCTAGACGAGACTTATGCTTAATCTCAAATGCGATCAAACTAGAGATTTCAGAGCTGGTTAAATGATCGAAAGCTACTTTTTCAGTTTTACCGCTAATGTTCCAAGGCAGTGCCCGTTTTTCATTTAAAGTGATTGGCCAAAGCTTTACTTCATAGTCTTGGTAATTACTCTGACCATTTTCTTCCTCTGCATCTAACTCCAGCACATAGGTCCAAGCATTTGAAGTGTCATCGAATAAGCAATAACCTCGAATTGGTGTACTGCATATCCGTTTTCGAATTTCTTCGATGAACTGATCATCTTCGCTCAGATTTGAATCTTCAATCACTGTAAGATCATCGTACTGGGTCAAATAACCATTAGCTTTCATCCTTGAAAGAAAGTTATCAACATTAATCGATTGTACATCTTGGCTGACCAGTTCAACCAATACTTCATCATTTATTTGGTGTTTCAGAGCAGCATTCGTTGCATTAGCTGAACCCACAACTACATGTGTCCTAGACTGACCATCTTCTAAAGTTTCATAGATATATACTTTTGCATGTAAGCCTTTCGTTAAAATTTGATCTCTGGTCACGTGCAAACTTTCATTTAGTTCAGCATTTTCAAGATTGTCATCTACTAGCCCATCTGCCAGGGTATAAATTCCATTTTTAAATCGTTGTAGAGTTTCTGGTTTAAGCTTCAAAAGCTCTTCTTCTCTTGTGATGAGAGAACTAGCTTGACTTGACTGTGCTAATTTTTCTAAGACATTATCTGAACAAAATGGAGAAATTATCAGTAATTTTTCATTTTTCGGAATGGTCCATTGATAAGGTCCTTGATCCATAAAGTAAAAATGGATCGCACCATTTTGTTCATCAAACCCTTCAGGTACATGCCATTTCACCATTTTTAAATCAGCAATGATCTTATTAATTTGCTCTATCTTTTTATTCTTTAACTCACTTTCTTCTAGGCGATCTATCAGATTAGAAAAGAAATATATAATGGGTTCATTTTTTAGGTTTCGCTTTTTTCCCACCAATCCATCTAACTGCAAGGCAAGATCCCAAGAGTTATCTTTGGTTAAATTCCGAGAAAGTATTACAACTCTATATACAATCTCTTTGCCATTTATAAAACGTAGGAGCCATATTTTGGGATGAAAAACACCTCCTCGGGGAGATTCACTTTCTATAATCATGTCTTCTAAATAGCTAAAGACAGGATTTGGCCTTTTTTCTTTCGGAACTTGTATTAAACCTTTTTGTGAAAATACTGTGATTCGCTCCTTTAATTTTTTAATAGATGCCAATACAGAATAAGGATCTATTTCCTGACTATCTGTCGCTAATAATGACAAGTAGACTGGTATTTCCAACAATACTGAAGGATCTAAAGAATAAGTTGTTAATATCGCCTCATCCAATGTCATGCCACTTGGGGGAATTAAAAATGAAGTATTTAAATTTCTATCATACGGACTTAGCATTAAATACCCTCATGATCAGATAAGTCTTTTAAAAATTGTTTTGCTGTCGACCAACGATATCTCAGCTCATTCACACCAGATGCTCCACCCCACTGCTCTAAAGCTTTTTTATTGCTAAATCTTGATCGGGCTCCTTTTAAACGCTTTTCACGCTCTTTGATTAATACCATCACGTCATTCGACTTATAAAAATCTGGATCTTTTAACTTAAGAATTTTCAGCCATGCTTCGATAAATTTTTTAGTCATTCCATTGATCACTATGGGTTCAGCATAAGAGACCTTTCGCCTTTCAATGGTTGACCAAAAATCATCCAATGACCAGTTATCTAATCCAAATGCTTTAGAATCTCTGTGCTGTAATTTCAGATACCATTTACGTAATTGATCTTTATAATTTTTAGAGGCCTTTTCATCTTTGCTAAGTTGGGCAAGTAGCATGTTATAAAGCAAATAGGCTCCATGAATCAGTACAGAAAAGAACTCTGCATGATCAAGGAGCTGCTGTGTTTCTACATCAAAATGCTCAAATTCTGGATGGTCCCATGGTGCATTTATATCTTGGCTAGACTCATACTTAGTATTATCAGCAAGATATGCCAAAAGGCTTTCACCACAATGCTTACGTAGTTGCTCTTTTATAAATACTGCCTCTTCAGCTGTAATTTTTAAGTTCGCACTGTGTGGAAAATCTTGAGGTGGCTTTGGCAGATGAATATCCCATATCGATGCATTATTTTTTTGAATTTGAGCTTCTGAGTAATCATCATTACGCTTTTGTAAATGCTCAATTTCTTTCTCCAATTCAGCACGCTTGACACATAAAGATTTTGCTCGATCAAAATACTCCGATTGTGAACAACTCTCTCTCTTGATACCCCACTTTTCTAAGCCAGACCAATAGACAGAGCTGGGTAATCGTTTCAATTCTCTGCCAGAAGTTTTACCAAAGACACCATCTAAATCATCAGACTGCATAAGCGTACTTATTAAATTACGCTCTAAACCATCTATAATTTCTTGTGGTTTTTTATCATTCAAAGAAGGCTTTTCTGCCTCTTGATACAACCAAGGTACAAAGAAAAAATAACGCAGCCTTGTTTGAATGGTACTCGTACCCGGAAATAAGAGGTCAGATATACGATCCCTGATACTACCTATCCCTAGTTCGTCCCTGCTATCTTTTTCATTAAACTGGGATAAAAGTCCTAATACTTTTTCTCTCGCTTCTTTATTATTATCAATCCATGAAAGTGATGATTTAAGTGCAACGATCATATAAATTTTCTATTTAGGCAAGGATTTGAATATATTACTTTTCCAGTATTAGAATACACTAATTCCACTTTTAATTGGCTCCCATTTCTTCCCACCACCCATTATCACAGTCGCACAGTTATAAGCATCCTGTAAAAAACCTCGCCTTGCAGGTTCAGTAAATCCTGTTTGAGCAATTAAAGTCTCTCGGAGTGGATGATGACTCGTAATCAAGTATTCATTACGCTTATGTAAACGCTCTAGCAAATTAATCGATGGCAAAAAATCAAACTTTCCTTGCTGCCCTCGATTACATTCGAGACAAGATAAAACTAAATTTGCTATGCCATTGATTGGCTTTTGAATATCACACTCTCGAAGTTTATGTGGAAAAAAGTGATCCACATCAGCTGAATGCTCTTGTAGTTGTTCAATAGTAATCGGTGCAAAACAGTAAAAACATCGGCTCTTTTGATAGCCATTTAAAGCTGACTTCGCAGATGTAACATTCACTCTTCTGATTTTATTATCAGCAACCAATATCCCTCGATCATCATGTTGGATCTGCACCAAGTACTTTGGTAGATTCATATCCCAAGCAGTTTCAACCAAACGCCATCGTGCTTCAGTTTCATCAACTAAATCTCTTGAATTCTGTGCTTCAAATAGCTGAAATACCTCATCCGTCAAAATGATTCCACCATGTGTTTTTCGGGCATCCATGAAGAATCTTTTAGGTAATTCTTGTCCATGTACATTGTGAAAAGCATCAATCACATTTACAAACCCATACTGCACTGTTTTCGTAATCAAGGTTTGCTGATCGATTTCACCAGAGTTATAGGCACGGCAAAAATCCAAAAAACGACTTGAGCTTGATGTGGCTTGTTTATCAGCTAACTTCAGGTGCTCACAAATATGTTCGCTAAAAGGTTCTGCCAATTGTTCAAGTGTAATAATCGTATTGCCTTCAGCCTTTAGATCATAAAGTGATTTAGCTAAAGCAAATTTATAAGATGCAACATTACGTCCAAACAGAATGACAGCACGCCAATAATTCTCAAGAGACGGTTCAATCTCGTAAAATTCAGACATGAAATATTATTTCCTCATTATTATTTTTTATCTCTTTTTAATAAGTATATTTAACCACTCTTCATTCCGATCTGGGCGTTTATCTGTGGTAATCCATTGTTGTAAAAGCAATACTCCATCAAAACCGTTTAACAACTCATCTGACTGTTGCTCGTTTAAATCGGTAAAGCTGCGCCCATCTTTTTCACGGTCTTGATTGCCATATTTGAATGACATATAGCAAACACCGTTAGATTTTAACGCATCCAGTATTCTCTGCAGCACATCTGATAATTTGTCACGTTCACAGTGTAGTAATGATGCACATGCCCAAATACCATCATACTTTGCCTGTTCTGATAAATCGTAGAAACTTCCCAATTGCACGGGTAACCCCGTAAGCTGACATGCTTTTTCAACCAGTTCCTCTGAATAATCGATGGCATATACCTGATGACCAAAATTTTTAAAAGCCAAACTATCTCGACCTGAACCGCAGCCCAGGTCAAGAATAGATGCATGTTCGGGTAAATATCTTAAAAATGGTGTATAAAGGCTTTGCATTTCAACCTGATAGGTATTTTCAAAAAAATTCTGAGCATGCTTATTGTAATAATCTGATGTTTGATTCATTGCCTAAAAGCCAATATCTTTTCTAAAACAAAATACTGATATTTGAATATAAAAGTCAAACAATTAATCTTTTAGCTGAATCAAAATTTTATATAACACACAATTAATCAAGAAATAATAGAACAATCTTCAAAAACATAACATCTGTAACATCCTGTATTTCAATTGTAAAATACCCACCTTATAAGATATATCAATATTGTTTAACATCTCAAAAACCTATAAGAATATTCACTTGATTATCATTTTAAAATTATAGAGGACTCTCATTTATATGAGAAAAGCTTTTGATTTCAACGCTGAATTTGGCATACCAAAAGAATTATGTTGCAAAAATTTTAATAAAATCCAAATCAGTATACATCCTGATTTTTCTGGAATTTATATTTGTTATAAAGAAGCTTTCAAATCATTAAAAACAGATCTATCAATATTTACTTCATCTCCAAAACTTTACCTGTGGAAAGATCCCAATATATCGGGTTATACAGTCGCAAATAGCTTCCAATGGTATTTATATTTCTCAAAGAATATGCCAGAAAATATCAAACTATTTATACAGCCTTTTCCTCCAGAGAAGGAGAAAATTGAGCTATTAAAAAAAGCAGCAAGTTCAGAATTCATTAAATTTATTTCTAGTTTTGCTCATGATGTGAATAGACTAAATCCTCAGAAATTACTCAGATTGATCAATACTCATATTTCATCAGAAGTTATTCTGACATTGAACAAAGAAAATTCGTATAAACCACACGCGACAATGAGTTTAGAGCTACTTGCAAAACTGCTATCACAAACACGCAATCAACTAAACTACAGAAATAAAGCTATAGCTAAAGAAAGACAGTATGTACTTGATGAACTAGAAAAAAACAGTGAACTCGTTCAACAGCTTTTAAATAATCCTAACTACCTTCTCTCTCCAGATCAGCTGTGGAAACTGTAATGTCAGAATATAACCCAAGCATGCAAAATACTACAGATACCCAACAGGTGTCATTAAAGCAGGTATTGGAAAAGCTTTTTGATGATGAACAACTCAATCGTGCCGAGCATATACAATATATTGCTGACATACTAGCTTCACAGCCAACTGATCAATATCTTGAGGGCCTTAGTCTCGATCTAATAGACTTTGATGTACAACCCAATTCTGAAATTACTCGACCAGTTGCGTTAGTTTCTTCTCGAAAAAACACAGTGAGCTCAGCGCCAGTCACCTGGTATGTAAATTCTATAGCCCAATTAGCTGAATCAGAAACCAATGCTTCACTTTGGAATCTTCTGATCTTAAAAGCGGCAATCTACTTGATTGCCCTTCCTGATCTTAAACCAGAACTTTTTCAACAACACCATACTGAACATTTCAATACGGTTAAGCGCTTATTTCAACGTTTCCGTGCCGCCAATCGTGTATTGAACAATCCTAATAAGAAGTATCAAAATACTCCCGAATATATGCAGCTATGGCAGCAGCATCTGCAAAATCCTAGGCAATCATTAAATGATTTTGTTAAAAATCTGAATGACTTAAATAGTCAAAAACCAAACAATCCTTTTGAACAGAACCTACTGAATGATATTCGTGTCACATTTACATATATTCTAAAGAATAAAGCTAAAATTGCCAGAGCAAGTATAGAGACTAAACTACAGCATGATTTTCTGGATGAAGATGAGCTGATTGTTGAAAGTTCAGAAATTAAAAAAGGGCAAAAGTCTAAAGCTCTTAATATTGAAGAACAATTAGATGATCAAAGTACTCGCCAGATACATATTGACCCATCTACAGTCACACCTTTAGCGACATATTCCGAATCTAGCCAGAGCTATGTGCTGCCTTTAGTTGCCAGACATATTCAACGGAAAGAACATTTGCTGCCGTACAGCAATCTCTTTCCTACTAAGGCAAGTGTCAGTGCCCTACTCAACCGGCTATATGATGATTACTGCCAAAATAAAAATGGTAAGGTTTCACTGATCCTGATGCTGTCCTTCCTGACCGGTAATAAGGTACAGGAATGGCTACGTCTACAAAGTAACCGTGTTAAGGCTTTAAATTCTCGCCAAAAGATCCTTCAAAACAATGGGCAATATTTCCTGCGTACTAGATTTTCAATTTTTGAAAATAAAGATTTTGCTTATCCTGAGTCCTTACTCAACCAAACAGTTTATATCGATATCCCGATCCCAAATTTATTTATTGATTCATTGTGAACCGTACCGGGTTTGTCGGAGACTCAATATTCTGAGAGACTATTCCGATGAAAAAACCAAACTATACCCCCGAAATTAGAGAAAGAGCGGTTCAATTACTAATTGAATCTGAAAAAGATTATCC
>NZ_BKNN01000065.1 GCF_008993995.1 Acinetobacter brisouii
TTAAATCAATGAGTTCATTGAAATGTGAGAGTGAGGGTAATGTTTGTTGGAGTGTTAAATCTAAATGATGTGATAAATTCATAAAAAAAATGAGTGTATTTGCATACACTCATTTTTACAGCAATTTGCATTTTTTTGCTTAACTGACTGGCATTACCTCATCAGAGGTCTTTTTTTGTTTTAGACATCAACCACATCGGCAAAGTTTGCTCCGAGTAATTGAGCCAAATCTTGTGGGGACAAACCAATATCCAAACCACGTTTGCCACCGCTGACATACATTTTCGCTAAAGCTTGTGCGCTGGCATCAATCACGGTTTTCAGACGTTTTTTCTGTCCCAATGGACTAATTCCTCCGACCAAGTAACCTGTGAGGCGTTCAGCATTTTTCGGGTCAGCCATGTGCAGTTTTTTGCAGCCCAATGCGGTTGCCACTTTTTTTAGGTTCAACTGATGTTGGACAGGTAAGACAGCCACGAAGTGATTTTTATCATCCGTCACCAATAAGGTTTTAAACACTTCATGAACGGCTAAATTCAGCTTTTCAGCTGCTTCGAGTCCAAAACTTTTGGCATTGGCGTCGTGCTCATATTCATGCACGCTAAATGTAATTTTTTTCGATTGGAGTAATTTACAGGCAGGGGTCATCGGGAAAACTCTGATGCAAATAAGAAGCTTGGCATTATAGTCCTGTTTTGACTTGAGCATTGCAGATTGATGGATAAATGCATGTGTAACGCAAATCAAATGCGAGCATGGTGCGCTTTTGTACAATCTTTACACTCAAAAGCTTAATTCTCAATTAATATTTAAAAGCTATGATTTTAGCCCGCAAAAATCCAAGCGATGATGATCAAAAAAACTGATTTTCAGAGGAAACCCGAGTAGAATCCGCCTTTCGTTTTTTCTCTAGAAAGGCACCGCCTCAACTCGACTTATGATGTTTTTCAAGGAATTCTTATGTTAGCGCTAGATACACAACATGTTCGGATGAATCAGCATGCTGTAGATAAAGCTCAGGCGTTGCAATGTCTAGTGGATATTTTAGTTGAAGATCAACTGGTTAAACCTGAGTATATTCAGGGTTTACTTGGACGTGAGCAACAAAGTGCAACTTACTTGGGGCAAGGTATTGCCATTCCGCATGGAACACCACAGTCACGCCAGTATATTTTAGAGACTGGGGTGCGTTTAGCTCACTTTCCTGAAGGCGTGGTCTGGGATGGTGAAAATAAAATTTATTTGGCAGTGGTGATTGCTGCAAAGTCAGATGAACATTTACAAGTTTTACAAATTCTGACCCGAGCTTTGCTCGATGATGTTTCTGAGCGCGTGAAAAATGCCGAATTGGCTCAGCAAATTATTGAACTTTTGCAGGCACAGCCGCCATCTTTGGCATTGCATGAAAACCTGATTGCGACCAAAGTGGCTGTGTCGGATCTGGATGATTTTATCTGGCAAGCCAGCCAATTGTTGAAACAACAAAAAATGGTGGAATGTGGCTTCCTGAGTCAGTTACAACCCAAAAATATGATTCATTTAGGTGAAGACTTGTGGTCGATTACCGCGAGCCAGCATGTGTTGAGCCCTGCAGTCAGCATTATTCAGGCTGAACAGGCGATTCAGTATCAAGGTCAGCAACTTGGCACGTTATTGTGTATTGCCAGCAATCCACAGCTCGATATGACCCAGTTTAACCGACTCATGGACATTTTCTTTGATCCTGAGCAGTTACAAAGCTTGAGTCAGCAACAAGATGCGCAGCAAATTGCCCAGTTGATCGGTGCAGAAATTATTCCTGATTGGGCATCGCAGCGCGTGGTACTGGCGAACGCTCATGGGCTGCACGCACGACCTGCAACACAGTTGGTGAATACCTGTAAGGCTTTCCAAGGTGAGATTCAGGTGTCTGTCGATGGTGGGCAATTTGTATCGGCAAAAAGTCTTACTAAATTGCTGTCTTTGGGCTGTAAGCGTGGACAAACCCTGACGTTTATTGCTGAACCTGAAACCGATGCTGTTGCGGGATTAGCAAGCGTGATTGCCGCCGTTCAACACGGCTTGGGTGAAGAAGTTGAGCCAGTTCAGGAAACTGCAACAGCAGCGCAGCCTGTTCCGAGCATTGTGATTGAAGAAGAAACCCAAGCAGTACCTGATCAAAGTCACGGAATTGCAGCATCGGCTGGTTTGGCGTTTGGCCCTGCGCATGTGGTAAAACCGCGCAAGTTCAAATATGACCGTTTTGGTTCAAGCCTGAAAGCAGAAAGCGAAAAGCTCGATATTGCGATTCGTCAGGTCAAAAATAGCATTCGCCAGTTTATTGCTCAAAGCTCAATTGAAGCGATCAAACAGATTTTCATGGCACATTTGGAAATGCTGGATGATCCAGATTTGATTCAAAGCGTGCAACGTGGCGTACAGCAAAATTTATCTGCTGCTGCCGCATGGCATGAGCATATTGAAGCGGCTGCCAAAGCGCAAGAATCACTGAATGACCATTTGCTGGCTGAGCGTGCCGCAGACTTACGTGATATTGGCGAGCGTGTCCTTGCGGTCTTGTGTGGTGCGCCAGAAATTACCGAGCCGCAAGAACCGTATATTTTGGTGATGCATGACGTTGGGCCAAGTGATGTGGCACGTCTTAACAAAGACCGTGTTGCGGGGATTTTAACGGCTGTTGGTGGTGCAAGTGCGCATAGTGCGATTGTAGCCCGTGCTTTAGGCATTCCTGCGGTGGTCGGTGCAGGCTCAGCAGTGCTGAATATTCCCAATCACAGCGTTGTATTGATTGATGGGGATACGGGCGAATTCATCGTCAAGCCTGAAGCTGAGCGCATCGAACAGGCGATGGCTGAACGTGAGCGTCAACGCCAACTGCGTCAGCAGGCTGAGCAGCATTGCTTAGAACCTGCAATGACGTTAGATCAGCATGCAATCGAGATTGCAGCCAATATCGGGAAAGTACAAGCGACAGCTCAAGCAGTTGAATATGGGGCAGAAGCCATTGGTTTATTGCGGACTGAATTGGTGTTTATGTCGCATAACAGTGCGCCAAACGAAGCTGTTCAAGAAGCAGATTATCGCGTGGTATTTGATGCTTTGGCAGGTCGTCCGTTGGTGGTACGTACTCTCGATGTCGGTGGTGACAAACCCTTGCCCTATTTGCCAATTGCACCTGAAGAAAACCCGTTCTTGGGTTTACGCGGCATTCGTTTAACTTTGCGCCAACCCGAATTACTGCGTCAGCAACTGGTTGCGTTGCTTAAGGCTGCGGATAATCGTCCTTTACGCATTATGTTCCCGATGATTGGACGTGTAGAAGAATGGCGTGAAGCTAAAGCTATTTTGGATGAAGTCCGTGCAGCGCATCCGTGTGAGCACCTTGAAGTGGGTATCATGATTGAAGTACCTGCGGCGGCATTGCTCTCACCAATTTTAGCGCAGGAAGTCGATTTCTTTAGTATCGGCACCAATGACCTGACTCAGTACACCATGGCAATTGACCGTGGACACCCTGTGTTGTCGGCTGAGGCGGATGGTTTGCATCCAAGCGTTTTATTACTGATTGACCAAACTGTACGTGCTGCACATCAGCATGGTAAATGGGTCGGTATTTGTGGTGAATTGGCAGGCGACCCTAAAGCTGTCCCAGTATTGATGGGACTTGGGGTGGATGAGCTGAGTATGTCGAGTACCCGCATTCCATTGGTCAAAGCACAGATTCGACAGTTAAATTTTGCTGACTGTCAGCAATTGGCACAACGTGCGCTAGCTTGTGACACTGCAACCGCAGTCCGTAATTTAGTTGAGTAAGTGGTATGGCAAAAATTTTAACAGTGACTCTCAATCCTGCGATTGATGTCACTTTACAGCTAGACAACTTGCAGGTCGGTGAAGTCAATCGTCATCATGCGGTTGTCAGTCATGCTGCGGGTAAAGGCTTAAATGTCGCACAAGTGCTGAAAGATTTAGGGCATGATGTCATCGTGACTGGCTTTTTAGGTGCAGACAATCGTCAAATTTTTGATGCACACTTTGTCCAAGAAGGCTTTGAAAATCAGTTTGTCTATGTGGCAGGTGAAACCCGCCAGAATATTAAAATTGCGGAAGCTTCAGGTCGTATGACCGATATTAATGGCAAAGGCGTCCAGATTGATACGATTGCCAAACAGCAATTATTTGACAAAATTCAAAGTCTTCTGACTCATATTGAGATTGTGGTGATTGCAGGAAGTTTACCACCAGGTTTTGATGCCAATGAGCTAAAACAACTGATTGAATGGTTGAATCAGCAAGGTAAAAAAGTTGCTGTAGACACCAGTGGTCAGGCGTTAAGTGCAGCGATTGCAGCAAATCCGTGGTTGATTAAACCCAATGGTGATGAGCTCACTGAAACTTATCATTTGCCTGCGAGTACTTATCTTGAACAGCAGCAACTTTTCCAGTCGATTGGGCATATGCAAATTCAGCATATTATTGTTTCAATGGGTGAGGGTGGTGTGAACTGGTTACATCCAACTCATCCCTTGCATGCTCAAGCACCAAAGGTACAGGTGAAAAGTACAGTCGGGGCTGGGGATTCTTTGGTTGCGGGAATGATTCATGGCTTATTAACGTATTACAGCCCTGAAGAAATTTTAAAAACTGCAACAGCAATTGCCAGTCATGCTGTGACCCAAATCGGGTTTCAAGTCCCAGATCTCTCTGTCATTGAAGACTTGAAGCAAAAAATTGCCATCAATTCGTTGAGCTAGGATTATGTCAGACATTCATCAGATTTTATTTGTACCGCATAGTGCTGAACAGCCCATCAATGCATTGATTTTGGCAAAGAAACTTGTACAGATTGCCCAAAAAGCAGGGCATCAGGCTCAGGTTGTTGAAGAGCTTGAGCAAGTTGCTTCGTTGCCTGCCGATGTGGTTGTGGTGCTTGGACAGAAATTACCTAAGTTACCGCTTGCTGACACGCAAAAAGTGGCCTTGATTGATTTGGATCAGGCACAGCAAGATCCAAATGCGTTATTGCAACAGGCTTTGGCGACTGCTCAAACAGTTACAGAGCTTGCTGAACAACCGCAACAAGCCAACACAGAAGCGCGTAAATTTGTCGCGATTACCGCTTGCCCTACAGGGGTTGCCCATACCTTTATGGCGGCAGAAGCACTACAACATGGTGCAACGAAACTGGGCTATGAGATTCATGTGGAAACGCAGGGTTCTGTTGGCGCAAAGAATATTTTGTCTGCTGAAGCCATTGCTGATGCAGATATCGTGATTTTGGCGACAGATATTGAAGTCAATACCGACCGTTTTGTGGGTAAGCGCGTGTATCGCTGTGGTACAGGCTTTGCGCTCAAGCAAACTGATAAAGCCTTTGCGAGCGCGATCAAAGAAGCAAAAGTACTTGAGTCAGGCAAACAACAAGCAACTGCAAACAGCGAAGGCTCAGAAAAGAAAGAAAAAGTTGGCATTTATAAACATCTGCTGACAGGTGTGTCTTTCATGCTGCCAATGGTGGTCGCAGGTGGTTTAATCATCGCGATTTCTTTCATGTTTGGTTTAAACCCTGTTGATGGTAGCTTTGCGGCATCCTTAAAACAGATTGGTGTTGCTGCATTTACCCTCATGGTACCCATGCTGGCAGGTTATATTGCCTATTCGATTGCTGATCGTCCTGGTTTAACCCCAGGTTTGATTGGTGGCTTGCTGGCAGCCCAATTGCAAGCAGGCTTCTTAGGTGGTTTGGTCGCAGGTTTCTTGGCGGGCTATATTGCATTATTTCTTGCCAAAAAAGTCAAACTGCCTTCAAGTTTGGAAGCCTTAAAGCCAATTCTGATTATTCCATTGCTGGCAAGTTTGGCAGTTGGACTGATCATGATTTATATCGTGGGGCATCCAGTTGCTGAACTCTTTGATTTATTAAAAGAGTTTCTTGCCACGATGGGAACAACCAATGCCATGATCATGGGCGTAGTCTTGGGCAGTATGATGTGTATTGATTTGGGTGGCCCGATCAATAAAGCAGCCTATGCCTTTACGGTGGGTTTGCTGACATCACAAACTTATGAGCCTATGGGGATTACCATGGCGGCAGGTATGGTGCCACCACTCGGTATGGCGATTGCGACATTCTTGGCGAAAAATAAATTTGCCAAGTCTGAGCAAGATGCGGGTAAAGCGGCGATTGTCTTGGGGTTGTGCTTTATTTCTGAAGGGGCGATTCCATTTGCAGCCAAAGACCCGATTCGTGTGATTCCATGTACGATTGCAGGTGGAGCGGTGACAGGTGCACTGGTTGCCATGTTTAAATGCCAGTTGGTGACTCCGCATGGTGGTATTATTGCGTTAGTGATCCCTAACGCGATTAATCATCCTTTGCAATACCTCATTGCAATTGCGGTTGGAAGTTTTGTGACAGGTATTAGCTATGCAGTCATTAAGCAGCGTGAAACAGTCAAGACTGTAACGGCTTAAATTAGAAACTGCTCAAACCTAAAAGACTGAATCTCCAAAGAGCTTCAGTCTTTTTATTTACAGGTCAGGACGCACATGTCCACCCGATAGAATTAAGGCTAATAAGAGGCTAACTTTCAGTAGACCTGCACTTAAAAGAATCCGATCATATTTTTTGAACCATAGTTTCATAGCAAACAATCATCCCTTTTGATCTAAAGCATATCGAAACGCAGTTAGCAAATAGCTTAAAAATAAAAATGTTAGGAAAGTAGGTATAAATTGTGAGAATAAGTATGTTTTGTGAGCATAAATTACAGACCTTCCAAGACCAATTGAATGCTTTCTCTCGTGCTTTAAAAGTCAAATTGATTAAATATTAATCAAATAGTATCTTAAATTGTAACCATGATATGATACGTTATATCGTTTTTAAATCAGAAATATAGATAACATCAGGCAGTAAAAATTAACATTGTAAATTTAGAGATGTCTAAAATTTGTTACAACCCTTTCATACATCTTAAAAGCTTTCTCTCTACAATGGCACGCTGTTGATGTTTTGATGGAAAAAAATAGGTTTTTGTAATGATACATGCTCACCATGCGGTTCATGCGCATAACTCTCACGCCCATTCAGTTCAGGTTCACGTTCGCCATGCATCTTCACGTGATATAAAAAAACCAGAGCATGTTCAATCTCAGCGTAAAGCACATCATAGCAAAAACGTGAAATATCGAATCGATCAACAATCTACTCTAGATGCACAACGTATTAATGTTTCTAAATTTTCAATCAAGTTAGAAAGTATCTCTGCACGCCGTAGTTCTGAAAAATGTGCACGTAATGTGCGAATTGCTTTGCAAACTGCAGGTGCTGATGTTTCTAATCATCCGATTGCCGCAGCAGATTGGGGGCGGACTTTAGAGAAAAATGGTTATAAACAAATTAAACCTGCATTTAATCGACCACAGAAAGGTGATATTTACATCATTGATGCAACAAGTGACCATGTTTATGGACATATTGCAGGATATACTGGATCAGAGTGGATCTCAGACTTCCGTCAAAGTGGTTATGCAGTATATAGAGAAAAAGATGTTGAATATCATTATTATCGGTTAGAGCCCGCAACTGAGCTATAGCCAAATTCTAAAAATCGTAGCATTGAAATATTCTTATAAAATACCATTTCATAAGGTTTTAGGTGTGTGATCATTGCTATTTTTTCGCAGAATTGGGGGGTAATTTTGAGGGTAATTTATTATACCCCCAGTTATACCCCCCAATATATCGGGATTGCAATAGATGGGGTGGATAGTATTGGACATAAAAAAAGCCTAAACCCCTTTAGAATCAAGCCTTTTGAGATCCTGCAGGACATTGCAGGAATAAAATCTGGCGGTGAGAGAGTCCGTCAGGTTTAATATCTAAATATATGAAATAGTTAAACATGAAATTTCATGTATGTAAATGTACCGTCATTTATACCGTCAAAATATTATTCTTAGAAATGAAGTTGAATTATTCATAGCAGATATCTACTGATATATAAGAAAAATTACTTTCAAGAACGATGAAGGCACAGTACATTAAAGAAATAAATTTTCTGACTATATTATGGTAAAATTTATATGTTTTATAGATGCTTAGGAGCATATCATGTTTACCTGCAAAATTTAGCAACGCTTATAATTAATTGAATTTAATGGCTTTTATATTTGTCATCTTAGTGTTGTATTTTGCAAAAAAGGTAAGAACTCATGACAACATCCGATAAGTTAATAGGCTTAGTAAAAGCCGGAGCATTAGGTGATAAACGACAATTTCAAAAAGTTGTTGAAACTATTATTGCTGATGAAAAATTAAAAAAACATTTTGTAGTTGCAGAACGCTTAGAGCAAGAATTAGAAAAATTTTCTAATCAGAACAATCAAAAAATTATCAAAAAGTTTATCGAATCAAAACCTAACACTGTAGATAGTAAGTTAGAAACTTTAGTAAATGAAAAAAATCCAAAAATTAGCTTTGATGATTTGGTATTCTCTCATCATATTCAAGATTCTCTATTAGAATTGATTGAAGAGCAGAATAGAGCAGATATTTTAAAATCTTATGGCATAGCCCCTAGAAACAGAGTTTTACTAATTGGGCCTCCGGGCAATGGTAAAACCTCTATCGCTGAAGCTTTAGCAGAGTCTCTTATGGTGCCTTTATTAGTTGTTCGTTATGAGAGTGTAATTGGGTCATATTTAGGAGAAACAGCTAGTAGATTGCGTCAAATTATTGATTATGCCTCTATGCAAAAATGCGTCTTATTCTTTGATGAGTTTGAAACCTTAGGCAAAGAGAGAGGAGACTCACATGATTCTGGCGAAATTAAAAGGATTGTTAGTTCATTATTAATGCTTATTGATTCAATACCTAGTCATGTAGTTATTGTGGGTGCTACAAACCACGATGAGCTATTAGACAGAGCAGTTTGGAGAAGATTTCAAATTAGAGTTAATATTCCTAAACCAACTCGAGCTCAAATTGAAACTTTATTAATGAAGTTTGAAGATCGATATAACATTAAGTTTGATTATGCTTATGAAACATTATCTAAAAAGTTATACGGAGTAAGCTTTTCAGAAGTTGAAGAGTTTTGTAGAACTGTAATGAGAAAATACATTCTAAATCTGCCTAACAAAGATATGAGAAATATTGTTTCGCTAACTTTAAAAAATTGGTCTGCTTTAAATACGATAAATGAATAATAGATTAAGGGTGAAATATGAGTGAGTATCCTTTTATTAGGCTTCCTCAATCAGATACTACAGAATATGTGGGGAATCAGAGGCTAATTTCGAAGATTACTAAGCCTGTAATAAGTGAGCAAGCTCAATTAGTGATTCCTAAGCTTACACGCTTGAAAGATACACTTGATGCAAGAAGAATAGAGGTAGTAGTAGATGCTCCAAGTGTCGAGCCTGAATATGCATTAGTTATTGAAACTTATGAGCCGATACCGGATTTTTTTAAAGCTGTAAAAAAGATTGATGGTCTTGAATGGTTAGCTGAATATGAGCTCCCTGATATCGAACCAACAGAACATTTTCAATATCAAGATGATGAAAGATTATTATCTGGTCAGTTACTGATGGTTCTTTCTAACAGAAGAGCTACTGATGAATTTCTTGGACTTTGGGAAAGGTACATAGAAAATAATAATATGACATTCCCTCGAGGTTTAACTAAATTCAGGGATCTATTTCTACTATTAAAAGATATAAGGTATTGGGGGGTTGAAGATCGATTAAAAGATACAGGTGTATTAGAAGACTGGGAGGATAAATTAAATCATAATCCGGATGAGCCAGTAAAATTCGAAATAGAATTATGGTTTCGAGAAAATGAAGAAAAAAGGATAGAAGCAGTTGATCAATTAAGAGAGATTATACGAGGATCAGAAGGCGATATTATTACACAGACTTGTATTCCTGAAATTCAATACCATGCTCTTTTGGCTGAATTACCAACCTCTGAAATTAATAAAATTATTGCTCATGATTATATTAAACTGGTGAAATGTGATCATGTTATGTTATTTAGGCCACATGGGCAGATGATTGTCGAGCCTCTGTGGGATGAGGGTGAAACTGAAAGCCTAACTGATGAGAATAGCTTTAGCACCGAAGATAATAGTGAAGAACTATTGCCACCAGTAGTTGCATTATTAGATGGCTTGCCTATGGCAAATCATTCTTTACTGCAAAAACACATTATAGTTGATGATCCAGATGATTATTCTTCTACATATGAAGTAGATAAGATGACTCATGGGACAAGTATGTCCTCTTTGATCATTCATGGGGATTTAAATAATTCATCTGGTACGATTAATTCAAAATTATATGTTAGGCCTATTATGAAGCCGACTAGCCAAGCTAGAGGTGAAGGCATAGATGAAAATACTCTTCCATTGGACTTAATACATAGGGCTGTTTCAGAAATTTTTGCAAATGATTTACTGTCAGCTTCAATTAAAGTTATTAACTTATCTATTGGTGACCCATTATTGCAATTTGCTGGGAAAATGAGTCCTTTAGCTAAATTAATAGACTGGTTGAGTTATAAATATAATGTTCTTTTTATAGTAAGTGCTGGAAATCATCTCACTAATATTGATTTACCAATCCCTTCGCAGGATTTCAGAGCTCTTAGTAAACAAGAGCAAGCTAAAACAATTTTTCAAATTCACCTTAGCCAGTCAAGTCAAAAAAGGATTTTATCCCCGTCAGATAGCTTGAATGCAATTTGTGTTGGCGCACTACATAGTGATGAGTCTAACTATAATGCTTCAAATGGCATTATGGATGTATATGAAGAAGAGTTACCAGCAGTATATTCGGCACAAGGCAATGGTTATTTAAGATCTATCAAACCGGATGTTGTAATTGGTGGTGGGAGATTAGTTTTTAGAGAACCATATGCAGCACCTTCTTTAAGGCCATTCTATTCGGCAGCTCTAATTGGACAAAAAGTAGCAACAGCAAGTACTCGTGAGTTGAATAGAACAACTCATACAATAGGGACAAGTAATTCAACAGCACTAGTAAGTCGCTTATGTGCTCAGTTGTCTGAAATCTTAAAAAGATATTTGGAAGAAAATGATATTTCGGATGAGGTAGATGCATATATGCCTTTGTTATTAAAGGGCTTGGTTGTTCATTCCGCTACCTCGCAAGAAATAGCTAACAGGATTTCTAATCTTTCAGGTGGTGTAGATAATGCAACATTAAAGAAAATGGTTGCTCAAAATATTGGCTATGGGAAAGTTAATCCTGATCGGATTAAAGGTAGCTTAGAAAAACGAGTAACACTTTTTAATTTTGATTCTATAAGTAATAGACAATCTCATATTTATGAGATTCCTTTACCTGAGCAGTTTGGTGGTGCAAATCATTGGAGGAGAATTACAGTAACATTAGTTTGGTTTACTAAACCATGTTGCTCAAAATTAAAATATAGAAGAGAAAACTTATGGTTTGAATTAGATGGAGATAATAAAGAATTTGTAAAAAGAGCTAGTCATTCAGCTGATTGGAACCAAGTAAAAAGAGGAACGGTACAACATGAAGTATTTGAGTCCGACCGCTTGGCAGTTATCGGAGAAGATAAAAATATCAGACTTAAAGTAAACTGTAGGGAAGTTAGCGAAAGATTTAGCGAATCAGTTAAATACGCATTATGTATTACATTTGAGACAGCAGATGAAGTTGATGTTAGCTTATATCAAGAAATCAAAACTAAAATAATTGAACGTACAAGGGTCGAAACAATAGGGTTAAAAGTTTCATAAACTAAAAAATTAACTTGGAATGATATTGAGATATGGCATTCCAAGTTAATTTAAACTTCAAAAACAAGCAATTTTAGTTTTTTCTCGTAATAGGCTTAGTAGTTACATATATTGGAGAGATTAGGGATATCGGACCGTAATACTACTCTGAATAGGCTTACAACATTGTAGTGATTATCTATATTCAAAGGTTCATAAGTTCAATCGAAATCTACGAAAAGAATCATAAATTTTTTTTGAAAAATGGCAAGTTATAGGCAACTTTTGGAAACTTATTTGAGAAGTATAAGACCTTTCAAATTTGAACAAGATTTATGAATGGTCTACATAGAGAAGATTGGTTTTTTTCTAGGACTTCGCTCATTTTAATCCATCTAGCGGGTGGATTCCGCTAAATGGATATTACTATCAAGAGCAACGGCGCTGATACTCGTAGTCAATTTTATTTAAAACCGTATTAGAGTCGCCCACATCTAACATCTGGACAAGAGGGATTTTGCCATCGGAAGTCCATTGATTGAGATCTGTATAAGGTACTGTCCAACGAGCCATTGGACCACAGAAATAGCGTTTAGCTATAGATGGGTGCTCTGAGCGAGTAATGGCTACTGTTAAGTTGCAATCAATGTAACTTGAGAAATAGTCAAAAGAAGTCATAGTTAACTTAAGATTAGCTTCTTGCATATATTGTAATTGTGTTTATACATTACCTTAATTAATATCTATATGTTATTAGGCACAGTTAAATATAAAAAACCGCTGTAGCTACGGCGGTTATTGGCATTAAGCACGGCGTTTGTCATTCAAAATTCATCCGAAATTTGCGACTCTAGAACTTATTTGACAAGTTCTTTACAGATTCCCTTAATCGCTCATTTAGATTTTGATTTGTACAAATAAACTTTTTGAAATCTCGATAATGCCCATTTTTGAGAATCGGTGAGGAGGGCTTTTGTCCGTATGGGCGGACATAAAGCGAGTAAGGTTTTCTTTGTTCTAGTGTCGCCGTGTCGGTTAATTGAGTAAAAGTAAGCTTCTTGAAGCCAAGTTTCACCACATTGCTTAAATCCTCTAAAGCTTGATCAAGGTTGCTTAATCTTACTTCCGCTCTCAAACGCCATTTTTCATGGGGAAGGGGACGTTTATTGTGATCCGTTTTCTTAAAGTAAAAATGATAGTAAACATCATCCTTACGATAGTCATTGACTCCAATATTAAAGCCTTGAAGTAGTAGATTCTTAAGCCTAATCGGCTCATAAGGGATACTCTGATTTTCCCCCTTTAACCTAAAGATACGGATGTTTTGTACATCTGCATCAAACTGAATAGATTTGTAAGCATCCGGCTAACACAGCCTTACCAAGCGATCCTATAAGCCTTAATTTAGTTCCCACCTAAAAACAAGTGGGGACTTAATCCATGAACATGGATATATATTCAGCAACACCTCCTGTTGCTAA
>NZ_BKNN01000066.1 GCF_008993995.1 Acinetobacter brisouii
TGAGTATTATCAATATATTGAGGCATACGCCTTTAGAGTCGGCAGGTAATTTGCCTAGACATTTAGAGCATTTATTAGAAAGTTCAAAAATGTATGTATTACCTGAAAAAAGGCATAGGCTGTGTCCAAGAGTAGTTAAAGCAAAACCTGCAAAATATCCAAAGAAAAAATGCCAATCAGCTTAACTGACTGGCATTAGCTTTTATAGCGGCTTTTTTATTTTTTGCTATGTAGCTTAATTTGCGTGGTTTCTTTGACGACTTGCATGACTGGATAACTGCGCGTTTCCTTCACGCCCGGTAAATGCCAAAGTACCTGCCCTGCAATACGGCGGAACTCGTCCATATTCTGACTGCGGATTTTAACCACAAAATCAAAACCGCCACTGGTCATGTGGCATTCTAAAATTTCAGGGTGTTCCTGCACGGCATCGATAAAATCTTCCAGAACATGCGGCGTGGTTTTATCCAATAAAATCTCGACAAACACCAAAAAACCCGCTTGCAACTTCTCAGGATTGAGATGTGCGTGATAACCCAAAATAAAGTTTTCTTTATTGAGTTTCTGTACGCGAGCCATCACTGCTGTAGGTGATAAATTAACCGCTTCTGCTAATTTAATATTAGAAACACGCCCATCTTTCTGTAATAAATCCAGAATTTTGAGGTCTGTACGGTCAAGGCTAAAAAAAGCGTCTGACATATAAATTTTTCTCTAAAAAAAAGCCAAATTATAGTGAGTTATTCGGTAATAATTCTGTAATTATAAATTTAATCCACCTCTGGTTCAATTTTTTTAGCAACAGGACACGCGCCATGATGGAAACTGAAAAGGTCACTGCAACTCAATCGACCACTGTGACCGATATCACTGTTTTCGATAAGAAAAATCATTTCGAAAGCAAGATTAATCAGGCATGGCGCCGCCCTGAGCCTGAGGCAGTACAACAACTTTTACAATTTGCCCAATTGCCAAGTGAATTGGACAAAAAAATCTATGAACTTGCTTTCCGTTTGTCATCAGGTTTACGTGAGCGTAAAGCCTCTGCGGGTAAAGCTGGGATTGTTCAAGGCTTACTTCAAGAGTTCTCATTGTCTTCCCAAGAAGGCGTAGCGCTGATGTGTTTGGCAGAAGCACTGCTTCGTATTCCAGATAAAGCAACCCGTGATTTACTGATCCGTGACAAGATCAATCAAGGGAACTGGAAAGAGCACGTCGGTCAAAGTAGCTTGATGTTTGTCAACGCTGCCGCATGGGGTTTAATGCTGACTGGCAAAATCATGCAGCCAAGCAAAACCAGTTTATCGAGTATCTTAACGGGCATTTTGGCACGCAGTGGTCGTGGCATTATTCGTAAAGCTGTTGACGTTGCGATGCGTATGATGGGCGAACAGTTCGTCACAGGTGAAACCATTGAAGCGGCGCTTAACCACGCAAAAACTTTAGAAGCGAAAGGTTTCCGCTATTCATATGACATGTTAGGCGAAGCGGCATTTACTGAAAGCGATGCTGACCGTTATATGCAGGATTATGTGTCTGCAATTCATGCCATCGGTAAAGCAACAGCAGATAAAGACGTTTATACAGGCGCAGGGATTTCAATTAAATTATCTGCGATTCACCCACGCTACCAACGCGCACAACATGACCGCGTTCACACCGAACTGTATAGCCGTGTTTTAGAATTGGCACGTTTGGCGAAACAGTACAATATTGGTTTAAATATTGATGCGGAAGAAACTGATCGTCTTGAACTGTCTTTAGAACTTCTTGAGCGTTTATGCTTTGAGCCAGATTTGGCCGACTGGAAAGGCATTGGCTTTGTGATTCAAGCCTATCAAAAACGCTGCTTCTTCGTGGTTGACTATATTATTGATTTGGCAAAACGCAGCAAAAAACGCCTGATGATTCGTTTGGTGAAAGGTGCGTATTGGGACAGCGAAATCAAGAAAGCACAAATTGACGGAATGAGCGACTACCCTGTTTATACCCGTAAAGTGCATACCGACTTGTCTTATGTTGCCTGTGCGAAAAAATTACTGGCTGAGCCTGACTATATCTATCCTCAGTTTGCCAGTCATAATGCACAAACTTTAGCCACGATTTACAACCTCGCGAACCCTGAAAAATACTACGAAGGACAATACGAATTCCAATGTCTACACGGCATGGGCGAACCTTTGTATGAAAATGTCGTTGGTTCAAAAGCTGAAGGTAAACTGGGTGTGCCATGTCGTATTTATGCACCAGTCGGTACGCATGAAACCTTATTGGCTTATTTGGTTCGTCGTTTATTGGAAAATGGTGCAAATACATCATTCGTCAACCGTATTGCAGACCAAAATCTTAAAATTGATGATTTGATTCAATCGCCAATGAAAGAAATTGAGCAAAATACCCAACATGACAAAACAGTCGGTTTGAAACATGCCTCAATTCCATTTCCAAAGAATTTGTATAGCCTAGACCGCGTGAACTCAAAAGGTTTTGACCTTGCCAATGACAGCTGTCTTGAAGAATTAAATGCGGTTGCAAAACAATTCGCTCACCATCAATGGCACAGTCAGGCATTGGTTGCAGGTCAAGTGGCTGAAACTCAGGGCAACAGTCAAGCTGTGATCAACCCTGCAAATCACAAAGATATTGTGGGTCATGTCAATGAAGCAACGGTTGAGCAAGTTGAACAAGCCTTGGCTCAAGCACAATCGCAACATAGCACTTGGCAAAATACCCCTGTGGTCTTGCGTGCTCAAGCATTGGAACGTGCTGCCGATTTGATGGAAGAACGTCTGCTCGAACTGTTGGTTTTACTGTGCCGTGAAAGCGGTAAAACCTATGCCAATGCGATTGCAGAAGTTCGTGAAGCAGTTGATTTCTTACGTTATTACGCAAAACAAGCACAGCATTTCCCAAATCAAAAAGCATTGCAAAGCTTAGGAACCATCTTGTGTATTAGCCCATGGAACTTCCCATTGGCAATTTTCACAGGGCAAATTGCTGCGGCTTTGGTCACAGGCAACTGCGTGATTGCCAAACCTGCTGAACAAACCCCATTGGTTGCTTTCCAAGCCGTGAAAATGCTGCATGAAGCGGGTGTTCCACAAGCGGTTCTCCAGTTCATGCCAGGTCAGGGTGAAACTATCGGTGCGAAACTCAGCCAAGATGCGCGCATCAGCGGGATTATGTTCACAGGTTCGACTGAAGTTGCGAAAATCCTGCAAAAAACTGTGGCGCAGCGTTTGACTCAACACGGTCAACCTGTAACCTTGATTGCAGAAACGGGCGGTCAAAATGCCATGATCGTCGATTCATCTGCACTGACTGAACAAGTGGTGTTTGATGCTGTCAACTCGGCATTTGACAGTGCAGGTCAGCGTTGTTCAGCACTGCGTATTTTGTGTGTTCAAGAAGACAATGCCAAAACCGTATTGACCATGCTCAAAGGTGCGATGCAGCAACTTCGCGTGGGAAATCCTTACCTCTTGAAAACTGATATTGGCCCAGTGATTGACAGTGAAGCTCAACAAAACATTCAACGCCATATCAGCAAAATGCAAGGCAAAGGCTACCCTGTGCATCAACTGATGTTTGATCAAACTGTGACTCAAGCTCAACTTGGACAAGGTACTTTTGTCCCCCCGACATTGATTGAGTTACCAAACCTAAATGATTTAGAGCGTGAAGTATTCGGCCCAGTGTTACACGTAGTGACCTATAAATACGGCGAACTGGATGCCTTGATGCAACAGATCAATGCCAAAGGATATGGTTTGACCATGGGCTTACATACCCGTATTGATGAAACCATTCAGAAAGTCATTGATTCTGCACATGTGGGTAACCTGTACATTAACCGTAATATTGTTGGTGCAGTAGTTGGTGTGCAGCCGTTTGGTGGCGAAGGCTTGTCGGGTACAGGTCCCAAAGCAGGTGGCCCTTTGTATTTGTATCGCTTAATGCAAGATCATGCATCAGCAGGTTTGACAACACCATTTGCAGTGAAAACCACATTGGTCGATCAAAATGCAGTCGCAACTCAAAACTACCAAGCATTTAAAGCATGGGCTGCGAAAAACATCAGTGGCATCAACACCAATGCTGTTCCAAGCTTCATGGTCGATAAAATCTATGAATTGCAAGGTCCTACAGGTGAAAGTAACCAGTATGTGATTTTGCCACGTGAACGTGTGTTGTCACTGGCAACCACTGAACAAGAGCAGGTTTATCAATTACTGGCTATTTTCGCAGTCAACTCCAAAGTTGTCTTGGAACGTGACAATGCGTTCTTTGCCAAATATGCACAGTCATTGCCTAAACAAATTCTGGCTGCCATTCAACTGACTGATGACATTGCCAAAGCTGACTACGATGCTGTGCTGCATCACGGTTCGCAGCAAGAACTTGAAACCTTGCAAAAAGTGATGGCAACGCGTACAGGTGCCATTGTGGGAATTACCCACATGGCGAACAACAGTGCCGACATTCCACTGGAACGTTTAGTGATTGAACGTGCGATTAGCATTAACACCGCAGCAGCAGGTGGCAATGCTAGCCTGATGACCATGACGGACTAATCCATAACTTTATTTCCTCAGCTCTCCCTCAGTGCCTCTGTCATACGTCGTCCATGGCAGAGGTTTTTTTCTTTTTAGGCAATTGCAGCGCAAAACTAGGCTAATCCAGTCGAGTTTGTTAAGATTGCCGCTTTCGTTTAACGTGTATTTTTTTGTTCATGACCTCTGCATATCAACAACAACTGCAAGCCAAAGTCGAACGTATTCGCACCCAGTTTGCCGAATTCCAAATGCCAAATCTTGAAGTGTTCGACTCTCCCGAACAGCATTTTCGTATGCGTGCAGAATTTCGCATTTGGCATACCGACACCGACTTGTTTTATGCAATGTTTGAACGCAACACCGACAACAAAGAAAAACAGGTGGTTCGTGTCGATAACTTCCCGATTGCAGCGCAAAGCATTAATGATTTAATGCCGATCTTGCTTGAAGCCCTAAAAGCAGAACTGCAACTGCACCAGCGCTTGTTTGAAGTGGACTTTTTGGCAACACTGAGCGGTGAAATGCTGGTGACGCTGATTTATCACCGTAAACTGGATGAACAGTGGATCGCTGCCGCGAAAGCCCTTGAGCAACAACTCAACATTAAAATCATTGGTCGTAGCCGCGGACAAAAGCTGGTGCTGACCGATGACTTTGTGGTGGAACAGCTTGAAGTTGATGGCCGCAACTATTTTTATAAGCAAATTGAAGGTGGCTTTACCCAGCCGAATGCCAAAGTCTGCGAAAAAATGCTGCACTGGGCTTGTGATGTCGCAAGCGATGCTTCTGGACATTTGCTTGAGTTGTACTGTGGCAATGGTAACTTTACCCTGCCGCTTTCACAAAAGTTTGACCGTGTACTGGCAACAGAACTAGCAAAATCATCCGTTTATGCGGCTGAATGGAATATTGAAAAAAACCAGATTGAAAATATTCAGATTGCCCGTTTAGCGGCTGAAGAATTTACTCAAGCCTTTCATGGCGAACGTGAATTTCGTCGTTTGCAAGAAGCGCAAATCACGCTTAGCGAATATCAGTTTGATACCGTATTTGTTGACCCGCCACGTGCAGGCATTGATGATGCAACCCTACAACTTTTACAGCAGTTTAAACGCATCATTTATATTTCATGTAACCCAGACACCTTACATGACAACTTGAAAACGTTGAGCCAAACCCATCGTATTCAGCGTTTTGCGTTGTTCGATCAGTTCCCTTACACTCACCATGTTGAAAGTGGTGTATTACTGGAAAAGATCTAAACTTTTAAGATCAAGCCAAACAAAAAATTAAAGCCGATCAATGATCGGCTTTTTTAACAGAGTATCTTTATTTAGATATCACATGCGATTCATTTAATGCAGGCTCTTGAACTGACTTCGGCTGTGCTGATTTTCGGTTTAACAGCAAATTCAGTAAAATTGCGGCAAAGGTTGCTGTCCCGATTCCACCCAAATCAAATGCCCCAATATGCAATGAATAATTGCCTGTTCCCATAATAATGGTGATTGCTGCAACCAGCATATTACCATTTTGAGCAAAATCGACCTGATTACTCATCCAGATCCGCGCACCTGCAATGGTAATCAGACCAAAAACTACAATGGATGCCCCACCTAAAATAGCGACTGGAATAGTACTGACCAATGCCCCAAATTTGGGTGACAAGCCGAGCAACATTGCAAACACACCTGCAATTACGAACACCAAAGTCGAATAAATCCGTGTTGCCGCCATCACTCCGATATTTTCCGCATAGGTGGTCATGCCTGTCCCACCAATCGATGCCGATAAGGTTGTACACAAACCATCGGCAAAAAAGGCACGCCCCATATATGGTGAAATATTTTGCCCTGTCATGGCACTCACAGCTTTGAAGTGACCCAAGTTTTCAGCAATCAGAATAATCACCACAGGTGCAATCAATAATGCAGAATTTAAACTAAATTCAGGATGATGGAATGTTGGCAGACCAAACCATGCTGCATTGGCAATCGGAGCAAAATCAATCGCTTTCCCCAAACCTAAAACATTCGCCAAAACAAAATACAATACATAAGACAACAGCAAACCGACCAGCAACAGTAAACGACGCAACATACCTTTGGTAAAGACTGCAATTCCCCCAATACACAACACTGTCACCAGTGCCATCCATGTATCAAAGCTATTTCCCGACACGCCTTTAATGGTCACAGGTGCAAGGTTCAACCCAATGATCATCACAATCGAACCTGTCACCACAGGCGGCAGCAAGTTTTCAATCCATGCTGTCCCGATTTTCATCACCAGTAAACCAACCAGCATGTACACAAGACCGCAGGCAATAATCCCACCGAGCGCCAGTGCAATCTGTGGATTCGCCCCGACCCCGTTATAGCCTGTCACCGCAGCCACTGCACCAATAAATGCAAAGCTTGAACCCAAATAACTCGGAACACGCCCACCTGTGATCAAGAAGAAAATAATCGTACCAATCCCCGTAATCAGCATGGTCAGACTCGGATCAAACCCCATCAGCAATGGCGCGAGCACCGTCGCCCCAAACATGGCGAAAGCATGCTGAATACCGAGCACAAGGGTCTGCCCTGCGGGTAGATATTCATTGGTAGCAACAGATGTTTGTTCCAGATTTCCTTGATAAGGTCGCCATTGATTAAACCAACTTTCTTTCATAGTAATACTCCCTTGCTTATCAAGGTGTTGATCATGATTGATGACGTGTTAGATGATGATAGGCACAATCAAAATAGATCAGTCCCTGCGCACCCGTATTCAATTGTAATTGTTGAACTTCACAAAATAAAATGTCATGCGTCCCGATGGTGACAATTTGATTAATTTTACAGTCAAATGCCACCACAGCATCCGTTAATACGGGCGAGCCTGTGGTTAAGGACTGCCATTCTCCTTGAGCAAAACGCTCGGGCATTGGCGTTTTACCGCCAAACAGATTAGATAGATGCGTATGATGCTGCGCCAATGTATTCACACACAGCACTTGGTTTTTTTGAAAAATCGGGTAGACCGAAGCATTACGATTTAGACAGACCAATAAAGTGGGTGGGCTATCGGTCACGCTACACACGGCTGAAGCGGTAAAGCCTGCGCGCCCTGCCTCGCCATCGGTAGTGACAATATTCACCGCCGCAGCCAAATGACTCATCGCTTGCCGAAACTGTTTTTGTGTTTCAGTCAGTTCAACAGGTGGTTTTGCTGCTTGTGCCATCATTTTATTCAACGCAGCAGCCGTATGTGAATTGGATTGTAAAATACTCATGGTTTGCTCCTTGCATGCATCGTGATGCTTGCCCTATCGACAGGGCAAGTGCTACCTGAAAACTCGATTACAAATGTGCGACTGAAGCAATTTCAATTAAAGCTTCAGCTTTGACCAAACCACATTGAATGCAATAACGCGCTGGTTTGTCGTTCGGGAAAAATTCGGCATAAACCTGATTAATCGCGGCGTAGTCCGCCCAGTCTTTAATAAAAATCGAATTAAAGGTCACGTCATCCATGCTGCCACCCGCAGTGACAATCACCTTTTGAATGGTTTCAAGCACATAACGGGTTTGTGCTGCGGCATCACCCACATGCACCACATCATTATTGGCATCGAGGGGCAATGTGCCTGAGACATAGACAATATTGTTGGCTTCGGTTGCAGGGACATATGGCGCAAGCGGTTTACCTGTTCCTTCTGGAATAATCACATTTTTTGGCATGGCAAATCTCCTTAAACCGCTTCAGCTTTGGGTTGAGTCACTGGGGCAAAACTTTCTGCAAAACTTTGAGTGTCAGACACCCAACCGAAGAAGGTTTTGACATTAAATAAAGTCGCTTCATGCGCTTCGACTGGCCCTGCCTGATAGCAGGCATCATCGAGCAGCACACCGAAATATTCCAAAAAGAAACCATCACGCAAAGTTGATTCCACGCAGACATTAGTCGCAATGCCTGTAAACACTAAATTGCGAATGCCTTTCGCACGTAAAATGCTGTCCAGTTGGGTATGAAAGAAGCCGCTATAACGAGGTTTTTCAATCACAATATCCTGTGGTGCAGGTTGTAATTCATCAATCAGTTCATAATCCCACCCCCCTTTAGACAACAGCTTGCCCTGTAACTCAGGTTTTTTCCTCATGGTCTTAATCGCATTGGATTTATGAAAATTCGGAGAGCCTTCGCCACCTGCTTCCACATAGTCGGCATCCCAACCATTTTTAAAGAAAATCACTTGAATGCCCGCAGCATGCGCGACATCAATCGCCTTTTGAATTTGTTGTACGACTGGCTGCGTTTTCGATACATCAAACCCTGCCAAATCCAGATAGCCACCTAAACTGGTATAAGCATTTTGCATATCCACCACGATGAGCGCAGTTTGTTTGGCATCAAGCTGAATCGACTCAGGTTCTGCTTTTAAAATCGGTGCAGTGGCTTGGGTAAAACTGGCACGGATCGTTGAATAGTTCATGCGCTTTTCTCCATAGCAAGATCAGTCACTTGGCTTGCGACAATGCTGTCTGCCAAAGTACGGCTTTTCATTAACGGTTGAATTTTTTCACCAAAATCTTTAACCCCTAAAACAAAGTCATCGAATGTCAGCAAAATGCCATCGGTACCTTTGACTTCAGCAATTTCATCGAGCATGGCAGCGACTTTGGCATAAGAACCCACCAATGTTCCCATGTTGATATTCACAGGCGAAACGCTCGAAGCCATGTGACGAATATTGGTGTCGCTGCCTGAAATCTTGTCTTTACCTCCCTGATCTTGCAGCCAAGCAATTGCCTCCATGTCTGCGCCATCGTTATAGCTTTGCCATTTTGCGAAAGCCTGCTCATCAGTTTCATCAGCAATCACCATAAACAGCACAAAGGTACTGACATCACGTCCTGTTTTATCGGTTTGTGCTTTGAGACGATCATTGATTGAGGCGTAAGCAGTTGGCGTATTGACGCCCTTACCAAAGACAAAGTTATAGTCAGCGTATTGTGCGGAGAATGCCAAACCCTCATCGGACTGACCTGCGCAGATAATTTTTAAATCTTTGGAGGGCTGAGGCTTCACCTGACAGTCATCCATTTGGAAAAACTCACCTTTAAAGTCGGACTTTCCTGTCGCCCAAAGCTCTTTTAATACTTGGACATATTCCGACAAATACTGATAGCGCTTACCAAAGTATTCATCTCCCGGCCACATCCCCATTTGGCTGTATTCAGGACGTTGCCAGCCTGTGACAACATTTAAACCAAAGCGGCCATTGGAAATTGAATCGAGTGTTGCTGCCATACGCGCCACAATGGCAGGTGGCATCACCAATGTTGCTGCGGTTGCATAAATCTTGATTTTAGATGTAACGGCAGCCAAACCTGACATTAAGGTAAAACTTTCTAGGTTGTAGTCCCAAAACTCGGTTTCACCGCCGAAACCACGTAGTTTGATCATCGACAATGCAAAATCAAAACCATATTGCTCTGCGCTTTGTACAATTTCTTTGTTCAACTCAAAGGTCGGTTTGTACTGTGGTGCATTTTTAGAAATGAGCCAACCATTGTTCCCAATCGGACAGAAAACACCTACTTGCATACTGACACCTCGTTTATCCATAAAGTGTGAAAATCAAGACTGTGGTGCACTCACAGTATTTATTTTTAATAATGCAAATTGAATGCCAATATTATATATTTTTAAATATCATATATTTGTATTTATCATATGGTTCTATTATTTAGACCATTTAGTCCAACATTAAGCAATATCAACATAAATCTGCACAAGCTTCGTGCACTTTTTGCGCACAAATCTCACTACCCTGCCTATTTCAGTACCAGTCTTTGCTACAATAGCCACAAATGAAAATCAGGTTAGCCCGATGTACGATGAGACAATAACTTCTGTAAAAAAAACGAGAAATGCACAACAAAAACAACAACTGATTTTGCAAGCAGCACTTGAGGTGTTTTCCACTTATGGACTACAAGGTGCCAGCATGGAGCAGATTGCCGAAACCGCGGGTATTTCCAAATCCAATCTGTTTTATTACTTCGCTGGAAAAGATGATTTATATGTGGCGGTGTTGTCTCAAGTCCTGACCGCATGGTTATTGCCACTCAATCAACTGGAAAAAGAACAAGACCCTGCACAGGCTTTGAGAAATTATCTGGATGTGAAATTTCAGCTCGCCAAAGACTCACCACAAGCATCACGTTTGTATGCTTTGGAAATGATGCAAGGTGCGCCCTATATCAACACGATTTTAAAAGGCTCACTCAAAAAACTGGTGCAACAGAAAACTGCCGTGATTAATGACTGGATTGAACAAGGGCGCTTAAAGCCTGTATCAGCGCTGCATTTAATTATTCATATTTGGGCAGTGACACAACACTATTCTGATTTTACCGTACAGACTCAAGCCATTTCAGGCAAAACTCTAAAAAATAAAAGCTTCTATCAAGAGGCTTTGGCAACCTCAAAACAACTGTTAATTGAGAGCCTTATTCCTACAGTTGTGGAACATTAAACAGCTCAGCGGACAACCCGATTGAGCTGTCCGCTTAAAAAATATGCAAGATATTAAACAATCTGACAGGCATCTTCAAAACTCAAACGTGGTAAACGCCCATAGAGTTTTTCAGGATTGCCATAACCAATATTGATCAGCAGATTGGTTTTCCATGTTGTTCCTGCCAAAAAAGTTTCATCGACCCGTGTTGGGTTAAAACCTGACATTGGCCCTGTATCCAAACCCAAACTACGGCATGCCAAAATTAAGTAAGCGGCTTGCATGGAACTATTACGAAATGCAGTTTCATGGGCAAGTTCTGGACTTGAGGTAAACCAAGATCTCGCATCGCCATGTGGGAACAACTCAGGTAGCTTTTCATAAAATTCGCTGTCATACGCCACTAAAACCGTAACAGGTGCGGTCATGGTTTTTTCGACATTACCTGAGGACAGCGCAGGTTTCAGCTTAGCTTTGGCTTCTGCACTTTGAATAAACACAAAACGTGCAGGCGAACAGTTAGCCGAGGTTGGCCCCATTTTCAGCAAATCATACAACTCCTGTAGCAACTCAGGTGCAATCGCTTTGTCTTGCCATGCGTTATGCGTCCGCGCTTCACTAAACAACTTTTCTAAAGCGTATTCTTCCAGTTTTAAACTCAAACTATTCATCACGATTTCCTTGATTTAAGAACATAAATATTGCAATACACATGCATTAAACCAGTCAGGCTGGGTCACACTGCTGGCATGCCCACCTGTTGGGTACAGCTCAAAATCTGCATGAGAAATTAAACGAGAAAGCGCCAAGCCACGTTGCCAAGGCACCAAAAAATCATCCTGATTGGCAATCACCAAAACGGGCTGCTTGACTTCGCGTGCCGTGTATTCAGGTTGATACTGACGTAATGCTGCCAAACGCTTTTCTACATTTTCTAAAGGTGCAAAATGGGCAATCGCCTGTTGCTCTTGCTGAACAAGCTGCTGATCATGTGTTGAAATCCATGCAGGCGGATACAAAAACAACGCCTGAGCCTGCACATACGCTGCGACACCTGCCTGACGTAACAAGGTCAAGCGCGTCGCAAAACAACGATTGGTATGTGCATCAAGTTGATCCCAAGCATTCACCACCACTAACTTTTCAACAAGGCAAGGTGCTAAACATGCCAGCTCCAAACCGATAAAACCACCAAGCGCATGCCCAATAAAGTGACATTGATCAATTTTCTCTGCTTCTAGAATTTGCTGTAACTCAACCGCCATTGCAGGCAAAGAATAATTGTCTGGAAGAATGTCACTATCGGGAAAAACGCCTTCTTGGTCATAGGTCAGTACATGAAAATGCTGTTGCAAAACGGGAATTTGTGACTGCCAATACTGCGCATGTCCACCTAAACCAGAGCTTAACACCACAGTTTTGGCTTGGAACTTCGTTGATCGATAAAGAGAAACTGCCATTTTTTAAACCAAATAGTCCAATTTTTAATTATTGATTAGCAATAAAAATGCCAGAACCTATATCTGTTTCATTTTAATTATTCTTAACTCTTTTATTTATATAAAAAATTTATATGGATATATTTTTAAAATCAGATCAGATGAATTTTATAAAATTATTTCTTGACCTTCTGGAAAATAAAAACCCATTAAAAAGAGATAAAAAGATCAAATAATGCCCCTATTTTGATCTCCAACCCATACACATCGTTTTGAATGGAATTAATCCATCTAGATAACAAATTTGTAAAAAAGTATGACAAAGCACACAAATTCATTTCATTGTTTTTGATTAATTTTTCAGAAAAAATACGTTCAGCACATATCATCTTCATTTTTGACTCCGACTTTTGCTCGCTTGTTTTTTTATTTTTTTAAATTATATTCCAAATTATATTAGATTGCGTATGAATG
>NZ_BKNN01000067.1 GCF_008993995.1 Acinetobacter brisouii
CATAAAAAAAGGCAATCTTTTGCAGATTACCTTTTCAACTTCTTATGTTTTTCGACTCTTAATCCGTAAATGTCACTCGGGCAATCGCCTTTTTACCTGACTGAACAATTATCGTCGTGTTTTCTTTCACCGAATAACCCGCATCAACAACATTCCAGTCAACTTTAACTGCACCACGTGCCACAGCATCTTTCGCTGCCGCTGCATTTTTAGTTAAACCAGCCGCACGAACAATAGAAGCAATAAACAGTTCACCACCAAACTCGCCACGTGAAATGGTCACTTCTGGTGTACCTTCAGGTAATTCACCTTCTGTGATGATATTGCCCGCACCTTTATGTGCATTCGCAGCTGCTTCAGCACCGTGGAAACGTTCGACCAATTCAAGCGCAAGGATTTTCTTCACTTCTTGTGGATTACGCCCTTCTGCAATTTCTTTTAGCAGAGTTTTGATTTCGTCTAAAGATTTGAAGCTGAGCAAATCAAAATAACGTTCGATCAAAGAGTCTGGCATTGAAAGGACTTTTTGATACATTGCGCCTGGTGCATCAAATACACCAATATAGTTGCCGAGTGATTTCGACATTTTATTGACGCCATCCAAACCTTCTAGAATTGGTACAGTGATACACACTTGCGCTTCTTGATCATAACGACCTTGTAAGGTACGACCCATCAACAAGTTAAAGGTTTGGTCTGTACCACCCAATTCAACATCTGCATGCAAAGCAACTGAATCGTAGCCTTGTACCAATGGATACAAGAATTCGTGAATCGCAATGGGTTGCTGATTGTTGTAACGCTTAGTAAAGTCATCACGCTCAAGCATACGTGCAACGGTTTGCTGAGATGCCAACTGAATTAAATCAGCCGCAGTTTTGGTTGCAAACCATTCTGAGTTAAACACAACCTTGGTTTTGTTTGGATCAAGAATTTTAAATACCTGTTCCTGATACGTTTTGGCATTTTCTAATACTTGTTCACGTGACAATGGTGGACGAGTTGCACTTTTTCCAGTTGGATCACCGATCATTGCGGTATAGTCACCAATCAAGAAATACACTTCATGCCCTAAATCTTGGAATGTTTTTAATTTGTTGATTAAAACAGTATGCCCAAGGTGCAAGTCAGGTGCAGTTGGGTCAAAGCCTGCTTTAATTTTAAGAGGACGGTTCTGTTTCAGTTTTTTTAACAGGTCTTCTTCAGAGATAATTTCATGCGTGCCACGTTGGATCAGGGCAAGCTGTTCTTCAGCAGGTAAGAAATTTGACATCACAAAATCCAAACACATCAGTTATTCAATTTGTGCGATATACTAACACTTTTTCAGCATATTGCAGGCTTTGTTGCTCATGTCAGACATCTATATTGGAGTGATGACGGGAACAAGTATGGACGGTGTCGACATCGTAGCCGCCTCATTTGACCCTTTACAACTTCATGCAACACTTACTGTGCCTTTTGATCCTGACTTACAAGATCAGCTCATGGCACTGACTTTACCTGATGACAATGAAATTGATCGGATGGGTAAAGCCGATGTTGCACTTGCCACGATGATTGGACAGGGCATTAACCAACTGATTGAAAAAAATCAGCTTGACCGTAAAAAAATTATTGCGATTGGTTCACATGGGCAAACCATTCGCCATCGTCCAGAACATGGTTTTACCTTACAGATCGGTGATCCAAACATTATTACCGAACTCACGCAAATTCCTGTGGTTTCAGATTTCCGCCGCCGCGATATGGCCGCAGGTGGACAAGGTGCCCCGCTCGTGCCTGCCTTTCATCAGGCCTTGTTTCAACATGCTTCGCTTGATCGGGTGATTTTAAACTTGGGTGGAATTGCCAATGTCAGCATTTTGCCTGCAGATCAGCCTGAAAAGGTCTATGGATTCGATACTGGCCCAGCCAACATTTTAATGGATGCATGGTGTGAACGTTATACGGGACATCCGTATGATGAAAATGGTGATTGGGCAGCCTATGGCACACCCATTCGTGCTTTAATGGATCGACTATATGCACACGAGTTCTTTTCTAAAGAGCCACCAAAAAGCACAGGTCGTGAAGATTTCAACTTAGAATGGTTGGATGAGCAGCTTAGCGACTGGCGCAACGATATTTTGTATGAAGAGCTTGAAGATACCCCTGAAAATATTCAGGCGACTTTAGCTAAACTCACTGTTCGTGCCATTCAAAAAGCCATTTACCGTTCAGGGCTGGAAAATGGTGAAGTGTATGTCTGTGGTGGCGGTGCCTATAACTCGCATATTTTAGAGCAATTGCGCTGGCGTTTGCGTAAACATCACTGGGCTGTACAAACCACAGATGTTTTAGGACTATCGCCAACATGGGTCGAAGCGACTGCTTTTGCTTGGCTGGCGATGCGTTTCGTCAAACAGTTAAGTGGTAACTTACCTGCAGTGACAGGTGCCCAAGGTCTACGAATTTTAGGCAGTATGACTGCGGTTTAAACACTATTTTCTAGACATAAAAAAAGCCCTGCTCATCAATTACGGCAGGGCTTTTTTAATATTCGAATTAAATCGAGAATGATGAACCACAACCACAGGTTGTTGTTGCATTTGGGTTCTGCACAATAAAGCGTGAGCCTTCAAGACCTTCGACATAATCAACCACTGAGCCGACCAAATATTGATAACTTAGAGAGTCAACCAGCATTTTAACATCGCCATTTTCAAAAGCAGCATCATCTTCATTGGCACTTTCTGCAAAGTTAAAGCCGTAAGAAAAACCAGAACAGCCACCACCAGTCACATATACACGCAACATCAACGCTTCGTTGCCTTCACTGTCACGAAGTTGGCGGACTTTATTTGCAGCATTATCTGTAAGCACTAAAGCTTGAGTACTCATCGTGGGCATTCCTCACATCAATTTCGTCTTGTCTGAAGACAATTTGCGCAATCATAGCATATTCAAAATGGGGCTGCTGTTGGAAAAATTCAATTCCTAGCAATTTACTCAATTTTAACATGGCAATTTGGTTTTATCAGGATTCCTGATTAGAATAAGCACAAATTGCTACCCAGTTAAAAGTTTATGATTCAGCTTGACCAACTCAGCTTACGTCGCGGTGGACGCGTGTTATTTCAAAAAGCCTCGATGCAGCTGCATCCTGGTTGGAAAATCGGTTTAACTGGGGTCAATGGTGCGGGGAAATCAACCTTATTCTCAGCCCTGCTTGGCGGAATGGAATCAGACAGCGGTTCTCTCAGTCGCCCAAATGTCTGGACTGTGGCGCATATGGCGCAGGAAATTGAAGCCCTCGACATGAAAGCGATTGATTTCGTGCTTTCAGGCGATGAAGAATACTGGGAGATTCAGCACAAACTAGATCATCCTGATGAACTGAATAATGATGAACTCGCACATTTATATGGGCGTTTTGATGAAATTAACGGTTACTCAGCCCCTGCCAAAGCATCGCAATTGATGGCAGGTTTAGGCTTTTTTGAACATCAATCTGAACTGAGTGTTGCCAGCTTTTCGGGTGGATGGCGGATGCGTTTGAATCTGGCACGTACCCTGATGAGTCGTTCAGATCTGCTGCTGCTTGATGAACCGACCAACCACTTGGACTTGGATGCGATTTTATGGCTAGAAGACTGGCTTAAAGCCTATGCAGGGACGTTAGTACTGATTTCGCATGACCGTGATTTCCTCGATGCGATTACCGATCATATTTTACATATCGAAAACCAAGAACTGATTTTATATACAGGTAACTATTCGACCTTTGAACGTACCCGTAGCGAACGCCTTGCCCAACAACAACAAGCTTACGAAAAACAGCTCGAAACGCGTGCGCATTTGCAGAAATATATTGACCGCTTTAAAGCACAAGCCACCAAAGCCAAACAAGCACAAAGCCGTATCAAACAACTGGAACGCATGCAGGAACTTTCTGCTGCGCATGTCGATACACCTTTTACCTTCAGTTTCCGTGAACCGACCAAAATGAGTTCACCACTACTGGAACTGGAACATGCAGATATCGGTTATGGTGAAAAACTGATTGTGACTGATGTCAATTTGCAGATTACTCCAACCAGTCGTATTGGTTTATTGGGGATGAATGGTGCGGGTAAATCAACCCTGATTAAATCACTGGTGGGTGATTTGCCACTCATGCGTGGTCATCGTAAAGCATCTGAGTTACTCAATATCGGTTACTTTGCTCAGCACCAAATGGATGCCTTAGATGGTAATGCCAGCCCGATGCTACAACTGGCACGTATCGCTGACCCTAAAATCAGTGAAGCGACTTTACGTTCTTTCTTAGGCAGTTTTGGCTTTAGTGGTGAACGTATGGACACCCCTTCTGAAAGCTTTTCAGGAGGTGAACGTGCGCGTTTAGCCTTAGCCCTAATTGTATGGAAACGCCCAAATGTCTTGATTCTGGATGAACCGACCAACCATTTAGATTTGGATATGCGTCATGCTTTAACTATGGCTTTACAGGACTTTGAAGGTGCTGTGGTGTTGGTGTCGCATGAACGCCAACTAATTGCCAGTGTCTGCGATGAGCTGATTTTAGTGCATGCAGGTCGAAGTAAAGAGTTTGAAGGTGACTTAACTGCTTATGCAGACTGGTTGCGTCAAGCTCGTATCGACATGATGAAAAATGGGCAACAACCTGCTGCGCCTGTCAAATCTTTGGTTGAAGAAAAGCCTGCGATTTCAAAAACCGATAAAGAAGCACAGCGTAAAGAAGCCGCTCGTCGCCGCGATTTAACCCGCCCGATTCGTAAAAATATTGAAAATGCTGAAGCGAAAGTTGAAAAATTGCAGCCACGTTTAACCTTAATTGAACAGCAATTGGCAGATTCAAGTCTTTATGAGGCGAATCGTAAAGATGATTTACTCAAACTGATGAATGAGCAAACAGATCTGAAGCAGCAACTTGAGCAACTGGAAGAAAAAATGCTGGAGTTGATGATGGAACTCGAAGAACTTGAGGGTTCATTTGAAGATTAAACGCTTAAAAGCCCAGTTTACTGGGCTTTGTTTTTTCCTGTACCACAGACTGCATTGACCACAGACTCGGCAGGACTATTACGCGGTGCAGTATGCAAACTTGTTTTTTTCGCAGCTAAACGAATAGGAACATCTTGATTATTTTTGCGTTCTTTGGCATTGACTGCAATGATATTGAATCGTTTTTGAGGCTTACACTGTACTTCATACTGCATATACACAATTTTAGTTTGAGTAATATTCTTTGCCCAAACATTAATCGTTCCCTGAGGAGTCAACAATGAGCCATTATCTAACTGAATTTCAATATTTTTATCTTTAAAAATTGAAGTCCATGTTGTTGCAGCATGTACAGATGTATCTAGGCAGCCTAGTCCAAATATTACAATCGCTAAATTTTTTGTAATCTGATTCATACGAAGATGAGAATTGCATTTAAAGTAAGAAGCACCTTAACAGTTTGTGATTTTCTCAGCAAAATATATAGAAAAAACAAATTAAAAGCGGTGGATAAAGATTGATATTCAATCATTGTGAATGCTAAATTTCTCGGGAGATTATAGGTCATCTCATATCACATTGCTGTTGATAACTTCGGGGAAAATGTGGATAACTGTGGATAAGTCCTGAGTTATCCATAAGGATGTTTTGCTCATGGAGATAATATACACTCTAAAGCAAAATATTTTTAATTTATATTTTATAAATCAAATAGATAGAGCAAAGGCATCCGATTATGCATATTCTTGATTTTCTGTTTAGCCTTGAACAGCAACTTCCACTCATTTTACAAGAATATGGGTTATGGATATATGCCATTGTTTTTATAATTATTTTCTTAGAAACAGGCTGTATTGCTATGTTTTTTTTACCAGGAGATAGTTTACTGATTGCACTCGGTGCATTATGTGCTTCAGCAGGTTCTGTTCATCTTGAATACATGTTCATCCTGTTATTTCTTTCTGCAGCCTTGGGATATATTGTCAATTATTATACAGGACTTTATTTAGGCACAAAAATCTTAAACTGTCGTTTTGGATGTATCAAACAAGAGTACTTCGATAAAACCAATCAATTTTTCCAAAAACATGGTGGAAAAACCATTATTTTTGCTCGTTTTGTACCATTAATTCGTTCCTTTGCCCCATTTGCTGCAGGTTCAGGCGGCATGCGTTATTCCTATTTCATTGTTTATAACTTGATTGGTGCAATGTTATGGATTGGTGTAATGCTGGGTATTGGCTATGTCTGTGCAACTACCCTCTGGATTATATTTCAATAAAAAAGCACCCATTACGGGTGCTCGTTGTTAGAAGCCTAACTCAATTAAGCATCAATATCAGCATTCAATGCATTTTCTTCAATAAAGGCACGACGTGGTTCAACATCATCACCCATTAAGCAAGAGAACATCCGATCTGCTTCAATCGCATCATCAACCGTCACCTGTAGCATATTACGGTTTTCAGGATCCATAGTGGTTTCCCAAAGTTGCTCAGCATTCATCTCACCCAAACCTTTATAACGCTGAATCATCATGCCACGACGTGAGTCCTGCAAGATATGCTGCCAAACTTGATGGAAACTACTCACAACGATACGACGCTCGCCTTTTTGCAAATATGCGCCCTCTTCTAGCAAGCTAAACCAGCTTTTCGAGTTCTTTAATAAACGCGCATATTCAGCAGAGTTTAATAGACCAGAATCAAGTAAATAAGCATGTGGCAAGTTATGCACATAAACAGTAATACGTGGCCAGTAATGCGTTACTTTGGTTCCATCGGTATTTTCAACATCAAAGCTTTCTAATGCAACTTCTGGGCGAAGACTTGGTTGAAGCTTGGTGATTTCAGCCTGCAAATGTTCAGCCCATGTTTGTACATAGTCTTGCTCAACATTTCGTTCAGATTTAAAGGCTTCAACTGCCAATAGACCATCTAGCAAACTTGCTGGGTAACGCTGAGTTAAACGATGCAAGCTCTTTTGTGAAACTTGATAATCCTGAATCACTTTTGCTAAAGCTTCACCCGCAATCGCAGGAGCTTCTGCACTCACATGTAAAGACAATTCATCAATCGCATTGGAAATCAAATAAGTTTCCAAAGCATCATTGTCTTTAATATATTGTTCTTGCTTACCTTTTTTCAATTTATATAAAGGTGGCTGAGCAATATAAATATGTCCACGTTCAACCAGTTCAGGCATTTGACGGAAGAAGAACGTCAACAACAAAGTACGGATGTGTGAACCGTCGACATCAGCATCGGTCATAATGATAATTTTATGATAACGCAATTTGTCTGGGTTATATTCTTCACGTCCGATCCCACAGCCCAAAGCGGTAATCAGCGTACCCACTTCTGCTGAAGAAATCATTTTGTCAAAACGCGCACGTTCCACGTTCAGGATTTTACCTTTCAGCGGCAAAATTGCCTGCATCTTACGGTTACGCCCCTGTTTCGCAGAACCACCGGCCGAGTCACCCTCGACCAGATAAAGTTCAGACATCGCTGGATCTTTTTCCTGACAGTCTGCCAGTTTTCCTGGTAAACCTGCGATATCTAGCGCACTCTTACGACGCGTCATTTCACGGGCTTTACGGGCTGCATCACGCGCACGTGCTGCATCAATAATTTTGCCTGCGATTGATTTTGCAGCTTGTGGGTTTTCTAACAAATACGCAGAAAACTCTTTATTCATCGCCTGCTCAACTGCAGGTTTCACTTCACTCGAGACCAATTTTTCTTTGGTTTGTGAAGAAAATTTCGGATCTGGTACTTTAACCGAAATAATCGCGGTCAAGCCTTCACGGGCATCATCCCCTGTGACACCGACTTTTTCTTTTTTCAACAGGCTTTCATTTTCCATGTAGCTATTTAAGCCACGGGTCAATGCCGCACGGAAGCCAGCTAAATGCGTTCCACCATCTTTTTGCGGAATATTATTGGTAAAGCAGCGAACATTTTCCTGATAAGAATCATTCCATTGCAATGCAACTTCAACACCAATGCCGTTTTCAGCCTGAGTGGTGAAATGAAAAATCTCATTCAGATGGTTTTTGCCTTGGTTAATGTATTTCACAAACTCAGACAAACCACCTTCATAATCATATACATGCTCAAGGTTAATACGTTCGTCACGTAAAACAATACGTACACCAGCATTCAAGAAAGAAAGTTCACGCAAACGACGCGCTAAAATATCGACATTGAAAATCGTCTGGCTAAAGGTTTCAGCACTTGGCCAAAAGCGGACGATGGTTCCTGTTTTATCTGTTGTGCCAATCACTCGAAGTGGATACTGCGGATCGCCATGTTGATATTCTTGTTCATGGACTTGACCTGCGCGGTAAATCGTCAGTTGTAGTTTGCTCGATAAAGCATTAACCACCGAAACACCAACGCCATGCAAACCACCAGAAACTTTATAGCTATTGTCGTCAAATTTACCGCCTGCATGCAGAATGGTGAGAATCACTTCTGCGGCAGAAACACCTTCTTCTGGGTGAATATCGGTTGGAATACCACGACCGTTGTCTGACACACTGACGGATTCATCTTCATGAATCGTGACCACGATTTCGTCACAATGCCCCGCCAAAGCTTCATCAATCGCGTTATCAACGACCTCAAAGACCATATGGTGCAAACCTGTACCATCGTCGGTATCCCCAATGTACATCCCAGGGCGTTTACGTACAGCGTCTAAACCTCGTAAAACCTTAATGCTAGAGGAATCATAAGCCTTTTCATTGGTTTGTTCTGTTTGAGAAGCAGGTTGAGACTCTGAACTCATGTTTTCTCCCTAGTCATTGTGAACGACAGATTCAACAGGCTGCTGATCAGCTTGAATACTGTGAATCTTGCCGTTTTCTACATTGAATAATTGATAAAAAATAGATAGATCATGTAAATGTTTCTGTACCAACTCATGATCCAAAGTGGTCAAAAAAACCTGACTACCCAGTTGGCTTAAACGTTCCAATAAACGTCGTTGGGCAGCATTATCAAGCTCTGCCGTCAAATCATCTAATAATACCACAGTTTCCTTATTACTCGCATGTAGCATTGCAATCTGTGACAGTTTTAACGCAATGATCAGCAATTTTTTTTGCCCACGCGACAGGACGATATCGGCATCGCCTAATGCTGTTTTTAGGCGTAAATCTGCCCGATGTGGACCATATTCGGTATAGCGTCGCTCTTTGTCTTTATCGTGTGCTGAAACCAGTTGTTGCAGCAAACCTTCTTTCTCATGAAAGCCTGCGCTATATTCCAGACGAATCTCAACATCAGGCAATAAATACTGAATATCCTGCTGAAAATACTGATTCCAATGCTGGACAATACTCATGCGCTGATGGTGCAACATTTCACCATATTCACTCAGCAACCTGTTCCAAGGCTCAAGATCCAGCAATGTCAGATGTCGCTGAGTTTTTAATAAACTATTTCGCTGTTTCAACGCTCGAGTGTAGGCTTGCCATGCCGCATAAAAGTCAGGTTCCACGTGGAACATCAGCCAGTCCAACAACTGTCGTCTTGGCTTTGCGCCATGATCAATAATATCGGTACTTTGTGGTTCAATCAGTTGTAAGGGAAGTATTTTAGCCAACTGACCTTGGGTTGCAATACTATCGCCATTAACCTTAATCAGTTGCTCACCCGAAGTAAATTTTTGAATACCAATTTTATCTTGACCCGCTTGGGCGAAAATTAATGCATGACTTTGCTCATGCTGAATATAATTTTTAGGAAGGTGGGTACGAAAAGAACGTCCTGTTGCCAGTAAATGAATGGCTTCTAAAACTGAAGTTTTCCCTGAACCATTCTGACCATAAAAAACATTAAATGGCTGCAAGCAAGGCATTGCAGCCATTTCAATGTTACGCACACGTTCGATACTTAAACGCGTAATATGCATAGGCGTCGTTACACACGCATTGGCATGACCACATACGTCTGGTCAGCGTGAGCAGGATCTTGAACCAATACCGATTGGTTTGCCTCAGTCATGGTCATAGTAACATCATCGCCATCCAAAACACTGAGAACGTCAAGTAAGTATTGTGCGTTGAATGACATTTCCAATGCTTCATCGGCATATTGAATGACTAAGTCTTCACTCGCTTCATCTTGCTCTGGGTTATTGGCACGTAGTTGCAGAGTATCGGTATAGAAGTTTAAGAATACGCCACGTAATTTTTCATTACTTAAAATCGCAACACGTTGCAAAGACTGTTTAAATACGTCATGCGCAATCACAACATGTTTGTCACCACCACGAGGAATCACGCGGCGGTAGTCTGGGAATTTTCCATCAATCAATTTTGTCGTAAAGCGAACTGTAACACTGCCCTGCTCTTTATCACGGCTTGGCAATTGAATGGTGACATTCAACAATTCACGACCAATCAAAACCGTTAACGGTTGATCTTCAATCGTCAATAAACGTTGTAACTCACCCACGGCTTTACGTGGAACAATCGCTTGCAACGGCTGTGATGCAGTTGACGCAGCAGAAGTTTCACAGAGTGCCAAACGGTGACCATCGGTGGTTACTGCACGAAGTTGGTTTTGATCAATCTCAAGCAAAGTGCCCGTCAAATAAAAACGTACATCTTGTACCGCCATCGCGAACGCAGTTTTTTCAAATAAGCGTTTTAGTTCGCGTTGAGTCACCTGAACCTGTGTGCCTTGGGTATTTTCAGTCGTTAATAACGGATAATCTTCCGCAGGGAGTGTACCAAGTACAAAACGGCTGTTGCCTGACTTCAAGATACAACGCTGATCTTCAGTAATCTGTAAATCAATCAACGCTGCGCTTGGTAAAGATTTGCAGATATCCATAAGTTTACGTGCAGGAACGGTCGTCTCCCCTGCCTGTAAACATGCACCTTCGGCAAATGGCATGCTTGCCACCAATTCAACTTCTAAATCCGACCCTGTAATGGTCAATGCTTGTGCAGAAGCTTGAATTTTGACATTAGATAAAATGTTTAAAGTATGTCGACGTTCTACGACCCCAACAACATGAGATAGTACATTTAACAGACTCTCTTTCGCGATTTTTAGGCGCACAATGCATTCCTCTAACAGGTATCTTTTTAGACAAATAGGGGGTTGAGTCGAGTACTATGCGGCAGAAGCCTATACATTGCAACTCGACTTTTTCTCTTCAATAAATTTTGGATTTTAACTCTGTAACAGGCGGGTTAAATTCTTATAATCTTCATCAAAAATTGGATCTTCTTCGCGTAAGCTTTGCACTTTTTCGCAGGCATGCATCACGGTACTATGGTCACGTCCACCAAATGCCATACCAATCTCAGGAAAGCTATCACCTGTCAATTCACGGGCCAATCCCATGGCTAACTGACGAGGACGTGCATAAATACGAGTACGCTTTGGTCCAACTAATTCTTTGAGCGGAATACGAAAATATTCACTGACCACACGTTGAATATTTTCAGTACTAATGGTTCTTGCCCGAATTGCCAAAACATCTTTTAGCGATTCACGTACAATATCAAGATCAATTGTAGACCCTTTAAAGCGTGAGATCGCAACAACTTTGTTGAGTGCCCCTTCAAGCTCACGAACATTGGCAACCACTTGCTGAGCAATAAACAGTGCACAGTTACGGGGTAAATCAACGCCAGTGCTTTCGGCTTTTTTCAACAAAATCTCAATACGGGTTTCAATATCAGGTGGTTCAACCCCAACCGATAATCCCCAAGAGAAACGTGAAACTAAACGAGGATCTAGTTCTGTTAATTCTTTTGGATAACGATCTGACGTTAGAATAATTTGCTTAGATTCATCTAACAGTGCATTAAACGTGTAAAAGAACTCCACCAGACTGGCTTCTTTACCCGCCAGTAAGTGAATATCATCAACCAGTAACAAATCGAGAGAACGGCAGTTTTTCTTAAACTCTTCAACTTTGCCTTTTTGCAAAGAGCTCACAAAATCTTGTACAAAACTTTCTGCCGTCATGTACATCACACGTGCATTTGGTTTGGCTTGTAATAGCGCATTTCCCACGGCCTGCATTAAATGCGTTTTACCCAAACCCGTAGGTCCATAAAGAAATAATGGGTTGTGCTGAGATGCACCGAGCTGAGTAAGTACTTTACGGCAGGTTTCAGCTGCCATTTGGTTAGAACGTCCTTCAACAAATAAGGAAAAAGTAAAGAGAGGGTTTAACTGGCGTTTCTTGCTCAGTTTCGACACAGGTTGAGCAACAGGAGCGACTTCAGATTCTTTTTCTTTTCGAGATGAACTGGGTACAGGTGTTTCCAGAGCTGCTGTTGTTGTTGCTGGCTGTTCACTGGCTTTTAAAATTGCACCAGGACGAGAATCCACCATAATCTCAACTTGGCGAATACGACCTTCTGAAAGCTGCTCAGCCAATATGGAAATCAACTCAAGATGATGCTCTTGAATATAACGAGTCCAATACGGATTTGGCGCGTATAAACGTAAGATCTGTTCATGCTCTTCAGCAACCAATGGGCGAATCCACATGGCAAAGACATTATCAGAGAGCTCTTGTCGCAAGCGAGTTAAGCAGTCTGTCCAAAGCATGAGATTCTCCTACGTACCGACTTAAATAAAAAGATTCCCCGTACTTCAATAGCAGGGGGTGGGTATTCTAACCAAGTTATCCACATCTGTCATAGAGAAATCCACAGATTTGCATAAAAAATAGCAATTCAATCTCTCTAAAGTTTCGCAAAATACTTGTGGATAAGTTTATACACAACCTGTGGATAAAATATATCACAAAGTTATC
>NZ_BKNN01000068.1 GCF_008993995.1 Acinetobacter brisouii
CGCGACTCATGAGTGCTCGGTTATATGCGGGCCAATTGGTTGTACGGTAGATTTTGTGTGTAGGCTTCTTCATTTGAAAATTATATCGCTGAAAAAGCCTTTACAGATAGGTTTGTGCAACAAAGCCCAAAAATACGAATACTTTTAATTATTAAGAAAAACTAAGCTTAAATCTTGGGAATAACATGTCATTATCTATTTCTAGATAAAACACATGTCTTTATACTAATACTTTTTTGTTAAAAAAGACACGTTTTAGCCCATTTATTGTGAAATAAATCAAAAAAATTCGTGTTTTCTGAATACAAATTAAAAGTGATTTAACAATATCATTGAGTTTAAAAAAACCCAGTCGTAACTGGGCTTGTTTAACTCAATGTATATCTAGATCAATGTTGTGCTTGATGTTGCAACTTTGCATAATCAAGCAAGACATTTGCAGCTTCGGTCACAAATGCCTCATCTTCTGGTAGTGCAGGACGAGCATTTGCTTTCATTTTTGCGCGTGTTTCGCTGAGCGCATCTAAAGATGCCTGATAACTACTCCAATTGGCGTATGGCTTCAAACCTGTTTCCTGACGACGTAAGTTTTCTGCATCCAAAGTTTGATTTTCAAGTGTATCCAACTCTTTCTTACGTTGATCCAAATCCAAACTTAAACGCTTTTCATCATCTGTTTTCTTGGCCAAAACTCGACGGGTTTCCAAATAGGTAAACTGTGGGTCTTGCTTGACACGCTGAGTAGACAGTTTTTCTAGATCAGGTAAATATGGCTTGATTACACCTTCACGCTTAAATGGTGCAGTCTGAATGGTATCCCACTTCAGTGCATTTTTTGCCTTACGCTCACCAAACTGATCATTCCAGATATCGACCAGTTTAATATCTGGAATCACACCTTTATTTTGGGTACTACCACCTGTAATACGATAAAATTTGCGTTGAGTCAGCGTTGCCTGACCATAGGCTAAAGAATCCAGTTGCACTTGTGCCGTTCCTTTTCCTGTGGTCGTACTTCCAATAATAATGCCGCGACCATAATCCTGAATCGCTGCTGAATAAATTTCACTGGCTGAAGCAGATGCTAAATTCACCAGTACAGCTAACGGCCCTGCATAGGTTTGTTGACCTGCATCACTGTCTTCAAAGACATTGACGTTCCCATTTCCATCACGAATTTGCACCACTGGACCTGATTTAATGACCTGACCAATCATCCGTGATACTTCTTCAAGTGAGCCGCCTGGGTTATTACGCAGGTCGATAATAATCCCTTCAACTTTTTGCGCTGAAAGTGCTTTTAAAGCATCATTGGTATCTTTAGAAACAGAGCGATAATCTGCCCCATCACGGCGAGCGCGATAGTTTAGATAAAATGATGGAATTTCAATCACACCAAAAGTATGCTGTTTACCATCACGGGTTAATTTAACGACACGAGACTGTACGCCTTGGTCATCTTCTTTAATGACATCTCGTACCAAAGTCACTGTACGTGCCTGACTCATTGGAGCGCCTGCACCCAGTAACTTTAATGTGACATTTGTACCACGCTTACCACGAATCAGACCCACAATTTCCTGACTTGACCAGCCGATTACATCGACCATTTTGTCGCCACCTTGAGCAACACCAATAATACGATCGCCTGCTTTGACTTGACCTGACTTGCTGGCTGGCCCACCATCCACAATAGTTTCAATTTTGGTGTAATCTTCATTGCCACGTTCTGGGCGAATAGATACCCCAATGCCTTCAAGCTGTAAAGTCGTCTGACGATTCAGTTCCATCGCATCTACAGGGGGGAAGTAATTACTATGCGGATCGTAAGTCAACGTCATTGAGTTCAAGATTTTATCGAGAACATCGTCACTTTTAGTACGCCCAATCCGTTCTAACTGACGATTATAACGTTTGGTTAAAGTCTGTTCTGGTGTTAAATCCTCAGAACTTAAATCCTGCCCTTGAGCTAATGCAGGATCAGCCTTAATCACCTTCTGCTTAGCCTGTTCTTCTTGCTTACTTATTGTCAAATTGATGAGTTGTGACACCAACATCTTATGCCAGTATTCACGCTGTTCAAGTTCGGTTTTAAAATATGCTGCTTTTTCTCGATCAGTATCAATATAGTTATTTTTTTGCTCTAAATCTTGAGGCTTTTTCAACTCGGTCAGCATGTAGCCATAAAAGTCTTTTAAGCGCTGACGATATTGCGCATGAATTGCATAAGGTGCTGTTAAATCACCTGCTTTAAGTGCTGCGCCTAAAGTCGCACCATATTTCTGCTTATAAGATGCGACATCGGATGCCAAGAAAATCGTATGATCTGGATCTAGACTATCGAGGTACATATCTAAAATACGATTTGAAGTCGTAGCATCTAAACGCATATTCAGATAGTGTTGGCGATCAATCAGGGTTGCAAGTTGACGCGTCACCAATTTCTGAGCTTGAGTTGGTTGTATCGACGCGACAACAGACTCGGCATTGGTCGCAGCAGTTGCATCATTAATCACATGAGTAAAAAATAGACCACCCGTTGCCAGTGCAACTGCGCAAGCGATTGTTTGAAGTTTCATATATTAATCGTGCTTCCTTGGATTTCACCAAAAATTACATGGCAATAATATTTAATTAGACTTGAATATTCATGATCTTAATCAAAGTCTTTGTACCATGTCGTGTAGTTTTATCATATTCTGTGCTGACAAAATGTAGCAAATCATTGCAAAATTCAATCTCTATTTGCAATTCACCCAGTAACGGAAGCTCTTATGATTGGCGCGTTGATGCTTGACATCGCAGGAACCACCCTGACCGAAGAAGATATTGAATTACTGAAAAACCCTCAAGTGGGCGGTTTAATTCTATTTGGACGAAATATCGAGTCCCCTCAACAAGTCCGTGCCTTAACTGATCATATTCGCAGTGTTCGTCCTGAAATCCTGATTGCAGTCGATCAAGAAGGTGGTCGAGTACAGCGTTTAAAACAAGGCTTTACCCTGCTTCCTGCGATGGGTCGATTTGGTGAACTTTACCAAGAACAACCTGATAAAGCGGTTGAACTGGCGCAGCAATGCGGCTGGCTCATGGCAACTGAGGTTTTGGCGGTTGGTATCGACTTTAGTTTTGCACCTGTCCTTGATTTAAATGACATTAGCGATGTGATTGGTGATCGGGCTTTTGCCAAAAATATCGCAGACATTGTTCCACTCGCGCGCGCCTTTATGCAGGGCATGCATGTGGCAGGCATGGCAACGACAGGAAAACACTTCCCAGGTCACGGCTCTGTCAAAGCCGATTCACATGTGGCTGCTGCAATCGACCCACGCAGTTATGCTGAAATCTACGCACAAGACATGCAAACCTTTATTCAACTTATGCCTGATTTAAATGCGCTGATGCCTGCTCATGTGATTTACCCTGAAGTTGATGCTCACCCTGCGGGCTTTTCTCAGCACTGGATTCAGAATGTATTACGCCAACAACTCAAATTTGACGGTGTACTTTTCTCAGATGATTTAAGCATGCAAGCCGCCTGTATTGCAGGTGGCGCAGATGCCCGTATTCAAGCAGCATTAAATGCAGGCTGTGATATGGGACTCGTCTGCAATGACCGTACCGCAGCGGCAGTTGCACTCGAAAGCATTCAAGACTTTGCCTTACCAAATCAGCAACGTCTGGAACGTATGCGTGGTCAAATTCCAATGCTTCAGATTAATGAACATTTAAGTCTTGGTGAAAACTGGCAACACGTGAAACAGCGTATTGAAGACTTTAAAAACAATACGCTTCGCGTCTAAATTTCGTCAAAACGCCTGCATCATCAGGCGTTTTATTTTTTAAACAACACTGTTACTATCAGTGATGATTTTTTAAGTGATCTTAATATTATGCAACAGTCTATTGCGGAGTACATGCAGACCGTCGGTCAACAAGCTCGCCAAGCCTCGCAAACCTTAGCCAGCGCTTCGACGAAAAGTAAAAACCAAGCCCTCATGGCGATTCATGATGCTTTGGTACAACAACAAGCTGAAGTTTTGGCCGCCAACCAGATTGATATGGAAAATGGTCGTGCCAATCAACTGGATAGCGCCCTGCTTGACCGTCTAGAACTGAACCCCGCACGCTTTGCAGCAATGTTACAAGGTCTAAAAGATGTCGCTCAACTGACTGACCCAATTGGTGAAATTACCGATTTAGCTTACCGTCCATCGGGCATCCAGATTGGTAAAATGCGTGTGCCTTTAGGCGTGGTTGGCATGATTTATGAATCACGCCCGAACGTGACGCTTGAAGCTGCTTCTTTAGCCCTTAAATCAGGTAATGCCATTATCTTACGGGGTGGTTCTGAAGCACTGCAATCAAACAAAGCGATTGCACTAGCCATTCAACTAGGGTTACAACAATCAGGTCTACCTGAAGCAGCTGTACAAGTGGTTGAAACTTCAGACCGCGAAGCAGTCGGTCACCTGATTACCATGACCGAATTTGTCGATGTGATTGTGCCACGTGGCGGTAAAGGACTGATTGAACGGATTAGCCGTGAAGCACGGATTCCTGTGATTAAACATTTAGATGGTAACTGCCATGTTTATGTCGATTCACAGGCTGATCTCGACAAAGCGCTTGCGATTGCCTTCAATGCCAAAACGCACCGTTATGGCGTGTGTAATGCCATGGAGAGCCTGCTAGTTCATCAAGACGTTGCCGAACAGTTCTTGCCTGTAATTGCTGACAAATATGCTGAAAAGCAAGTTGAACTGCGTGGCTGTGAACACACCCAGAAAATTTTAGGTCAGCAAGTGATTGCTGCAACCGAAGAAGACTGGTACACCGAGTACCTTGCACCAGTACTTGCGATTAAAGTCATGGACAGCATGGATAACGCCATCGCGCATATCAACAAATATGGTTCACACCATACCGATGCAATTGTCACTGAAAACTATAGCTTAGCGCGTCAGTTCCTTGCACGTGTCGATTCAAGCTCAGTCATGGTGAATGCATCAACCCGTTTTGCTGATGGTTTTGAATATGGTTTAGGTGCAGAAATCGGTATCTCAACCGATAAAATCCATACTCGTGGCCCTGTAGGCCTAGAAGGACTGACTTCACAGAAATGGATTGTATTGGGTGATGGTCAAATCCGCCAATAATTAGACCAAACACATTCTCAAGATCGTTTTGATCTGTCTTGAGAATGTAATATTTTTTCAATAAATACTGATGATTTTTATAAAAAATTTATAATAAATATTTGATCTATATAGATTTACGTATAAAAACCACTATAATAATTCTAAAGTCGTATCGGCTAAAGTCTAGCTTGGACGAAAAAATAACCCATGTTAAAAATAATGTATTCGATCAGTCAGGTTCTTCCTAGCACGGATCATCAACAGGAATATGATTTCAATTAAATTGGGAATAATGACGTGTCTACATCTGTTTTAGTGATTAATTGCGGTTCTTCTTCCATCAAATATGCATTGGTATCAGAACGCCGTGAAGATCGTATCTACGGGCTAGCAGAAAATCTTGGCTCAGAAAACGCGCGTATCAAAGGAATTACTGTCGGTGGTCAACCTCTTGAATTGGCGATTCCAAACGCAAATCATGAACAAGCGCTAGAAACTCTGCTCGAACGCCTTTCTCATTATAATCCACAAGCCATTGGTCACCGCGTGGTACACGGCGGCACATTGACTAAAGCACATTTATTAACTCCAGAGATTATTCAACGTATTCGTGAAGCAACTCCGCTTGCACCTTTACACAACCCTGCACATTTGGTGGGAATCGAAGCAACCATGCGTTTGTTCCCAGATCTTCCACAAGTTGCTGTGTTTGATACGGCATTCCACCAAACCATGCCAGAACACGCGTATCGTTACGCAGTGCCTAAATTCTTATTTACCGACCATAACGTGCGTCGTTACGGTTTTCACGGGACAAGCCATGCGTATGTGTCTGAACGCGGTTCAGAACTGGCTGGCAGCTTAAAACAAGGTGGTTGGCTGACTGCTCACCTTGGTAACGGTAGTTCAACTTGTGCGATTTGGAATGGCCAAAGTGTGGATACTTCTATGGGTCTGACACCACTTGAAGGCGTGGTTATGGGCACACGTAGTGGTGATGTTGATCCAAGTATTCACAGCTTCTTGGCAAGCAACTTGGGTTGGGACATCTTCAAAATTGACAAGATGCTCAACAAAGAAAGCGGTTTGCTTGGTTTATCCGATAACTTGTCGAACGACATGCGCACCTTGATTGAGGCCTCAGAACAAGGCAATGAAGATGCCGCTTTAGCGATTGAAGTATTCTGCTACCGTTTGGCAAAATCTTTGGCAGCGCTCAGCTGTGGTTTACCACGTATTGACGGTTTATTCTTCACAGGCGGTATTGGTGAAAACTCGGCCTATATCCGTGAAAAAACCATGGCCTATTTGCCGCACTTTGGTTTCAACCTCGACAAAGAGAAAAATAACACCTTAAAACGTGGTACTGAAGGACGCATTGATACAGGTACTGGCCCTCAAGTTTGGGTGATTCCAACCGATGAGGAAGGTCGTATCGCGAAAGAAACCGAGCATGTCGTAGAACAGCTTAGCCGTGAGGCAAACGCAGCGATTGCTTAATCTATAAAATTAAAATCAGGTGTTTTTATGAATACCCTTCTTCTTATTCCAACCGAGGAAAGCGCAGGTCTCACCTCCGCTTGCCTCGGCATGATTTACGCACTGGACTGTAGTGGCATTAAAGCAGGTTTTGTTAAACCGTTTTGTCAGGAACAAGACCAAAACCATAACCGTACCGCAGCGCTCTATGCCCAGCTTTTCCAAGCTCAAGCCACTGCATCGATTACCCATCAGCAAATCTTAAATGCAATGAATTCTGGTGAAGTCGATGAGTTGCTTGAAGATGCGGTTCGACTCCATCGTGAAGTTGCAAAAAAACATCAAGTGATTATTGTTGAAGGCTTATTGGCAACAGCAGAAGATTATTTTGCCAATGAACTGAATGCACAGCTTGCGAAAGCACTCGATGCCAAAGTCGTTTTGGTCAGCAAAGCTGATTTAAACCAACCACGTCAAACCGCAGAAAAAATTGAAGCGAGTTTACGTCATTTTGGTGGACTCGAAAGCAAGCGGATTGCGGGCATCTTGTTCATGCGCACTAAAGGTTTAAGCGAAAATGCAGCGCAAATTCCTGTGGCGCTTGACACTTCATTACGCCTTGAAAAAGAAATTTCTGAATTCACGACAGCGCTGCAAAAGTTCAATCGCCATATTGGTACAGCAGCATTGCCAATTGTTGGTCTCGTACCATTTAGCAATACGCTCAGCGTGCCGCGTACACTTGACATCGCAAGCAGCATTAATGCGACTTGGGTCAATGAAGGGACTGCCGCGCAGCGCCGCGTACTTCACACCAGCCTAATCGCATCAAGCATTGAACATGAACTGAATAAATTTGTGGCTGGCGAACTGATTATCAGTGCCTCAGAACGTATTGATGTCATTTTGGCTGCAAGTCTTGCCACTCAAAATGGTGTGCCGCTTTCAGGTCTGATTCTGACTGAGCGTGAAGCGCCCAATGCACAGATTCTAGAATTCTGTAAAACAGCAATTCAACAAGGCTTGCCTGTACTCCATACCTCACTAAATACCTTGGAAACTGCTCAACGCTTGGCAACCCTCAGCAACGAAGTTCCAACCAATGATTTGGAACGTGCAGAGCAAGTTACTCGCTTTGTTTCTAGTCATATCGATCCAAACTGGTTAAGCCAGCATAGCGAGGTTGCTGCTCAGCCACGTCTATCGCCTTCAGCTTTCCGTTATGAATTGGTTCAAAAATCGATTGCTGCGAAAAAACGCATCGTCCTTCCTGAAGGTGATGAGCCACGTACCGTTGAAGCGGCAGCGATCTGTCAATCTCGTGGTCTAGCACACTGTATTTTGCTGGCTAAACCAGAACAGGTTTTAGAAGTTGCCAAAGCACGTAATATTGAACTGCCGAGCGATCTTGAAATTGTCGATCCTGACAGTATTCGTGCGCAATACATTGAGCCAATGGTTCAATTACGTAAAGGCAAGCTTGATGCAGCTCAAGCTGAAGAACAACTGCAAGATACTGTTGTTTTAGGCACCATGATGCTTGCGCTCGATCAAGTCGATGGTTTGGTTTCAGGCGCAGTGCATACCACAGCCAATACGGTTCGCCCTGCGTTCCAGTTAATCAAAACAGCACCTGAATATTCTCTGGTGTCTTCTGTGTTCTTCATGCTGTTGCCAGACGAAGTTTATGTGTACGGTGACTGTGCGATTAACCCAGATCCAACAGCAGAACAGTTAGCAGAAATCGCGATTCAGTCAGCAGACTCAGCCAAAGCTTTTGGTATTGAGCCACGTATTGCCATGATCAGTTATTCAACAGGAACATCGGGTGCAGGTGCAGATGTTGAAAAAGTGGCTCAGGCAACTGAGATTGCTCAACAACGTCGCCCAGACTTGCTGATTGATGGCCCACTACAATACGATGCCGCTTCGGTTGAAAGTGTAGGTCGCTCTAAAGCACCAAATTCACCCGTTGCAGGTCGTGCCAATGTATTTATTTTCCCTGACCTCAACACAGGTAACACCACTTACAAAGCAGTACAACGTTCTGCAAATGTCGTCAGTGTTGGCCCAATGTTGCAAGGCTTGAATAAACCTGTAAACGACTTGTCTCGTGGTGCTTTGGTTGATGACATTGTGTTTACGATTGCTTTAACTGCCATTCAGGCAGAACAACAAGCTGAAGCTAAAACTGCTGCAGCGAAAGCATCATAATTCATTGCAAAAAATGACATAGGAAAGCCACTCCATCATTTGAGTGGCTTTTTTCTATTTACAATTCAAATGAAGATGGTAAATCCCGTCCTCAATCACAAAACCCAATTTTTGATAAAGCTTTTGTGCCCGTAGATTATCCATCCCTGTTTCTAGGCTAGCGGATTTAATCGCTGTATTAAGCGACGCACAGCAGTTACTAGAACAACATCATGTTGCAAATTCATTGATCAAGTTCAGCTCAACCACCCGATAATTTATGCCCGAATAGATTGGGCTAGCCAAACGGTATGTCAAGTACAGTCAACATCTTCAGCAAGCATGTGAATCAGTTGGAAACCATGCTGATGTAACAAGGAGCTATATTCTTCAGGCGCTATCAGTGATCTCAAATCAATTGTATCGAATCTTTCTAAAGAAAAAACCGAGTTAATTAACTCGGTTTTTTAAATTCAGGATTGAATAACTTTATTATCTAAATTCTATTCTTCTAAAAATAAGCAGCAGAATAGATCAGAATGAAAGATCACAGTTTTAGTCTTGAATATGAATTTCAACACGACGATTTGGTTGCAAACAATTTTTTAATGCACGTGTATTATTTACATTACACTGGCTTTTCTGATGATCTGCCCCTCGACCACTGATTTGAAGGATACTAGGATCTACCTGATGAGAAACTAGATAATTTTCAATCGCTTTAGCACGTTGAATAGATAAATTATTATTATATGCATCTGTACCAAGTTCATCTGCATAACCAATAATTTGAACTGCACGTACAGATTGAGATTTTAATACATCTACTAATTCAGTTAATTTCTGCTGACTTTCAGGCAGCATATCATCTGTATGATATTTATTAAATTTGAAAAGTAATGCAGTCAATTCACCCGATTTTATCTCGGGCTTTGAAACATCATTTAAAGATTGCTTTAAAGAGGAACATTGTTCTCCCTTCCATGCTAATTTCTCTGCAAGACCTTTATCATCAAAATCAATTTTCAACTGGCATCGTGTATAGTCATCATGATTAGGCATTTGAATATCAAGGATATAATTCCATTGTCGCACAACAAAAATACCTTCGCTAAAATGAGGGTTTCCTAGAAGTGCACGAATTTGATCTTTATTTAATCCAACATCAACCATACGCACTGTATTTAAGTCATATCTTTTCACTTGTTTTAAGTAACTTCTTTCAAGTGCAGGAAATCCATCATTAGCAACAACAGCCTCTTGGGCTGCTAAAGCAGAAAATGACGTTAATCCTAAAAGTACAGATAGTAATATTTTATATTTTCTCATTACAAATTCCTTTATTCATCAAAAAAGGAAGAAGAAAATACTTTCCTCTTCCTTCATTATTTAGAATTAATCAATTACGCCACTGATACCAATACGGAATAATGGATCGCCTTGTGAACTCGCAGCAACCCCACCAGACATTGACCAACGACCATTGTCTGCTGTGCGACGCAAAGTTGCACCTACTGCACTTTGACCATTGTACGCTGAAGCACCTGCTGCATAAGTAAACTTACCAGGTACATATGGCGCATTTTCAAGAGCAGCTGTCGCAGCAATACCTGCAGATAATTTATCTTCTAACTTATTGATGCGGTTATTTGTCGCCATAAATCCTTGTTCTAATGCTTGCTCAACATTTGCAACACGCGTATCAACCGCTGTTAATGCATCACCAACATTATTGTATGACCCTCCTGCAACCGAATATGTTGGTGCAGAAACATATCCATTTGCATCAAGAACTGAGCCACCACCCAAGTAGGTTGCAACATTCTGGTTTGAGGTATAAAGCTGTGTACCATTGACTGCATCTGTAGAAGTTGCGGTAATTGAACCTGCTTTCACACCCGTTACAGTACGATTACCATCTGTACCAGCAACACTCACGCTTGTACCACCAGTATCTTTACCAACAGTAATTGTATCTGTAATACTTGCTTGTTGAACTAGACCCGATTTACCATTCGCGACATTAGCAACGCTTTGCTGTAAGTCACTAATATCAGTAGTGTTTTGGTCAACTTGTTGTTGAACATTATAAAGCTGACTACCATTTACAGCATCAGTTGATGTCGCAGTAACAGCTCCTGCTGCCACATTACTAATGGTTGTTCCATTCGCACCACCTAGCTTAATACTCGATTTAGTCGAACTATCATCATATTTAACTGCTGAGTTATCAGTTGCTTGTGCAGAAGCTGCGACAGCGTCTAACTGTGATTTATTCACTGCATCTGTTGCGTTGACACCCGCTGCAACATTGGTAATCGTTGTACCTCCAGCATTAATACCTGCTGTTGTAACACTTGGTCCACCACTAATGACAAGACCTGCACTTGTTACAGCAACATTACTTCCTACTGAAACACCGGTGTTGTTCACAACAGTATTACCCGTTGTAACACTATCTACAGTCAGGTCTTTATTCAAACTGACTGTAACATTACCCTCGCCAGTCGTAGAAGTATCTAGCGCAACACTTACATTCTGATCACCTGTAAATTTAACCGTGCTATTTGGTTTAATTTGTTGGGTCGTACCATTTGCAGATAATGTCCATCCTGCATTTGCTGTACTGGTTGCACTTGTAATCGCCTGATCCAAGGCATTTAAAGCACCTTCAACAGTTGTTTGTGTTGTACCAGCAACTGTATAAGTTGGATTACTCATTGAGCCATCGGTATTAAATACTGAGCCTCCACCCAAAATATTAGCAATCGAGGTACCTGCCTGATTCAAGCTAGTATTAACACTAGATACCGCATTATCTACAGCTTTTAATTGCGCGACATTGACCGCATCACTATCTTGTGTGCCTGCAGCAACGCCAGTGATTTGACGATAAAGCCCAGTTGATGCATCACCTACTGCTACCGCACCAGTCGTAGAAGTCGTTGCATTAATTGCAGCAAGATCTGCTGATGAAGCTAGAGAAGATGCATAGCCAATTTCCCCTGCTGCTGTTGTTGCTGCAGAATTAGCACCAAGTACGACAGAGCCTGTTGTAGTTTGAGTAACGTTATTACCTAGTACAAATGTATCGTCGGTGTTAATCGTATTATCATTACCTACAGAATAACTGTTATTACCATTAATGGTTGTTGGGTCACCAATAGCCCCCGAATTATTACCATTTACAGTATTACCCACACCTATCGCAATAGATTGGTTACCAATCGCCTTACTTTGAGTACCAATAGCAATACTGTTTTCACCTGTCGCCAGTGAGTCATCTTCAGTTGAATTCACACGGAAGTATTTCGTACCTAAATTCGTTTCTTGTAACTTAGTCACTTCAGTATTAAGCGCCTGAATAGCTGCTGAAACAGATTGAGTAGTTGTATTGTCCTGAGATGCTGAAACCTTAACGCCATTTAGATCTGTTTGTTCACTTTCGGTATTTACAGCATCATAGCCATCAATTTTATAACCCGAAGAAGATCCACCTGTTCCACCAGCATTATTAATATCAATACCCAATAGTTTATTAATCTGAGAAACATTCACAGCATCAGAATCACTTGTACCTGCTGCGAGATTAGTAATCTTCGTATTGCCTGCATTAATGCCAGTTGAGCTAACGCTTGGTCCGCCTGCAATCGCAAAGCCATCTGCACCATAGTTGGTAGTATTGCTACCGTCAGTGACGTTGGTGCCTGTCGCAGTCACGTTGGTGATGTTGCCTGTGCCATCATTGATCGCAAGACCTGCGGTGTTCAATACGCTGTTGCCTGCGGTCACGCTGTCCACAGTCAAGTCTTTGGCTGTCGCAACTTGGTAGTTGGTGCTGCCATCGGCATTGCTGCTGCTGGTCACCACGATGTTGTCACCTTGGCTGACTGTGCTCTTGGCTTTGGTTGCGCTGT
>NZ_BKNN01000069.1 GCF_008993995.1 Acinetobacter brisouii
TAACTTAATAGAATAATATATTTATTTCAATAATTTATAAAGTAATACAACTCAACTGTAATTTTAAACACCATTCACTTCTCTTATGTAACGTAACCTTACATAGGAGATCATAACATGAGCGACTACTTGGAATGTAATCATTCTAAACTCATGATAGATATTGAACATTTTGTAAAAAAGACCCTTCAAGAAAGAGAGATTTGGAATGAGTTTAGGAATAAGTTGAATTACTTAATATACGAAATGGATTATGAATATACCCCGTCTTTATGTTACTCAACCTACATACAAGCATTTCTTGAGCTGATGGAGGAATGTAGCTTTAGAGGCAAGATTGATAAGCAAAAGTTGGATGAAATGGACTATAAAACCATACAACAGATGTTTGCTCAATTTGAACGAAAAGCGCAGCGTGAGTTGGATAGCTTTATTTCATCTGAACAGAGAAATAGAGATACATTACTGAATTATCTTGAAAACCTCATAGGGCACTATAGTAGATTACTGTTTATCCGTGTTGATCTATCCTACTGGAAAGAAAAACAATCAGAGATTGATATTCGGGTATTTAGAGATGATGTTCAAAAACTCATCGGTTTTATACAGGATGGTGACACCTGCTTTAAAGATATTGAGGGATATGCATGGGCATTAGAGCAGGGTGAGGAAAAAGGCTACCATTGCCACTTATTGCTTATCTATAACGGTGCAGCTCGTCACAAAGATTATTATTATGCGGATCAAGTTCTTAAAAAATGGGAAATGATTACCCAAAAAGCAGGACATGGCTATAACTGTAATACCAAAGAGCATAAAGATCAGTTCAGAAGTTTAGGTAAGTTAGGTGTAGGTATGATTCATCGTGATCGGCCAAGAGAAGTTGAAAATGCATTAAATGTAGGGGTGTATTTGGTTAACCCTGAAAAGACACATCAATCTTTGCGTGTAAAGCCTAAACATATGCGGACATTTGGTACAGGAACTTATCAGCGTAGTTATCGACGCTATAGATCAATCGAAGCGTAGCTTTCCTCACGATAAGTAGATCAAACAGCCTTGCTTAAAACTCAACTTCAGCAAGGCTTTAAATCAATGAATTAGCATGATTAATGCATACTGTCACATGAGATTTTTTCTGGATCACTGATGTATGCTTCAAAAGCAAGATGATGTTGACCTTGTGACTTTGCAGGATCTCGTGCTCTAAAGTGAATACATTCCCCAATACTGAGATTCTCTAGCAGCATATTCTGTGCAACCGATGTAGTCTGCATATCAAAGCTGACTGTACCCTGATTGGTCGTGATGACTTCCTTGTAGTCAATCTCAGTAGTGGGCCCCGTAATTAAAAATGCATACTCATGTTTGTAATCAGCACTGGCAAGTCAATAAGCTGGTTCAGAGGATGCAGATGCCGTTTGCACCGTTTCTCCATCTTGAATGATAGGAGCTTGAGTGGATGTAGGTGCTTGTGGGTGTTGTTCTGATTTTGAGTGATTAATGATTCGCCCAATCTCAACATCGATGCTTTCGCCAAAATCCACTTCCTTGTCATAGCGGGCATCGCCTTGGAACCATCTTAAATAAAAGTTTGGGCGTTGCTGCTCTAAAAATTTAATCTTGTGATCCACCAGTTGTAGCAGTTGCTGATAGCCTGCTTCTCCAACTTCATCTTTCACTTTGTCAGGTTCATCGCTGATCCGGTCTCGAAACAACTGTAATCCTGCAATCGTCTGTCGGATACGAATATCGTTACAATGGACTGAATGATCTGCAATACAGTCCTTGGCTTGAAGACTCAGTTTGCCATAATTGAGTTCACTACAGCCTGACAATAGCCCAATCATACCGATCAGAATCGCTATTTTATTCATCGCTTGATGTTTCCTATTGCAGGGCTGCTATGGGTTAAATGTCCAATTGCCTTGATCTGTGGTGACTGTCAGTTCAATAATTTTGTCTCGACGGCAACGAGCACCCAATTTTATAACACTGCCAAAGCGTAAGATTTTATGTGTATTGGGTTTAAAGTCTGACATGACTTGGCAATTACCACGATTGACGGAGAGACCATAAAAATTAAGCTGATCAACCGTTGATTGAATATTAACATTGGTGTAGTAGTCAGGCTGACCCACATCAGGTTCGAGTGAGATACGTATAGGTGAGGTTTGTGCTGTACCTGCTGAGGTATTTTGTGCTGTGTTGGATGGGGCGTTCTGAGCTTCTTCGAGCACATTCATACACTCATTTTTCAGACTTGCACCGACTTCATTCTTGTCAGAATCCCAGAGAACGTCAGTATGATCACAACCGAGGATGTTCTGAGTAGCATTCTCTTTAAAGCGAATATTCCACGTATAGTTATATAAGCCTTTGTTATTCTGATCTTGATTGATGAACTTGACGTTATTGACTGAAGTGACGGTATAGGTGTTTGGCGATTCCTGATCCAAGAGCTGTTGTAGTGCAGCTTTACCATTACTTTCAATTGCCATTTTCCCCACCTCAGATAAGGGAATGTCAGAAGGTGGTGTTGCTTCGGTCTGTGCTTGGCTAGCAGCCGCTGTTGTGGCATGTTCGGTTTTGGAACAGGCTTGTAGAGATAAACCACAGATAAGAAGAAGTGCGAACGTTGTTTTATGCATTTGATATATCCAGATTCAGTTTTTATTTTTTAGTTGATTGATTGAGTCGCTAGGCCGTACTGGTTGGTTTCAGGATCACTGTCTTGGATTGCCCAAAACAAGAATAAGAACAGCCCGACAATCGGTACGGCAACAATGCAGACCCACCAACCTGAACGCCCAATATCATGCATACGACGTACACTGACTGCGAGGTTGGGGAGCATGACGATCAGCATGGCAAGCGAAGCAAGGTTTTGGCTGATGAAATGCAAGAAGATACTGAGCAGCAAGCAGAAGAGTTGAAAGTACCAGAACTCACTTCGAGCTGAGCGTCCATTAAAGTCCGCAAATTTTTTAAAGCAATTTAGGATCGCAGTGTAATAGTGGTTATCTGTGGCTTGTTCTAATCCTTGAAGGATCTGTTGACTTAAAACTGATGAAGTCGGAATAGATTCGTGAGCTGTTTTATTCAGTGATGAAGGTTGTGCTGGGATAGGTGCATCGATATAGATGGCAATCGCTTGCTGATCAGCGCTGACCTCAAAATCAACCGCGGTGCCACGGATAGGATTAATCTGTTCTTTCCATTGTTGCCCTGAAAATGGATAGCGTAAGCCATTATCCCCTAAGATAATGCCGGTGTTGTCCTGAATGAAGAAATCAAGAATTTTGCCTTTCATGATATTAGTATCCTTATTTTTGGTATTTGTTTAGGAATAAACCCACAGCCTGTCTTAGTTTTGCTTATCTATAGGCGGACGTGGAGGCTTGATGGAGTTTACCATCTTCTGCTGAGCAAAATGAAAGTACTTAAGCGAATTAAAGGTTATAAATTTCTAAGACTTATCTTTAAGGATAGTGACCAAGCTTGCCTATAATTAACTTATAGTCTATCAATCAATACAGGAGACAGATTCTCTTTCTGCTAAGCCGAATGGATGGTTGCTTTATTGTGCTCAATTAGTCTGTAACAGGGAGTACTACAGTCTGATTGGAAGGAATCGGGATAAGGATTTGAGATTTAAGCATAGTCATGGCGACTCCTGTATGTATAAGAAGTTCTACCGAATCACTGTCAATTGATTATGGTGGCAGAACGAGAAGGGGTTGACAGACTGAACCTAAGAATCAGCACACTCGAAAGTGTCCCCCTCCCGTTCCGCCGCAGAGGGGTGCACGAGATTACGCACTAAAAGTAGGAAACTTTTAGTGTTCTTAGGAAACGGTCTGTCAAAACCGACTGACAATGTAGGTCAGCCAGCAAATCATAATCGGAGTGAGCTGTAACGTCAATTTAAAAAGAATTCAGATATATATCATCTAGATGAGAATCATCTTTCTTTATTCGGGTTTGCCTCAACGGTAAGCCCTTTTTTATTTCTAGAGGTTTATCATTATGCGTTCTTGTCCTTATTGTTATTCAAATCATGTTACCCGTGTCATTCAGAACCAAACACAGGCGGGTTCATCCAATGGCAGTACTTTCTCATCATCCGCATCCTTTGCCACGATTGGGGCATCCTTATCCAAATCATTGCCTGTACCAATTTCGCCTTTGATTGGAGGAATTGCCGGTGCCGTGGTTGGTGGTCTGTTGGGGAGCCTGTTTGATGATGCACCTAAGCAAAGCCCCAGCTATCAGTATTTCTACTGTGAAGATTGTGGTCGTAACTTTCAGTAATTGAATCAGGAGAATACCCAATGGCACATCTGATTGAAAATATGGCTTATGTGGGTGCAACCCCGTGGCATGGTTTAGGCAATCCACTCACACCCAATCAGCCGATTGAAGTCTGGGCACAACAAGCGGGCATGGACTGGCGGATTGAATCTTCCAATGTCAGCTATATGGCGCAGAATCAACGTGGGCAGAACATTATTCTGCCATTTGAGGAACAGCGCGTCTTATATCGTTCTGATACCCATGCACCACTCTCGGTGGTCAGTCAGCGTTATCAGGAAGTCCAGCCTTTAGAAATTCTCAATTTCTATCGTGACTTAACTGAACAGGCGGGCTTTGAGCTGGAAACCGCAGGAGTGCTCAAAGGGGGTAAGAAGTTCTGGGCGCTGGCGAAGACTGGGCAAACGTCTATGTTAAAAGGCAAAGATGTCAGTAATGGCTATATCTTGTTGGCAACCGCATGTGATGGCACTTTAGCCACCACCGCCCAATTTACTTCCATTCGGGTGGTGTGTAACAACACCTTGGCAATTGCCCTGAAAGGACAAAGCAGCAGTGCAGGCGTGGTCAAAGTCCCGCATAGCACCAAGTTTGATGCCGAGAAGGTCAAACAGCAACTCGGTATTTCAGTCCGTGCATGGGATGAACACATGTACGAAATGAAACAGCTCAGTCAACGTAAAGTCAGCCAAACCGAAGCCGCAGCCTATTTTGATGCGGTATTTAACAATACCAGTCTCAGCATTGCAGATCAGGAAGATAGCATCATTCAATTCTACCGCAATGTTGCGACAAACAAAGCCGAGCCAAAAACCGAACCCAATGGACGGGCCATGTCCAAAGTTATGACAATGTTTAACGGTCAGGGACGTGGGGCAGAACTGAGTTCCGCCAAAGATACCGCTTATGGCTTGCTGTGCGCCATGACTGAGTTCGCAGACCATGAACGTCGTGCCATGAGTCAGGATCATCGTCTGGATTCAGCCTGGTTTGGTGCAGGAGCATCCCTGAAACAACGTGGACTGGAACAGGCATTACGTTTAGTTGCCTAAGCTCATTCTAGCCTAAGTAATATTGAGCTTAACAACGACAAATATATCTACATCAAATATCGCCTTAGCCGACGTAAGTCGGCTAAGGCTTTTTTATGCTCAAAATTAAGGAAAAGATTATGAATCAACAAATTAACCCTTCGCTCTCCGTAACAACGTCCCAGCAGAACAAGCCATTTGTTGCCCCCAAATTAATGACCGCCAAGCGTTTGGTGAATACCCGGAATATGAGTCAAGCCGAATGGCTTGAGATCCGCAGACAAGGCATTGGTAGCAGCGACTGTGCGGCCGCCTGTGGCCTCAATCCCTACATGTCGATGCTGGAACTGTGGATGATCAAGACTGGACGGATTCAGCAAAACCTTGACGATGAACAGCAAGGGCATGCGCCTTTGTACTGGGGCAAACAGCTAGAGCCACTGGTTGCTGAATATTACAGCCTGCATACCCAGCATAAAGTCCGTCGTGTCAATGCGGTATTACAGCATCCTGATCCCGATAAGCATTTTATGCTCGCCAATTTGGATTATTCAGTGGTGGGCACTCCTGAAGTGCAGATTCTGGAGTGTAAAACCGCAGGGGAACATGGTGCAAAACTGTGGCGTGATGGCGTACCGCTGTATGTGCTGTGTCAGGTACAACATCAACTGGCTGTTACAGGCAAACAGGCGGCACATGTCTGTGTGTTGCTGTGTGGGCATGAGACCAAGATCTTTAAGGTCAGCCGCAATGAAGCGGTGATTACGCACATCATTCAGGCGGAACGGCAGTTCTGGGAGTGTGTGGAGCAGGATATTCCGCCTTCGGTAGATGCCAGTGCCTCCGCAGCCAAAGCCCTGCAATTGCTGTATCCCGAGCATGTGCCCCTAATGACTGCTGATCTGTCTGAAGATGCCGAGGCCAATCAACAGTTTGAACAACTGATTCAACAGCGCAATCTGGTTGAGCAACATCAGGAGCAATTTGACCTACTCAAGCATCAACTACAAGCCAAGATGCAAGATGCGGAACGCGCAGTATTTCAAGGTGGCTCGGTGACATGGAAACGCGCCAAGGATTCAGTCAGTTTGGATACGAAAGCCTTACTGCAACAGCATCCTGAATATCTAGAGCAGTTTCCGCAACACAAAGCAGGCACACGTCGCTTTAGCCTGTATCCATCCGATGTTTAAGTAAAACATCTGAAATCAAAAAAACCGCAAAGTCGCCCTTCTCGCCCTTTCCTCCAATCAGAGGAAAGGGCATTTGGACAGCTCTGCGGGATTGATCAATCCATGGAAGCTTGGCAATTCTCTGTATCCACAAGATAGACATTGAAGATGTGTCTCATGCAGTGGCCTTGTTGCTTCCACATAAAACCACAGTTCTGTAATTTAATAGTGAGAAAGACAAGATGATCAAAGGTTTAATCATTACCCCACCGGTACTGGGTCGTATCAGCATCGGTAAGATGGTGGAAAAGAATGGCAAGCGTCTGCCAGAAAAAGACGATCAATTTACCATTACCAGCCAGATTCACAGTAAAGAGGGCTGGGTGAAACATCCCCTAGATGAACAGCTTCGCGCCAAAACGCCCAATCAGAAACTTCGAAGCATTCCAGTGCGAATGCTATTTGATGATCCGGATCTTAATCTACGGGCTGAATATACGTTGTTTGATCGTCAGACGGGACGACCTGTGTGCATTGGTGATGGTGAAACTTGCCAACGTCGAACAGGTAACGGGGTTGAGCAACATGCCTGTCCATCCCCTGATCTGTGTCCGTTAGCCCAAGGTGGGCAGTGCAAGCCCTATGCCCGTTTATACGTCAACTTAGATGAACAGGATGAACTTGGCAGTTTTGTGCTGAGAACCACAGGTTTTAACAGTATTCGCACTTTGACCGCACGGCTGCGTTATTACCATGCTGCGGTGAATGGCTTACTGTCCTGCCTGCCGTTACAGCTGACCTTAAGAGGCAAAAGCACCAGTCAAAGCTACGGCACACCAATCTACTATGTCGATCTAACACTCAGGGAGGGAATCAGTTTGCAACAAGCCATCATTGCCGCCAAGCAACTGCAACAGGAAGCTCTAGCCTGCGGCTTTCAACAGGAGTCACTGGATCAGATAGCACGGCAAGGCTATGCCAATGCCGTGTTTGATCGGGATGAGGGTGATGATGGGATGCGGGTTGTGGAGGAGTTTTATTCAAAGCAAGAAGAAGATTTATCAGGAGTAGAGATTAGTTCGAATCAGGCAATCCAGCAAATTCAGCAGGGATTGCAACAATCTGTGAGTAAACTTAACTAAAAGATTAGAAAATAGCATAACGTTGAGATTGTGATTTCTCACGACAATATTTGTCGTAGAAATTCTAAAACGATGACTCTATCTCTACATATCTCGTTAAAATAGTAGCACTTAAACTTGCTACTATTTTTTTGTTAACTGTATGACTTTTAATAAGTCGTGGGTATGCTAACTTAGCAACATTGTTTAACATTAAGTATAAAACCAAAGCGGTTGATCTTGGATTGAGGAAATAAAATGCATTCATTGGAACAAAAATTTCTAAATGATTTAGATGACAAGCTTTGGAAAGCCGCTGATAAATTACGTAGCAGTCTAGATGCCGCTAACTACAAGCATATTGTTTTAGGATTGATTTTCTTAAAGTACGTTTCCGATGCTTTTGATGAGCGACAGTCTGAGCTCAAGGCTTTATTCGCTCATCAAGATGACAACAATATCTATTACATGGCACGTGATCACTATGACAGCGATGAAGAATATCAGCAGGCTATCGCTGACGAATTAGAAATTCTTGATTACTACCAAGAAAAAAACGTGTTTTGGGTGCCAAAAGCAGCGCGTTGGTTAAGTGTCCGCAATGCAGCAGCACAAGCGATCGGCTCTATCATTTGGCAGGATGAGCAAGGACAAGACGTCAAACTACGCTCTGTATCTTGGCTGATCGACAATGCCTTTGATGAAATTGAAAAAGCCAATCCAAAGCTTAAGGGCATCCTGAATCGCATTGGTCAATACCAGCTAGACAATGACAAGCTGCTTGATCTGATCAATACCTTCTCTGACACCAGTTTTACCAAGCCTGAATATAATGGCGAGAAACTCAGTCTGCACAGTAAAGATATTCTCGGACATGTCTACGAATATTTTTTAGGACAGTTTGCTTTGGCTGAAGGCAAGCAGGGTGGACAGTATTACACGCCTAAAAGCATTGTAACTTTAATCGTCGAAATGTTGCAGCCTTATAAAGGTCGAGTATATGACCCAGCAATGGGTTCAGGCGGATTCTTTGTATCCAGTGAAAAGTTTATTGAACAACATGCACAGGAAAAGCACTACAAAGCTTCTGAGCAGAAAAAGCATATCTCTATCTATGGTCAGGAAAGCAACCCGACCACATGGAAATTAGCAGCCATGAACATGGCGATTCGCGGGATTGATTTTAATTTCGGTAAGAAAAATGCTGACAGCTTTCTAGATGATCAGCATCCAGACTTGCGTGCCGATTTTGTCATGGCTAACCCACCTTTTAACATCAAGGACTGGTGGCATGCTTCTCTAGAAAGTGATGTGCGCTGGAAATATGGTACACCGCCACAAGGCAATGCCAACTTTGCTTGGATGCAGCACATGCTGCACCATCTATCACCTACAGGAAGCATGGCACTTTTACTTGCCAATGGTTCGATGAGTTCCAATACCAACAATGAAGGCGAGATTCGTAAAAACTTGATCGAAGCCGATCTGGTGGAATGTATTGTCGCGTTGCCGGGACAACTGTTCACCAACACGCAAATTCCAGCCTGTATCTGGTTTCTAACCAAGGACAAAAAGAATGGCTTGTCTTTAGATAAAAAGAAAGCCAACCGTGAAGGCAAGACTCTGTTCATCGATGCCCGTAATTTGGGCTATATGAAAGATCGCGTACTGCGTGACTTTACCGATGCAGATATTGCTAAAATCACCAATGCTTTACATGCTTGGCAACAAGGCGAAAATTTTGAAGGCGAAGCGTATCAAGATGAGAAAGGTTTCTGCTTCTCTGCTGAGTTAAAAGATATTCAGAAGCACGACTATGTATTGACCCCAGGACGTTATGTGGGTGCAGTCGAGCAGGAAGATGATGGCGAACCATTTGCTGAGAAAATGCTGCGTTTGACTGCTCAGCTCAAAGAGCAATTTGCTGAAAGTGCGGTCTTGGAAAGTGAGATTAAAAAGAATCTAAAGGGCTTGGGCTATGAGTTCTGATCATCCTTTATTGCTGGAAATTCAGAAGGGCGAAAGTCAAACCCTTGAATTTAAAGAGCAGTTACCGAAAGGGCAACAGGTCGCAAAGACCCTGATTGCTTTTGCCAATACCAGTGGTGGTAAATTGGTAGTGGGTGTAAGTGATGATCGCCAACTCGTAGGTATTCAAGATGATATTTTTGAGTTACAAGATCAGATCACTTCGATGATCAATGAACTGTGTGCGCCCAATATTCTGCCGTATATCTATATCGAGAATATCCAAGGCATAGAGTTGCTGGTGATTGAAGTCAGCCGTGGTTCATTGTTGCCTTATTATCTCAAGCCACAAGGCAAGGCGCAGGGAACCTATATCCGTTTGGGTGCAAGTAATCGTGTGGCATCGCCTGAGTATATCCAGCAACTTGAATTGCAGCGTCTGAACCAGACTTTTGATGAGCAGCCGAATCCGCAATACAGTTTAGATGACATAGATTTACAGCCTTTAAAGCAAGCCTTTGCTGAGGTGGGTAAAGAGCTGTCTTTGCAGAAGATGCGGAATCTCAAATTGATCATTCAGCAGAATGGACAGGACTACCCAAGTCATGGGCTGCTCATTTTGTTGGGGCTTTATGAGCAGGTTGAGATTAAATGTAGCCGCTTTAAAGGCACGACCATGACGGTGTTTTTGGATAAAAAAGAATACCGTGGAGACTTGTTTAGCCAGTTGAAGCAAACAGAGCAATTCATCAAAAACCATCTGCATCTACGAGCAGAAATTTTAGGGTTACAGCGCACAGAAAGTTTTGAAATTCCAATCCCTGCTATTCGTGAAGCCTTGGTGAATGCAGTGTTGCATCGCGACTATAGCAATGCAGGGCGTGATATTAAGGTCGGTATTTATGATGACATTCTGAATATCGTATCGCCAGGTGGATTGCCCAATGGTCTGACTGAAGAAGATTTGGCACAAGGTCGTTCAGAGATTCGTAACCGTGTTTTGGCGCGTGTGTTTAAAGAGCTGGGTTATATCGAGCAGTGGGGCAGTGGTATTGCCCGTATTAAAGATCTTTGTTTACAGGCAGGCAATGCCGAACCTCAACTGAAAGCACAAGGTGATTTTGTCGATTGGGAGTTTTACCGTCCTTCGATTGAGCAATTAAGTGGCTCAATCGGTGGCTCAATCGGTGGCTCAATTGAAGAAAATCTATTAAGCGAACGACAAAAACAAGTTTTATCATTGATTCAACAGAATCCCAAAATTGCGTATCGAGATATGGCAGAGCAATTGGGCATCAATGAGTCAGCAGTAAAGAAGCATCTGAATCATTTAAAAGATGCGGGCTGGCTTGAGCGTGTGGGTGGAACTCGTGGTTATTGGGTGATTAAGAAAGAATTTGGGGGTGCGGTGTGAGTTTTGAGACAATAAAGGATATTGTGAATTTTAATCCTAGTCGTCCGTTATCTAAAGGTAAGGAGTTTCCTTTTATTGATATGGCATCTTTACCTGTAAATGGCAGAGATATTACTGAAATTTCTAATAAAGTTTTTAATGGCGGTGGAGCAAAATTTAAAAATGGTGATACCTTATTTGCACGAATCACTCCATGTTTGGAAAATGGTAAAACAGCTAAAGTCGAAAATTTACCAGTAGGTTGTATTGCCCATGGTTCAACAGAATTTATAGTTTTGTCAGCAAAGTCAAAAGACGACGAAGATTTTGTTTACTATCTCGCACGATTACCTGATTTTAGAAGTTACGCAATTTCAAGAATGGAAGGAACATCTGGAAGACAAAGAGTTTCTTGGCAAGCATTGGCAGAATTTAATTTACGATTACCAGAAAAAGGTAAACGGAAAAAAATAGGTGAAATTTTAAAATCAATAGACGATAAAATCCATCTTAATAACCAAATCAACCAAACACTAGAATCCATCGCCCAAGTGATTTTTAAAAGTTGGTTTATTGACTTTGATCCGGTACGTGCCAAAATTGCAGCAAAACAAGAAGGGAACGATCCTGAGCTTGCTGCCATGTGTGCTATTAGCGGTAAAAGTGAAACTGAACTTGAGCAAATGGCTGAAGATGATTTGGCTGAATTGCGAGCAACTGCTTCGCTATTTCCTGATGAGTTAGTAGAGAGTGAGCTAGGGGAGGTGCCGAAGGGATGGGATACAAAAGCTCTAGGAAATTTTCTTGAAATTAAACGAGGTGGCTCCCCTAGACCAATTCAAAACTTTATGTCACCCACAGGATATCCGTGGGTGAAAATTGCTGATGCAACAGCAGATCCTTCTCCATTCTTATTCAAGACAAAAGAATTTATTATTGAAGAAGGTTTGAAAAAAACTGTTTATCTTAAAAAAGGTTCACTAATCTTAACTAAC
>NZ_BKNN01000070.1 GCF_008993995.1 Acinetobacter brisouii
GCCTTGTGATTGTGCATACCACTGGGTCTTTGGATCGAACCAAATGGCAATATTCCCACGATTAATGAGAGCTCGGTTATATGCGGGCCAATTGGTTGTGCGGTAGATTTTGTGTGTAGGCTTCTTCATTTGAAAATTATATCGCTGAAGAAGCCCTTAAGAATAGCTTTGTGCAACAAAGCCGTTTTAATTTGAAAAGTTGGCGCAATTTTCGCTATATAAAATATACGATAAAGTGAAGCTAAATGTATGAGTCATATGCAAAATGCCTTGATCACAGGGATATCACAGCCTGAGCGTTGGTATGCACGCTTAGAATTAAAATTTACCGCACAGCAAAAACGCACCATATTAAGTCATAGAAAGCATTTTGGCCCACTTCGGGTGCAAAAAATGTTATGGCCTGAAAAAACAGGGGTGTGTCATAGCATCATTGTACATCCACCTGCGGGGATTGCGGGTGGAGATCATTTAACCTTTGATGTGGAAGTGCAAGAACAGGCACATGCCTTAGTCACCACGCCTGGCGCAGGAAAGTGGTATAAAACCAATGGAAAGCAAGCCTTTCAACATACTTATTTACAGGTACAAGATCAGGCAACATTAGAGTGGTTGCCTCAAGAAGTTATGCTCTTTAATGGTGCGAATGCTTATTCAGAAACGCACATTCATCTGGCACAGTCAGCGAGCTTTATTGGCTGGGATATGCTGGTGCTTGGACGTCAGGCACGTCAGGAAAGCTTTGAAACGGGTCAGTACCATAATCAATTGCGGTTATGGCGTGCAGATAAGTTACTGGTTGCAGATACCTTGCAATTTCAAGGCAATGACCGTTGGCTAAACTCCTGTTTAGGCATGAATCGGCAAGCAGTGCTTGGCAACTTGTGGGCGGTCGCGCCTGAGCAATTTCGAGCAAACGTGATTTTAGAAGAACAGATTGAATTGATTCGTGAATTAATGATGCGTATGAAGGTTCCTGTCACCTTAACTTTATTGAATGATGTGGTGAGCGTACGTTATCTCGGACAAGACACACGGCAATGTCACGATGCATTTGCTGCGATTCGGGCACGTTTGCGTCGCTATTGGTTTGATCTGGATGAAGAATTTCCACGCATCTGGCGCACTTAAATTACGTCATATTGCTTATTTTCAAAACATCCAATTTCATTAAGCTGTGTTTTAGCACATATTTTGCTTAGTTAAAGGCAAATAAATCAGGAAAGAGATATGGAACTCAATCCCACAGAAAAAGATAAGTTACTCATATTTACCGCGGGTCTGGTGGCAGAGCGTCGTAAGGCACGTGGTTTAAAACTGAATTATCCAGAGGCAATCGCTTTTATTTCAGCAGCACTACTTGAAGGTGCGCGAGATGGGATGAGTGTTGCTGACCTTATGCACTATGGCACGACTTTGCTTGGGCGTGAAGATGTGATGGATGGTGTTGCGGAAATGATTGCCGAAGTTCAAGTGGAGGCGACATTCCCTGATGGTTCAAAACTGGTCACAGTTCACCAACCGATTGTTTAAACAGGAGAATAAATATGATTCCTGGAGAAGTACTGACCTCTGGTGTAGACATTGAACTCAACGCTGGGCGAGAAACTTTAAAAATATCCGTCAGCAATATTGGTGATCGTCCGATTCAGGTCGGTTCACATTTTCATTTCTATGAGGCGAATGATGCCTTGCAGTTTGACCGTGAAGCCAGTAAAGGTTTCCGTTTGAATATTGCTGCAGGAACGGCTGTGCGGTTTGAGCCAGGGCAAAGCCGAAATGTTGAGTTGGTGGCGTTGGCAGGCAAACGTGAAGTCTATGGCTTTGCAGGACGTGTCATGGGAAAACTGGATTGATGATGCAAATTCGGCAGGCGACTCCTCAAGATGTTCAGGCGATTCAAACTTTAATGCAGCCCTATATGCAGGATTTCGTGGTTGATGAATCAGGGTTGGCACATTTTACTGAGCAAGTGGTGCTGGACTTTATTCATCATTCTGAAGTGCATTCATTTGTTGCTGAGCAAGATCAGCAAATTTTAGGGGTGATTGCGTATCGTGAGCCTGCGCATCTGCTGCATTTCTTTGTGGATCAGCATCATCAGTCGCAAGGGATTGGCAAACAGCTATGGCAATGGGTCGAGCAGCACGCCTTGCAGCAAGAGATTCAGGAATTTACCGTCAATTCGAGCTGTGCTGCACAAGACGTGTATCGCCATTTTGGTTTTGAAACCGTACAAGATGTGAAAGAAGCACATGGGCTACGTTTTATTGCCATGAAAAAGACTTATCCCACAACACAATAAAATTAGGGTGAAAATCATGAAAATGTCGCGTCGTGCGTATACGGAAATGTTTGGGCCTACCGTCGGTGACCGTGTCCGTTTAGCCGATACCGAGTTGTTTGTCGAAGTGGAACAAGACTTCACCACTTATGGTGAAGAAGTTAAATTTGGTGGTGGTAAGGTCATCCGTGACGGGATGGGGCAGTCACAATTATTGGCGGATGAGGTCGCAGATACCGTGATTACCAATGCCTTGATTGTCGATTGGTGGGGCATTGTCAAAGCCGATGTTGGTCTGAAAAATGGACGTATCTGGAAAATTGGTAAGGCAGGCAACCCTGATATTCAGCCGAATATTACCATTCCACTCGGTGCAGCCACAGAAGTGGTTGCAGGTGAAGGACAGATTTTGACGGCTGGCGGTGTCGATACCCATATTCACTGGATTTGCCCGCAGCAAGTGGAAACAGCCCTGATGTCAGGCGTGACTACCATGGTTGGTGGTGGAACGGGGCCTGCTGCGGGAACATCGGCAACCACAGTGACCCCAGGCCCTTGGCATATTGGCACGATGTTGCAAGCCGTTGATGATCTGCCAATGAATATCGGTCTGTTGGGTAAAGGTAACTTGAGTTTGCCAGATCCGATTCGTGAACAGATCAAAGCAGGCGTGATCGGGTTGAAGTTACATGAAGATTGGGGTTCAACTCCTGCAGCGATTGATAACTGTTTGAGCGTTGCCGATGAATACGATGTACAAGTGGCGATTCATACCGATACTTTGAACGAGGGCGGATTTTTGGAAGAAACCCTTGCCGCATTTAAAGGGCGTACCATCCACACCTACCATACCGAGGGTGCAGGCGGTGGGCATGCACCTGATATTTTAAAAGCCATTGGGCAAAGCAATGTCTTACCATCTTCAACCAATCCAACCCGTCCTTATACCGTCAATACCATTGATGAGCATTTGGATATGTTGATGGTCTGCCATCACCTTGATCCAGCGATTGCCGAAGATGTGGCATTTGCCGAGAGTCGTATTCGCCGCGAAACCATTGCTGCGGAAGATATTTTGCAGGATATGGGGGCGATTGCCATGATGTCCTCGGACTCACAAGCGATGGGGCGTGTGGGTGAAGTGATTATTCGCACATGGCAAACTGCCCATAAAATGAAAGTGCAGCGTGGCAGTTTAGAAGGTGACAATGCTCAGCACGATAACAACCGTGTGAAGCGTTATATCGCCAAATATACGATTAACCCTGCGATTACCCATGGTTTGAGTCATGAAATCGGCTCGGTTGAAGAAGGGAAACTGGCGGATTTGGTGTTGTGGAAACCTGCTTTTTTTGGGGTGAAACCCTCCATGATCATTAAGGGTGGCATGATTGCGGCTGCACCAATGGGGGATATTAATGCCTCGATTCCAACGCCTCAGCCTGTACATTATCGTCCGATGTTTGGTGCATTTCCGCGTGGGGTACATCGCACATGTTTGACATTCTTGCCACAGGTGGCGATTGATGCAGGCATCGCAGAACAGCTCCAACTGAAAAAAATGATTAGCCCATGCAAAAATACTCGTGATATCAACAAGCAGGACATGAAACACAACAGTTATTGCCCTGTGATGGATGTGCATCCTGAAACCTATGAAGTCCGTGCTGATGGTGAGTTGCTCACCTGTGAGCCTGCGGATGTGCTGCCGATGGCACAGCGCTACTTCTTATTTTAAAAAAAAGATTTGAAAGAGTTTTGCAATATTGTGCAAGAACAAAAGCCATGGAAAGTGAGTATGACAACATGAAAATTTATACCCAACGTCTTGACAATATCGCAGTGGAACAGCCTTTTGATGTGGTGGAACTGAGCTTTGATACCCGTCAGAAATCACGTTTTCGTGCCACATTAAACAATGGAACGGATATCGGTGCAGACTTGCCACGCACGGGCATTTTACGCAGTGGTTCATTGATTGCCACGCCAAATGGTGAAATTTTACGTGTTGATGCCAAAGCTGAACGATTGATGTGTGTGACTGCACCGACACCATTTGATTTGCTCAAGGCGGCATATCATTTGGGTAACCGTCATGTACCACTGATGTTGACCCCAACCGCTTTATATTTCGAGCCAGATCATGTCTTGGCTGAAATGGTGGAAGGTTTAGGTTTGGCAGTGAATGAAGTTGAGCATCCATTTGAACCTGAAAGTGGCGCATATGCTCAGCACAGCCATGATCATCGTTTAAGCCCGATTAAGGCTTTGCATCATGTCCATCACTAATGCAGCGCAACTGCTGAAGTTATTGACGCTGTCTTCGACAGCATTGCCAGTCGGTGCGTACTGTTATTCGCAAGGTGTGGAAAGTGTCATTCAGATTGGACTGATTCAGGATGAAGCCAGTAGCAAAGCGTACTTTGAAGAGGTACTGGAAATGTTGCTGGTGCGTTTTGAGTTGCCGATGTTACAGCGCTTAATGCAGAGTTATGCAGACATTGAACAGTTTGACCAATGGGCGAATCTGTACCGAGCCAGTCGAGAGAGCAAAGAATTTTTGGCAGAGTCGCAGCAATTGGCATTTTCTTTAAATGCATGGATTAAAGATGTGCTGCAAATTCCTGTGGAAGTCAAAAAACAGTTTGGTTTTGTACCTGTCTATGCACAGTTGTGCGGGCGTTTGGATCTGAAACTGGTTGATGTGCTGACAGCTTATACCTTTACCGTACTGGAAAATCAGGTCTTGGCTGCTGTGAAAACTGTGCCACTTGGGCAAATCGCAGGGCAGCGGATTTTATGGCATGTGCATGGGCTGATTCCTGATGCCATACAGCGTGCCATGCAATTGCAAGACCATGAAATCAGTAGCGCGTTACCACACTATGCCATGCTGAGTATGCAGCATGAAACCCAATATTCACGATTATTTAGATCATAAAAAGATTGCCTTGTTTTATGAGTGCAATTCGTTAAGAAGGAAACAAAAATGTCAGAACGTAGCCCATTGCGTGTCGGAATTGGTGGCCCAGTAGGATCAGGCAAAACCGCATTAACCTTAAATTTATGCCGTGCTTTACGTGACAAATACAACATGGCAGTTGTGACCAATGACATTTATACCAAAGAAGATTCGAACTTTTTAACCCGCAATGAAGCCATGAATCCTGAGCGGATTGTCGGGGTGGAAACGGGTGGTTGCCCGCATACTGCAATTCGTGAAGACGCATCGATTAACCTCGCAGCGATTGATGACTTGTGTGAAAAGTTTGATGGTTTAGAACTGATCATCATTGAAAGTGGTGGTGATAACTTGGCAGCAACCTTTAGCCCAGAATTGTCCGATTTGACCTTATACGTGATTGACGTTGCAGGCGGTGAGAAAATTCCACGTAAAGGTGGACCAGGCATTACCAAGTCAGATTTGCTGATTATTAATAAAACTGACCTCGCGCCAATGGTTGGCGCTAACTTGGATGTGATGGATCAGGATGCCAAGCGTATGCGTGGTGAAAAGCCCTTCCTATTTTCCAATATGAAAACCCAAGATGGTTTGGCAGAAATCATTAGCTTCATTGAGAAACAAGGTTTATTTAAATCATAAGGAGTCATGGCATGAAAATTTTAAAAACATTGAGCAGTGCTTTGATCCTGAGTGCATTACCTGTGCTTGCGATGGCACATCCTGGGCATGAATTTCCACAATTGGGCTTTTTAAGTGGTTTTGTCCATCCATTTACTGGGCTTGATCATATGTCTATGGCGGCAGGTCTAGGTATCTTGCTTTGGAAAACCAAACGTCAATCGCAAATGTCGGGTGTAGTTGCGTTAGTGGCTGCTTTACTGATTGGTTTTATGGTTGGCGCGCAGAATCTATTGAGTGCTTCCGTTGCAGAATATGGCATTGTGGCATCGTTAATGCTGTTGGCTGTGGCTTTGTGGCGTAAACATAGTGTTTTAATGCCTGTGGCAACCGCGACTTTGGCGATTTTCCACGGTATGGCACATGGCGTTGAACTGAGTTCTCATGGGCACTGGGCAGGGTTGATGCTCGGCATGGTGACTGCAATGGCATTGCTATACGGTATTGGTTTGGGTGTGGGTGCTTTGCTTGAGCGTTATATTCCAGAGCAAGGTCGTAAAATCGTAGCAGGCATGGTGGCACTGGTTGGTTTGTTAGGCTTGGCATAATTTAGTCTTTGTTAGATATCAAAGAAAAGTTAAAGTAATTCGTTGCTTTAACTTTTTTACTGAAGCACATCATTTTTCACATGCGCTTACATGATGTTTTCATCAGTTGCAAAACTTCCGTGAAACCACGGTTCAATTTACATCACTCAGCAAGAGTTCTTAGGATGCTTCATTAACAATAGCGCAATGCTATTCTGCTGATTAAGCTTGCCATGAAGTATTTTTGGATTAGCCTAATGTGTCTGATTTCATTCAATGGCTGTATGGTGCTACCTGCACATGCCACGCAGCCTAAGCATATGATTGTATCTTCTGAACCGCTGAAACCCTTACATATCGAAAATGGCTTTCATGACGATGATGGTCGTGAACATGAGCCACAACAGACTCGCCGTGAAACGGTCTATGCAGAAGACTTGCGCCGTGATGATCCTCCTGATCAGGAGGAAATTACTGAGTGATGATCAAACTTGTTTTTGAAATAAACCTGCTTGAACTTGACCTGCTTTGGTCTGCTTGAGGAGCTTCCATGAAGAAGGGAGCTTTAAATGATTAAGTGCTCGGTCAGCTTCTACATAAATCAAGCCCTGATCTTTTAAATGGGCATCGGCAAGTTCAGCCAATTCTTGCCACAAATCCAAGCTATAAGGTGGATCAAGAAAAACCAGATCAAACGCTTGATTGAGCTGGGGTAAAACACTTTGCGCGGTATTGCGATAAAGCTGACAGTTTTCAGCTTTGAGCAATTGAATGTTATCTTTGAGGAATTTCGCCTGAGTACAATCAGGTTCAATCATGATGACTTGTGCAGCCCCACGCGATAAAGCTTCGAAGCCTAGCGCACCTGAACCTGTGCAGACATCTAGCACAACCGCATTTTGGATATCCCACATTAACCAGTTAAACAGCGTTTCACGTACACGGTCAGGTGTTGGGCGTAAGCCATCAATTGAAGCAAAGCTCAACTGACGACGTTTCCATTCTCCACCAATAATACGTAACTGATTTTTCATAATTATTCCGTTATCTCAGCTTGTGGTGCTGTTGTCGCTGCATTGGGTTTCTTCATCTGCTGATTTTTTTGCTTATTGGGAACAGCATTTGGATCGGCTTGTAAAATACTCTGCCCACTTGGTAACTGGCTTGGTTGAATGCCTGCGGTCATCAAGCTGCCTGTGATTTGATGCGTGGTTGGTCGAATCGGATTATTTTTACGTTGAACCATCCAGTAATCAAAGACAGGGCGAGCCAATTGTGCTGCTGAACCACCATGTCGACCATTTTCTAAAATGACTGAAATTGCAATTTCAGGCTTTTCAGCAGGAGCAAATCCCACAAATAAACCATGGTCAAGTTGGCGCTCTGTCAAAATTGCTTCGTTATATTTTTTACCTTGTGCAATACTTTTAACCTGTGCAGTCCCTGTTTTTCCTGCAATTTGATAGGCATTGGTTCGAATACCACGACCTGTCCCTGAGTTAATCACATCTACCATCGCATCACGCATTTTGCTCCAGTCTTCATCTGTGCCTTTAAATTGAACACGACCATCGGGGGCATTACGTACAGGAAAGGGTTTAGCACCACGGGTATTACTCACCACATGCGGGATAAGATGATAACCGTGGTTCGATACAATCGAAATGGCCATCGCAAGTTGAATTGGAGTTGCGGTAAATGCACCTTGACCAATACTGACCGAAATCGTTTCACCTTTGAGCCATTTGGCTTTACGGGTACGCATTTTCCATTCTGGGTTCGGATATAAGCCTGAGCTTTCATTTGGCAGATCAATCCCCGTCTTTTCTCCAAAACCAAACTGGCGCATCCATGAGTTCATGCGATCAATTCCCATTTGGTTCGCCAAAATGTAAAAGAACGTGTCACAAGATTCTTGAATAGCTTTGTTGAGATCAACAATTCCATGTCCTGTTTTTTTCCAGTCGCGGAATTTATGTGAGTCGCCAGGCAAGTGGAAATACCCCGGGTCATTAATGGCGGTTGACCAGTCAATCACGCCATAATTAATACCACCAAGTCCTTCAACAGGCTTAATGGTTGAGCCAGGTGGATAAACCCCTTGTAAAGCACGGTTATAAAGTGGCTGGTCAAGGTTGTCGCGGAGTCCCACATAGTCTTTGGTGCTAATCCCTGATACAAACAGATTCGGGTTAAAACTTGGGCTCGATACCATTGCTAAAATTTCACCTGTACGAGGATCCATGACAACAATTGCACCACGACGACCTGCCAGTTGTTCAGAGGCGACCGTTTGTAAACCATAGTCAATGGAAAGATAAAGATCATTACCACGAACAGGATCTTTACGACCTAAGTGGCGCAGGACATTACCATGCGCATCGGCTTCCACCGATTCATTGCCAGGTGTGCCATGCAGTAAATCTTCATAAGATTTTTCAACTCCAATTTTCCCAATCAGGTTGGTCCCTGCATAAACATCTTTATTAATATTTTTTAATTCACGGTCGTTAATTCGCCCTACATAACCAATCACATGGGCAAATAATTCGCCATAAGGATAGTAGCGCGTCATTTGTGTTTCGATATTGACGCCAGGAAACTGGTATTTAACCTCACTAAATTTGGCAATTTCGGCTTCATTCAAGTTCAGTTTAAGTGCGACCCGTTCGGTCTTTTTGGCTGTTTTAATTCGGCTATTAAAGCGATCAATATCATCTTGGGTTAGATCAAGAATAGGAATCAGTTTTTTAACCGTATCATCAATATCTTCAACATCGGCTCGGCTAATCGTTGCAGTAAAAACAGGATAGTTGTCTGCGAGTAAAATTCCATTACGATCATAGATATAACCACGTGCAGGGGGCAGAGGCTGTAGACGAATACGGTTATTGTCAGATGCGGTCTGGAATTCTTGATAATGAAAAATCTGCAAATAAACGTAACGCGCAATCAGTGTTGCAAAGCATAAGAAAACGATCCCGATGGCAATAAAAATTCGGCTACGAAAGAGGCGTTTTTCTTCTTGAACATTCTTTAAGGGAAAATGTTGCTTCATATGCGTATCGTCAATCAGCCAGAGGGGAGAATTAAAGGCGGATTATTTTAACTCAACCCGACAATGAAAGTCGCAGGTATTTTACCCATTCTGTGTAAAACTTGTAGTTTGACTGATTTGACAGCAGTTTTTCTGTCAATCTGGCTACAGTGCAAGCTGAAAATCTGCTACAGTGCGTGCTAGAACAACATTTAAAAATCACGTTTGTGAAGTGGTAAAATTACGGTCTTACAAATTTGGTATATTTTAAGCAATTGTATTCGTTCAAAATGGTCATTTTCTATTGAACTCCTGAAGTCATAGCGTACGAGAGCATGCATGTTCGAATTTATTAGTCATTTGTGGCAAGTTTTTATGCATCGTCCTGATCACTGGGCGGTACTAAGTATTATTCCCGTGACTGCATTTGTAACATGGGCACATGTTTGGATGGCACTGAAAATGGTCTTTTACCCCATTCATTTTTGGGGTTTTCATCTTGGCAATTTACCCATTGGCTGGCAAGGCATTGTGCCACGTAAAGCGGGTCGAATTTCAGGCATTATCACAGATAACACCTTAAAAAAAATTGGTTCACTCAGTGAGTTTCTGCAGGCAATGGATCCTGAGGAAATGGCAAAAATCATTGGGGAACAAGTCAATCATGAACTGGAAAACCTGATTGATGAAATCATGCTGGAGCGCAATCCTGTACTTTGGGAAAATATTCCATATTCCATTCGTCGTCGTATTTATGATCAGGCACATAAACAGTTGCCTGCCGTTCTTGAACATTTGGTCACTGAGCTGACCTACAATGTCGAGTCATTGGTCGATATGCGTGAAATGGTGGTGAGCCAAATGGAAGCTGACCCCAAGCTCATGGTTCGCATGTTTTTGAAAGTCGGACAAAAAGAAATCAATTTTATTTGGCATATCAGTGCCTTGATTGGTTGTGTGTTTGGTTTATTTCAAATGGTGGTTTGGTTCTTGGTGCCTTGGCACTGGACAGTTCCTTTTTGGGCATCCATTTGGGGTTTTCTGACCAACTGGATTGCGATTTGGATGGTGTTTAATCCGCTCTATCCCCATTATGTTCGTTATCCACAATTTTTCCGCCGTACCCATAATCACCAATTTCCATGGGTTGTGCCTGTGATCCCTCGCATTGGGACGTATAATATTCAAGGTGCATTCATGAAACGTCAGGAAGAAGTTTCCGATGTTTTTGCTAAAGTAGTGACTGAAGAGTTAATTACGTTAAAAACCATCATGACTGAAATGATGTATGGTCATCATAAAGATAAAACCCGACGCCTTGTGAAACAGCATGTCAATCAAATTATGGACACGCCTTTGGTTCGTACCACCTTGCAATTGTCTTTAGGGCCAAAAGAGTATGCCAAGTTAAAAACAGACTTGATTGACCGCTCAATTGAAATTACGATGGTACCTGTAAGCGACCCTGCATTTAATGCGAGCCGTGCACGTAAAATATTTCAAATGTTTCGAGATCGTATTCGTGATCTAACTCCAAGCGAGTTCCAGAATTTGTTACGTCCCGCGTTTAAAGAGGATGAGTGGATTTTGATTGTATTGGGGGGGGTGACTGGCTTTATTGCTGGTACAATACATTTGTTTGTTGCTTTTTTATAATACTTAACAGTTTCAGAGATTTAAAATCTTTGGACGGGTTAAGACTGTTTTCATTTTAGATGAGGATTTATTAGATGCGCATTATCTTACTCGGACCACCTGGCGCAGGTAAAGGTACTCAAGCTCAGTTGATCTGTAAGCGCTATGATATCCCACAAATTTCAACTGGCGATATGCTCCGTGCAGCGATTCGTGAAGGAACCGAATTAGGGTTGAAAGCGAAAAGTGTAATGGAATCTGGTGGTTTGGTTTCTGACGATTTAATTATCGGCTTAGTCAAAGAACGTATTGCCCAGCCTGATTGTGTCAATGGCTGTATTTTTGACGGTTTCCCTCGCACGATTCCTCAAGCAGAAGCGCTAGAGAAAGAAGGCATTAACATCGATCACGTGATTGAAATTGATGTACCAGATGAAGAAATCATCAACCGTCTTTCTGGTCGCCGTCAGCACCCTGCATCGGGTCGTGTGTACCACGTTGTCTATAACCCACCAAAAGTGGAAGGTAAAGATGACGAAACTGGTGAAGATCTTGTTCAACGTCCAGACGATCAAGAAGAAACCATTCGTAAACGTTTGGCTGCTTACCATGCAGAAACTGAACAATTGGTTGGCTTCTATCAAGGTCGTGCAGCTTCTGGTGAAAATGCCCCAAGCTATGACAAATTGAACGGCTTACGCCCAATTGACAATGTTCAAACTGATTTGTTCGCGATTTTAGATCAAGCGAAATAATTGATTTAAAAAAATAAAGAGCCTACAAATCTCGTAGGCTCTTTTTTTATAGAGGAGAAAATCGCACATGATGTTCAAATTGGCACTCATTGC
>NZ_BKNN01000071.1 GCF_008993995.1 Acinetobacter brisouii
CGCGACTCATGAGTGCTCGGTTATATGCGGGCCAATTGGTTGTACGGTAGATTTTGTGTGTAGGCTTCTTCATTTGAAAATTATATCGCTGAAAAAGCCTTTACAGATAGGTTTGTGCAACAAAGCCGTTAGAGAAGCTATAGCAATCCCAGAAGTAACCAATCCATACAGAAAAAGATTATACAGTATGGCTGTAGCAGCAATGGATGGACGTGATAGAGGACGCCCCTCGTCCTGGTCTGCTGCTTTAGATAATGCTATATGCGACAATTTAAATAACTTCAAGAATCCTAAACTTTTTATCGTTTGCGCAGGAAATATTGAACCTACTCAGGAAAACTATTCGAACTATCCAAATAGTAATCAAGTGAATGAGATTCATGATCCTGCCCAAGCATGGAATGCCTTAACAGTTGGAGCTTGTACTCATAAAATTACAATTAATGAAGCTGGTACAGAGTATTGTGTTCCTGTTGCAAAATCTGGATCGTTAAGCCCACATAGCTCAACCTCACTTGTTTGGATGAACACTCAATGGCCTTATAAGCCAGATGTTGTCTTTGAAGGGGGTAATATCTCTCATGATACTAAATTCGGAGATTTCTTTGATACAGAAAGTTTAAGCCTCCTTACTCTTAATCATGAACCACATATTGGAAAAAATTTCACCATTACGTCTCAGACAAGCGCAGCTTCAGCCCTATGTGCAAAGATGGCTGCTGAAATTATGGGACAGTATCCTAATTATTGGCCCGAAACAATTCGGGCACTGATTGTCCATTCAGCCGAATGGACTGAAAATATGAAAAAAGATTTTTTAGGGAGTGATGGAAAGAAATCAGATTACGTTAAGCTACTACATCATTGTGGATATGGAGAACCTAACTTAAATAAAGCTCTTTGGAGTGCTTCAAATTCATTAAGCCTAGTTTGCCAAGAAAGCCTTAACCCTCTCAAAAAGAATGGAAGTAAAATAGATTTTAATCAAATTAATATCCATGATTTACCTTGGCCAAAAGATGAACTTTTACAGTTAGGCCACACTCCAGTAAAAATGAGAGTAACACTTTCTCATTTCATAGAAGGAAATCCTGGAGCATGTGATGCCTCTTTTTCTGGAAGTAGATACCAATATGAATCTTTAGGTTTAAGATTCGAAATAAGACGTCCTGCTGAATCAACACCAGACTTTTTAAAACGTATTAATAAAAATGAGAGAGAAAAAGGTGTTAAGTTTGAAAGTACATCAACTGATAGTGACTGGTTAATAGGACCGAAAAACCGAGTACGTGGATCAATTCACTCAGATATATGGATTGGAACTGCAGCAGATTTAGCGAACCGTGGAATGTTAGCTGTTTTCCCTGTAACAGGTTGGTGGAAAAATTCTATTAATAGAGAACGCTACAATATACCTATTCGATATTCACTCATTATCACCATCACTACTCCTGACTCTGAAATTGATCTATACACAGTTGTTCAAAATCAGATTTTAAATGAGAGTTCTATTAAGGTCTAATGACAAAGTAATTAAAAATTTCATTTTAAAAATAAATTCAAGCATTCACCTCTGCTTGTTAAAGCTATAGAAAAATCGAGTATATTCTATAAAGAGTTTAAAAAGGCTCTTTCTTTTGTGCTGCATACTAAAAAATCTTTTGACATTTATATATTTGATCATTAATTTAGTATTAAGCATCAATACTATGCTCGTCAGTCCACCACTCAACTTTAGCTGAGTTGGCGAATATCCCCTTGCGATAATGTATATTTCTCTTCTTGAGATGAATCTTACTATCCTTATTGTATGCCATAAGGGTGATGTGGACTGCACAATGAAAATGGCGAGCTATAAGGTTAGCACTTATGCAAAACTTAGTTTTCCCATCAGGACTATCTGTTCAAAGAGCAAAGAAACGTGCCAAAGAACTTGTTAAAAGTGAACAAGCAAAAACACAAACTGATGCACTTGATGTAATTTCTTTCAAAGAAGTGAATAAACCATGGGCTTTGGCAATGGCTCAACTTCAACAAAATTCAGACTCTTCAAATTATTTAATTACATTTTCTGATATTGAAAGAATTGTGGAGCAAGAACCTCTACTAGACTATAACGGCTTTGGTCATTCTGACTCATACCATGAATCTTTTTATAAGCGGTATACGTTTCAGGACTCTAAAGCTGAATATCTTCAAAATTTTAAGAAAAATAGAGAAAGCCTAAAAAAAGCACTTGATGAATGCCAGCGATGCTGTATGTATCTACAGCATCTGAAAAAAATAAAAGCTATTCGCTACAATCTGGGTAGTTACACATTGAAACATAGCGTTGAATACTACCACCGTCAGTTGAACCACTTTGATGATGCATATGTGTCAAATGGAGCTTTTATTTGTGCAGCACTACATATGGGCTTTAAAGTAATTCGAAAAAATGATATTAGCCCTAATGCTTGGATCTGTGCCAGTATACAATCAGATATCGTTATGTGGGGTAGATTGCTTGATAAACAAACTTCCTTACAGCCTAAAGAACTAAAGCTGTTAGCAGAGTTAAAAAAGAAGATTGGTCTCTGATCAAGTAGACATTTTTAGTTTACAACTATATTGTTAAATGAAAAATTAAAGTCTTAAATCAAGTTTAAGACTTTAATTTAAAATTTGAATGATATGAAATTTTTAAATAATTGATTTTATTGAACCATTAGTTTACAACTTTATTGTCCAAATACAGGAAAATTCCCTCTACTCAAAAAACAGCCTGTTTTATTAACAGGCTGTTTTTTATGCTTAGATCATGTGTTTTTTAACCACTTTTGCCATTTTGGTTCTTGATCTTCTTTTGCAGTAGAAATAGAAAAAGGCTGTTTAATATGCTTAAGGTCATTTTGAGAAATCTGCGGTTGGACAATCCAATAAACACCCGATCGGTTTATTTCTGAAATAACCACATGATGAGATAAGGTTTCAAAATTTTGATTTGCCCATAGGAATGATGGCATTAAACATAAAATTGCCAATATTATATTTTTCATTATTTTATCCTTTAATAAAGTATTGATATTTTATGCGAAAATGCACTTTTCCCTAGCCCCAAATAAAAAATTTTTAAGGACACTGAAATTTTTTTAGTTTTACTGCATTGATTCGACTAAAAAATCATAATACTCAAAAATCAATATGCTGAGTAAACGATGTCTGCTTTCTGGTACGGCATGGCGACTAGCCTGTCCTTAATTGTTGCGATTGGTGCACAAAATGCTTTTGTTCTCAAACAAGGCTTAAAACAGCAATATGTTTTGTGGATTGTGCTGAGTTGTGCGCTGTCAGATTCTATTTTAATTTTTTTAGGCGTCACAGGCTTTTCCAAAGCCATTGGACAATTTCCACAACTTCTCATGTTTGCCCAATATGCAGGCGCATTATTCTTATTTTGCTATGGGCTACGCAGTTTTTATCAAGCGCTCTATAGCAATGCAGCATTAACCCCAAGCCAAACCGAACCTGAAAGTTTGACTAAAATCATGATGATGTGTTTGGCATTTACATGGCTCAATCCACATGTCTATCTCGATACGGTATTATTACTCGGTTCAATTTCTAGCCAATTTACGCATCAATTAGAATGGTTTGCCTGTGGTGCAATTTTATCCTCATGGCTATTTTTCTTTAGTTTAGGGTATGGCGCACGATTGCTTCAGCCGATTTTTAACCGCCCTGTTTCTTGGAAAATTTTAGATACAGTAATTGGTGGCGTGATGTGGGGAATTGCGTGGCAGCTGCTTGTTCACTAATCTTCTCTTTCAACAAGCTAATTTGGAGAATCATGCAATCGGAAGAAAAAATCATCTTATTGAAAGATTTATAATTTTTACTAAATAATCATCATAATTAAAATTTATTTATAACTTTCATTATGTTATGACCAATATTAATGATTTATTAAAAAATAGCCCAATTTCTTAAAATTAATTAAAATATAAGCAATTGAATATCAATAATTTTTTAAAAATTCCGATTAATTCAGTAGGTTATATTAAAGTTCCTGTCTATTAATAGATCTACACAATTGTTATACTAAAGTCTTATTTTGTTCAATCTCTATCCTCGCTTTTTAAATATCCTGTTTTATTTTCTAGCATTTTTGAACATTTTTAATGTCCACTTTTTGCCACGCTTTTGGCAAGACCTTTCATTTTTTAGGTAAATTGAATGCGTAAGTTTTTAAAGGCATTATTAATACTGCTTTTGGTATTAATCATCCTTGCTGTAATCTTTTTGTTTAGACCGATTGCGTCTAAAAAAATTAATACCACCCAAGGTGAACCTGTTGTTGATGCCGTACTGATTGGCGGTGGTATCATGAGTGCAACACTGGGGACTTATCTCAACGAATTACAGCCAAACTGGCAAATTCGCATGTACGAGCGCCTCGATAATGTTGCACTTGAAAGCTCAAATGGCTTTAACAACGCAGGTACGGGTCACTCAGGCTTCATGGAAATGAACTATACCGAAGAAAAAGACGGTAAAATGGACATTTCCAAAGCAGAAAAAGTCGCTTCTCAATTTGAAGTTGCAAAACAATTCTGGTCATACCAAGTCAAACAAGGCGTTTTGGGCGAGCCAACCAGCTTTATCAATCCTGTACCACACCACGCATTTGTGATGGATGACAACGTTAAATTCCTTGAAAAACGTTATGCAGCCATGATCAAAAGCCCATTCTTCCAAGGCATGAAATTTACTGAAGACCCAAATCAGATTAAGCAATGGGCACCTTTGGTGATGGAAGGACGTGATCCAAAACAGAAAGTTGCGGCAACCCGCATGGAAATTGGTTCGGATGTGAACTACGGTTCAATCACTCGCCAATTGGTCGCTCATTTGCAAAAGTCACCAAACTTCAAGTTACAAACCTCAACTGAAGTGACAGGCATTAGCCAAAACGATGACAAAACTTGGTCTGTTGAATTTAAAGATTTAAAAACAGGCAAAGTGGATCATGTCAAAACACGCTTTGTGTTTATTGGTGCAGGCGGTGCAGCGATTAAAATGTTGCAAATGACTGGCTTACCACAAGCGAAACAATATGCAGGCTTCCCTGTTGGTGGTGAATTCCTGATTACAGACAATCCAAAAGTTGCAGCACAACACACGGCAAAATTGTATGGTCGTGCCGACTTCGGTGCACCGCCAATGTCTGTACCGCATATCGATACCCGTTATATCGATGGTAAGAAATATGTGTTGTTTGGGCCATTTGCAACTTACTCAAACAAGTTCCTGAAAAATGGTTCACAGTTAGATTTGATTGCCAATACCAACAAAAATAACATTTTGCCAATGACTGCAATTGGTATTGAAAACATGGACTTGGTGAAATACCTAATTGGTCAGGTGATGATGTCTGATGAAGACCGCTTCCGTGAACTGAAACGCTACTACCCAGATGCCAATCCGAAAGACTGGCACTTGAGCCAAGGCGGTCAGCGTGTACAGATCATCAAGAAAGAACCGGGTAAACCTGCAAAATTGCAGTTTGGTACTGAAGTGTTTGTTTCTGAAGACCATGCGATTGCAGCGTTGATGGGTGCTTCTCCAGGTGCATCAACATCGCCATACATCATTTTGAATGTCTTGGAAAAAGCGTTCCCTACACAAACCAAAGGCGAATGGAACGGCAAGTTGCATGAAATTATTCGTTCTTATCAACAAGACTTGGGCGAAAACCCTGCTTTGCTTGACCAAGTACGTCAGTACACCAGTTCAACACTGGGCTTACATTACACCCCTGTTGCTCAACACGCACAAAAGTGATTTAAGTCACTGAAAACAAAAGGGATGAAGTCATTCATCCCTTTTGTCATTTTAAAACCTTGTTATTTATGCCTTTTAAGATCTCTAATGTCTGACAAAATTTCACCTTTTGCTGCCCTGACCTGTCGCGATTTTTCATTGCTGACCGTGAATCAGTGCTGTCTGACCTTAGCGATTTTGATTCAGGAAGTGTTGCTGAGTTTTTATTTATATCAGCTCACGCATAACCCGATGGTGCTCGGTTTAGTCGGATTGGCAGAGTTTCTGCCCTTTGTACTGCTCTCGCTTTGGGGTGGGTATCTTGCCGATCGTTTTAACAGACAACGGATTTTACAACTGAGTTTTAGCAGTTCGATTCCATTATCAGGACTGCTGTGGTTATGTTTTTCCAGTCACCAACAACAGCTTCTCTCTGACACGTTATTTCTGGTGAGCGTGTACAGCATCATCTTTCTTTTTGGCTGTATTCGTGGCATTTACAGCCCGTGTTTTAATTCGTTGCGTCCATTTCTAGTTCCCGAAAAACTGTATAGCAATGCTTCAACATGGACAGCGCTCTGCTGGCAAATCAATGCGGTGCTTGCCCCAATTTTGGCAGGATTACTCCTCACCCATTTCGGTTTACACACCACGTTTATGGCGGTAATGATCTTGTTTGTATTGGGCAGTTTAGCCCTGTGGCAGCTTAAAGCGCGAGAATTTCCACAGCTTGCGCAATGTTCTGTTTGGCTAAGTCTTAAAGAGGCTGTGGCATTTTTGAGGCAGAGTCGAGTGCTGTTTTGGGCGATGCTACTCGATGTCAGCTCGGTCTTTTTTGGGGGTGTGGTTGCCCTGCTCCCCATCTTTGCTCAGGATGTTTTGCATCTCGATGCCGATGGTTTTGGGTTGTTACGCGCTGCTCCTGCCTGTGGCTCGCTGCTGATGATGAGTGTGTTGGTGAAGTTTCCCCCTCAAAAGCAACTCTGGCAAAAAATGCTGATTGCAGTTGCAGGTTTTGCCTGTTGCGGCTTTGCGTTTGCACTGAGTCGGCATCTCTATCTTGCGGTACTGATTTTGCTGCTGATGGGTGCTTGTGACAGTTATAGCATCGTGATTCGACAGACCTTGCTGCAACTGATTCCCCCCAAAGACATGCTCGGTCGGATTGCAGCGATTAATGGCATTTTTGTCACGTCGAGCAATCAGTTGGGCGCATTGCAATCCAGCCTAATGGCGCGACTGCTGAGTATTATCCCTGCGATGTTACTGGGTTCGAGTTTGGCTTTACTGACAGTCCTGCTGAGTTATCGGCAAACCCGTGATCAGTCTACTGATCATTCTTTTTCTAAATCAGGTTGAATATGTTGCGCTTTATGTCTTGGTCAAAAATCAGTGGCGTTTTACTGTATAGCCTCTTTGGCATCGCCATTTTACAGGCGTGCTATATTGCGATTTTAGGAGGCACGGCGATCTTCTTTTGGCTTGACCTGAGCTTGGTTGTGATTTATCAGTTGCAACGCCAGCAAAGCCTGTTGCGTAGTGGCTGTTTGCTGATTTTGCCGATTGGCTTGTTGCTGTATCTATATTTGCATCTGTCTTTTATCGGGTTGTTGTTACCTCATTTGAGCCTATCTGCTTATTATTTTTATCGTCGTGCCAAGCATATTTCAATTGCTCAACATTTATGGACAGCGGCTTTACTCAGCCTATGCCTGATCATTTTCCTGATCCTGCAAAACCACGATTTACATCAGTTACAACAGCATTACGCCAGTTTTCATACGGGTGAGTCGTGGCAACAGTTGGGTGCCTTGTAAATGACATCACAAAAGCCCTGTATGACTTCATGGTTTTATTGAATATGGTTATCAAAAAGTCCATTAACGGCGAAATCGGCTTTTGAGTATACTAATGCGCTTTATAGTGCTAGAAGAATTGTCCGATGAAAATTTTAGATGGTGGTGTAGGACGTGAATTAGCGCGTCGTGGTGCACCATTTCGTCAACCTGAGTGGTCTGCTCTTGCCCTTTGGGAAGCGCCTGAAATTGTAAAAGATGTGCATCTCGACTTTATTCAGTCAGGTGCAGAAGTGATTACCACCAACAACTATGCGGTTGTTCCTTTCCATATTGGTCAAGAACGTTTCGATGCCGAAGTTCGCCAACTGGTGCAAGTCGCTGTTGATCAAGCGAAACAAGCAGTTCAAGAAAGTGGTCGTGATGTCAAAATCGCAGGTTGCCTACCGCCACTGTTTGGCTCATACCGTGCTGATTTATTCCAAGAAGATCATGTACGTGAACTGGCTTTGCCAATTATTGAAACTTTAGCAGGTCAAGTCGATTTCTGGTTGGCTGAAACCCAATCGAGCCTGAAAGAAGTAGAAATGGTACACAACCTGCTTCCAAAAGATGGCAAAGCGTACTGGGTTTCTTTCACCCTGCAAGATGTATTGCAACAAGATCGTGCTTACTTGCGTTCAGGTGAGAACCTTGAACAAGCGGTAGACGTGATCCGTCGCATCGGTGCAGAAGCGGTATTATTTAACTGCTGTCAGCCTGAAGTGATTTTGCAAGCGATTCAGGAAATCACAAAATTGGCGCCTGAACTGACCATTGGTGCTTATGCCAATGCGTTCCCGCCACAAGACGAATCTGCAACAGCCAATGACGGTCTGGACGAAGTGCGTAAAGACCTTGACCCAACCGCTTACTTGGCTTTTGCTAAAAAATGGCAAGATGCTGGCGCATCGTTAATCGGTGGATGCTGTGGGATTACCCCTGCACACATTGCCGAACTGTCTGCATTTTTTAAAGAATAAGAAAATATGTCTTCTGCAAAAATTGGTTTACTGTCGCTGACCGCACTGGTGTTTAGCTCCATGGTCGGCTCTGGGGTGTTTAGTTTACCGCAGAACATGGCAGCCGTTGCCAATGGTTCAGCCCTGCTAATTGCATGGCTGATCACTGGGGTCGGTATTTTATTCTTGGCATTTTCATTGTTGTATTTATCTCGTCAGTACCCTGAACTGGACGGCGGAATTTATAACTATGCCCGTGCAGGCTTTGGCGAATTGATCGGCTTCTGCTCGGCATGGGGCTACTGGCTATGTACCACCATCGGCATTGTCGGTTATGTGGTGATTGTGTTCTCAAGTCTCGGTACATTCGTGGATACCAAGGAACATGTCATTTTTGGCGATGGCAACACCATCTATGCCCTGATCGGTTCATCGATCTTTGTTTGGTTGGTGCATTGGCTGGTGAGTCGTGGGATTAAAGAAGCGGCGGTGGTCAACCTGATTGCTACCCTTGCCAAAATCGTACCGATGGTGGTGTTTATTGCCTGTAGTTTGGTCGCATTCAAACTGGATGTTTTCAAACTCAATTTGCATGACTTCTCTTTAAAAATGCCACTTTGGGAACAGGTCAAAGACTTGATGCTGATTACCTTATGGGTGTTCACAGGAATTGAAGGTGCGGTGGTGCTGTCTTCTCGTGCACGTAACCGTAATGATATCGGTAAAGCCACAGTGTTTGGCGTGTTACTGGCATTGGCTTTTTATGTGATGGTTACGGTGTTGTCTTACGGCGTCACCAGTCGTGCCGACATTGCAGGTATGCACAACCCATCGATGGCGACCCTTTTGACCCAGTTGATTGGATTGCCAGGCACCATTGTGATTACTGTCGGCTTGATGATTTCCGTAGCATCCTCGTATTTAAGTTGGACTTTGTTCGCCACTGAAATTCCGTTTTTGGCTGCGAAAAATGGAGCATTCCCTGCGACGTTTCTCAAGACCAATAGCAACAATGTGCCGATTTCATCGTTATGGCTGACCTCCATTGTGGTGCAGGCAGCGCTAATTGGCGTGTACTTTTTCAATAAAAACTACACGTGGCTGTTGATGATTTCTTCGGTGATGATTCTGTTGCCTTATTTCTTAGTCTCCGCGTTCTACTTAAAAGAATCGGGTAAAAAGAAACAGCCAAAACATATCTTGATTGCACTCGTGGCAACTATTTATGCCTTATGGTTACTGTATGCCGCAGATCTTTCTTTACTGTGGGATTCACTACAGCTTTACATGGTCGGTCTAATTATTTTTGGCTATAGCTATTTCAAACATAAGAAACGCCTTGCCAGTGACTCATCATTATCTTAGTCCACACTGACATAAAAAACGGCTCTGATGAGCCGTTTTTTATTTCGCATAGATGATCTTATTTATAAGATGCTTCGTACGCTTTTGCTTTGTCTTCGTCGAATTGCTTCTGCCATTTACTGATCACCAGTACAGCCAAGGCATTTCCGACCACGTTCAATGCAGTACGCGCCATATCTAAAATACGGTCAACCCCTGCAATAAACGCCAGACCTTCAAGTGGAATACCGACTGAACCCAAAGTTGCCAACAGCACCACGAAGGATACACCCGGAACACCTGCAATCCCCTTAGAAGTAACCATGAGAGTCAAGACCAACACGATTTCTTGAGTAATCGACAAGTCAATTCCGTAAAGCTGTGCAATAAAGATTGCCGCGATACTGAACCGTACCGGGTTTGTCGGAGACTCAATATTCTGAGAGACTATTCCGATGAAAAAACCAAACTATACCCCCGAAATTAGAGAAAGAGCGGTTCAATTACTAATTGAATCTGAAAAAGATTATCCTTCTACTTGGGCAGCAATCACAGCTATTGCTCCTAAAATCGGTTGTACTCCTGAAACATTGCGTGTTTGGTATTTAAAGCATATGGATCAACTAAATCCTGCCAAAGTACAACAGATATCTGACCAAGAAAAAATGAAGCAAATGGAACGTGAAATTAAAGAATTAAAGCGTGCCAATGAAATTCTACGCAAAGCAGCCGCTTTTTTCGCCCAGGCGGAGCTCGACCGCCCACACAAATAATGGTGGATTTTATCCTTAACAATAAAGATCGATATGGTGTTGAGGCGATTTGTAGGATTTTACCGATCGCTGCTTC
>NZ_BKNN01000072.1 GCF_008993995.1 Acinetobacter brisouii
TAATTCAAGTGAATTTGTTTGAAAGAAGAACTTTAAAAGCTTTATTTTCACCCGATAAAATACCCATAAAACAAGAGGAAGCTCATTTGAGCTTCCTCTTGTGAAAAATTGTGGGACAGCAATGGCCGCAAGGTACTTTGCAAGCCTGCCCGAGTAAAGTATCAGTTTATCCTTGAGTACAGCCATCAATTTAAGATTAAAACGATGTGTCGGGTTCTTAAGATTGCTCGTGCTGGCTATTATGCCTGGCTACATGAACCCGAATCAGGCAGAATAATTGAAGACAAACGGTTATTACAACTGATCCGCTTTTCTTATGATGCCAGTTATGGCATCTACGGTTATCGTCGCATCACGCTGGATCTTAAAGAGCTGGGTGAAAGCTGCGGGCCCAATCGTGTGCTGAAGATCATGAAGAATAATGGTATTACCGCTGTTCGAGGATATAAGAAGCATAAAAGCTATGGTCGCGGTCGCCCTCAGATTGTGCCACCAAATCACTTAAATCGAGAGTTCGCTGTGAACATCCCGGATACTTCCTGGGTGACTGATATTACCTACATCCGTACTTGGCAAGGCTGGTTATATCTGGCTGTCGTTCTTGATTTATATTCGAGAAAAGTCATCGGTTGGTCAATGAAACCTACGCTTGCTAAGGATATCGTTCTTGATGCACTGCTCATGGCAGTGTGGCGACGTAGGCCAAATGAATCTGTAATCATACACTCAGACCAAGGCTCACAATACAGCAGTGGAGACTGGCAGAAATTCTGTCAAAAGCATAATTTGGTTCCTAGCATGAGTCGTAGAGGAAACTGTTGGGATAATGCAGTTGCCGAATCCTTTTTTAGTAGCTTGAAGAAGGAAAGAATTAAAAAGAGGATCTATAAAACACGAGAAATGGCCCGTGCAGATGTATTTGATTATATCGAGATGTTTTACAATCGAATCAGGCGTCATTCGCATCTCGATGGGATGAGTCCAGAAGCCTTTGAGGCAGCTTCAAAATGAGGCTGTCTCATGTCTAGGATACTGGGAGCAGTCCAAATTTTTGGCATAGGATCAGAACGTCATGATTTCTCTGATTGTAGCTCATGTTGAATTATTGGCTACAGAATATAATATGACTTCTGAGAGAAGTTGGTTAAATATTAGATTATAATTTTAAAAATATCAATTGGTTGAGTTGGTGATATGGACTGGAAAGAAATTAGTCAAATCAGAAAAAATGGTGATTATCTACGAGCAAGAGAGTTAGCTCGGACGGAATTGCAAAAGACCCCCAATTCTCTCCAACTAAAGAGCCAAATTGAGTGGACATATTATTCTGAAATAAAAGAAATTACTACTAAGTTAAAACAAGCTGATCCTGTGGATCATAGACTTGTACAGCAGTTAATAAAAACCTATGAAGATTATATTAAAGGAGAAACACGTAGACCTGAAATGGCATTTTCGATGATTTTACAATTGATTTGTCCATATTCTACACAGCTTCCTGATTTCTACAATTATGTGAAATGGTTTGGTAAAGCTGCTTTAAGAGCAGAGGATTGGGAGAAAACTACATATGTTGATAAACAAGGGAAACGACGTCATAGTCTTCCTTTGGCTTACGAGGTGGCTAGAGGTTTATGTAAATGGGCAAAATCGGCCCAAGAGCTTAATAAGGACCAAGCTGATTTTTGCTTAGATTGGGCTAATCAAGTTCGTTCGAAATTATCAGATGAAGATGCAATTTGGTTGGATTGGGATGCTGTCGCTGTTTTAAGGCGTATGGAGAATTATGAAAATGCAAGTCAAGTTTTATCATCGGTTTTAAAGTTGAAAAAATCTGAGTTTTGGGTTTGGGCCGAAGCTGCAAGAATTTATCAGTTTGATCAAAAAGATTTAGCTTTGGCATGTTTTTGTAAAGCTATGCTGTGTAAAACAGAAGAAAAATTTTTAGTTACTGCTCATTTTGATTTTGCCAAGCTTTTAATCAGTTTAGAGATGTTTGATGAAGCGAGTTTTGAAATAAATCAATCAATTAAAATTAGAAATGAAAATCAGTGGAAATTGCCCGATGAATTGAACCGTTTAACTCAAAATAGTTGGTTTGATCCAGATAAGAAAGAATTAAAATTAGCTAAAGAATTTTATGAAGAGCATGCGTCAGATGCTTTGTCTTTATGTTTTGATGAAATTAAGAAAATTTCTGCAACATATTTGGGGCAATTGAAAATAAAAAGAGATGGGAAAAAACCAAAAGAGTTTGCTAAGTTTTCCATTAAAAATGGTAATAATTTTGAGTCGTTACTAGCTAATGGTTTTAATCATCTACAGATGAAGAAAGGAACCGCAGTATTGGTAATATTAGGTATTCAAGAAGATTCCAACCAGAATCTAATCGTAAATGTTGTTGAGCGTATCGATGGGTATGATTGGGATTGTACTAATCAACAGTTTGGCATAATTAGTTATATTAGTGATGATTATGAAAATGTGAGAGTTTTTCTAAACAAAGATAAAGAATTAAAGTTAGATCAAAATATAGTAAGGGCTTTAAAAGATAAAATATTTACAGGTTCTAAAGTGAAATGTTTTTCAACAATTAATGCTAAATCGCAACGAGTTGAAATTTCACATTTAGAGTTAGTGGAGAATGCAAAAATTGCTGATGTGAAAGAGGAAAAGGGAGAGCTACGTAAAAATCCAAAGGGGTTCGGATTTGTTAATGATATCTTTATATCACCAAATCTAATCACAAATATTGAGGATAAAGCACAAATAAATGTGAAAGCAATCTTCAGTAAACAAAGGGATAAAGATACTTACAGTTGGAAAGCAATATCCATTTCATAAAAATAAGCCACTCACTAGAGAGGCTTATATCATTTTAAATATATTTAATAGCTTTCGAGTTTTGGGGAATATCTTTAGTCTCATTAATCTCAGGGAATCTGATCTTAAAATGAGACTCTGTCGAAGAAGTAATAAAACCTATACCCCATAAAGGATGTTGTATTGAATTATGGAGTATGTCACAACCATCTGATACATCTGATACATCTGATACATCTGATACATCTGATACATCTGATACATCTGATACATCTGATACATCTGATACATCTGATACATCTGATACATCTGATACATCTGATACATCTGATACATCTGGGCTCTTTTCTAATTTGGATTTTATAACAGTTGTATCATCTGTACAGAATTTATAACTTTTACTGATGCTTCTTTCTTTTGCAGGATTTTCAAACTGAATAATATAGTTGGTGTCAGTTATCGCTTTGATCGTACCTAAACCAAAACCGATATGTTTAACCTGATCACCTATACTTAATGTAGCAGTTTCAGATGGTAAACTACCTCTATTATTAAATTGTTGTAAAAGAAATGTAAGAAGTTTTTCTGGAAGTTTATTCGGTTCATTAAGTTGGCTTCTATCAAAATCAAATAAAAAACGTGAAGGTAGTTTGTTAGATCCTCTTTCACTAAGACCTTCTGACTCAGTGATATATAATAGATCTTCGGCACGTGTAAACGCGACATAAGCTAATCTACGGTCTTCTTCTAATTTAACTCGATCAGATAAAGATTTTGCATTTGGTAAAGACCCATCATTAAAATGAGGCAAAAATACAGCTTTAAACTCTAAACCCTTTGAAGAATGAATGGTCATAATTTGGATTTCATCTTTTTCTTCATCTTCATCAGCCTCACGAGTGTGTTCATTAATAATATCAATATATTCTGTTAATGAAACTTCCTGTTGTCTACGAATCTCTAATTCTAGAACAGAGTCAATTAAATCCTCTACATTTATAATACGTTGTTCATTGGTACCTTCACGTAAATAGTTTAAATAGCAAGATGCCCGTAAGACATCATGTACTAATGTTGAAAGTTTTGTAACTGATTTTCTACTTCGCATGAGTTCAATAACCTCGATATATTCACGAGCTTTAGTCTTATTGAAATCAGCATCATTGATGTTTTGTAAGTGTTTAAGTGCCTGATAATAACTACATAATTTTAAATCTGATGTATATTCTATTTTTTTTAGTAGAATTTCTCCTACACCTCGTTTTGGTTCTTTAATGCTTTTTAAAAATGAATCATTACAATCTTTTTCTAGCATTTTGATGTAAGCAATGGCTGTTTGAATTTCTTTTTTTGCGTAGAATTTTATGCCATCAGCGATGGTATATGGGAATCCAGCTTTAACGAATGCTGTTTCAATTGGTTTTTTAGAGCGATGAGAGCGGACAATAACAGCTATATTTTTCCATGAATATGGAATTTTTTTATCTTTTTCTTCATATGTCTTTTCTTTAATGATTTTGTTAATTTCATCCACAAGAAATTGCATTTCTTGTTTATCTTTCTTGCAGTGAAAATGCGTAACATCTTCTCCTTTCCCACGCTTAGGAATACTAGATTTATCTATACGAATTGCATTTTTTGAAATGAGTTGATTTGAAACTTCAACAATTTGCTGAGTTGATCGGTAATTTTCGTAAAGCTGTAAGTCTATTACTTTAGGATAGTTCTTTTTAAAGTCCAAGAATACAGAAATATCTCCACCTTTAAAGGAGTAAATAGATTGATCAGGGTCACCTACAACAAAAAGGTTATGATGTTTACCAGCGAGATAGGAAATTAAGGTGTTTTCACGTGGACTGCTATCTTGAAACTCATCAACCATAATATATTCAAGACGGGTTTGCCATTTGTCTAATACATAAGGATCATTTTCGAATAGATAAAGAGTGAATTCTAATAAATCGAAGAAATCGTAATTTGCATATTCTACTTGTCGTGCTAAATAATGTCCTAAAACACTAGAGTGCCGTGATATTTCATCAGTCAGATATCGATAATTTGGTTGAGATAATAGCTCAGCCAATTCATGATTAAAATTCAAAACATTTTCAGCATAGGTATATTGGCTTAGTCCTGTCATTTTATTAACATACGGAGACATGGATTTATAGATAAAAAGTGATCTTTGTAGCTCTTTGAGTTCCCCATCTTTAATTGTTAAATTTAATTCTTTGTAAATATCTCGAAAAGTTTTCTCCAAATGATTATCATCAATAATATTAAATTCTTTTTTAAGGTAAAGTCTATGGGCATCTTCACGAATGACCTTATAGCAGAAACCATGATATGTACTAATTAAAGCACCTTCTAAATTAGTATTACTCATATCTCGGATTCGCTTTTTCATTTCATCTGCGGCTTTACGAGTAAAAGTAATACATAAAATATTATCTGGACTTATACCGTAAGTATCACTCAGGTAGAGATAACGACTAACTAGAGCACGTGTTTTACCAGAACCTGCACCAGCTGTTAAGCGAATATATCCTTCAGTGCTTGTAACAGCTTTAAGTTGAGAATCATTTAAACCGGCTAAAAAACTATTAGTCATATTCAATTCTCCACCAAAGATTTATTAACAAAAGTATTAAGTACAGTTTCTAGATGTTTGGAATGAATGGATTTCTTCATTGGCATAATGCTAGTGATTTGCATTTTTTTGTTACGATAAAGCTTGAAGCTGCTGCTTATACTATCTTTCTCAATTAATAGTTGAAGCTCATAATCCAAAGACTTTGTTGAAACGAGTTTATAGCCAAAACTAACTAGATGAGTTTCTATTTCATTTATAAAATGGGCAAAGGGCGATTGGGGATCGAAATTAATTTTATTCAGAGGGCGATTCATTAGATAAACATGTTTTTTTGATCGTGTTAATGCTGTATAGGCCCATTTAAATCCGTTAACCGTTTTCAAATCATTCTGAGGTCTAGCTAGATTAATATATACATTATCCCATTCGCCACCTTGCGCTTTATGGCAAGTCATTGCATAGCCAAAACGAACATATAACGCATTTATATAGGGATCGTTTTGAATAGCTCTTTTATATTCATCACTTCCTCGCTTAAGGTGAGAGTTTCGTTTTTGAAAATGGACTACGAAAGCTCTAAGATCATTTAAAGAAAGATCAGCTTCTTCTGACCATAATTTATTAACTAAAATTTTGCAGTGTATGCTTTTGTGTTCATTTTCTTTTCTGAGTTCAACGCTTTGAAAAGACAGGTTGGTGGAAAATGATTGACCATCTTTTAAAGGAAAGCTAATAGGAATATTTTCGATGTCCCCTAAGGTTTCAACAATTAGAAAATCACCGTTATATAAGTATTGGGAATTCACCCACGAATTTTTCATTAAAACAAGGCGTTCTTTTTTTTCTAATTTTTGGGGTGATAGATGCAATAGCTCTCGAAAATTAAGATTGATGTTGTGTACATCTTTATTGGTATAGGATAGAAAAATTGAACTATTTCCATAGTCCCACAAATATTTTTCCAAAGCCTCGTTCATTTTTAAATCACAAACTTCAGATTGATTAGTTTCTATAGGGAGTTGTAAAAAAGATTTCTGATCGAGGGCATCTCTTAGTGAAATGGCTGATTTTAAAATTAGACTCTCTTGAAGCTGACGATGGACTTTTGTTAGATGTATATGTTGTACATGAGGTGTATTTAAGTATCCTTTTACAAACTCGGGATTTAATATTTCCGCTGTAGATACGTTAAGTGGAGGAAGTTGGCAAGGATCTCCAAGTAAAATTAGCTTACGTTGACTATGTGATAAATCTAAATAATCGGTTAAATCTTTAAATAAATTTCCACTGCCAAATTTAAGAAAATTTTTTTCATTTGATACTTCATGAGAGAGCATGGATGCTTCATCAATGATGACTACACTGTTTTCCTCAATTTTATCATCCCTTATAGCGAACTCAAGAATTTCAGGAATATCATTTATTGAGTCCTTATTTTTCGTATATAAAAATGAATGAATAGTAGTTGGGGATACCTCTGCTGTTTCAAAAACATGGTTATGTAAAATTTGTGAAGCTCTACCAGTGGGGGCGAGTAGGTAATAGTCTGATTGTAGGTCATTTAATTGTGTTATAATTTGTCTGATTAGAGTTGTCTTTCCAGTTCCCGCACTTCCTGTAATAATCAAAACTTTTGAATTGGTTGATGTCAAAAATTCTTTTATCTGATTTTGAATATGCATGTTCTTAAATTTGAGACTAAAATTTCAAATTAGTTTACGGCTTACATTATATTTTGACTAGTCAGCAGCTCAATATTAGAAAAAAACAGCACCTATTAAGAATGAAAATATTATAACAAGGCTAATCATAATTATTTTTGTTGGGCTAGTTGAATGTTTAGAGTTTAGTTCTGCTGATGATGGGACAGAAGGAGATTTTGAAGGTATATCTACGCGAGAAGAAATTTTCTTTGAATATGAAAGACCTGTTCCAGGAATACCAATAGTAGCCTGTTTACCTTTTTTTGAAATATTGATAGATGCTCCTGGTTTTCCAATGGTTACACTATTGAGCCCATTTTTAGAAATATTCAGCTTAATACCTGGAAGGATTTTGATGCTTTTTTTAAATCGTAAAGACATTTTTTCATCTAATAAAGACTAACTTTTAATGATGTTATTCTATCGTAAAATATTCAACAATTTGTACATCTTATAATAACCCGAATCCTGCTTAAGCCAAGGATTCCATTACTCGAATGGTTGGCTTGTTTTGATGACATAATTGGTAAGCACATAAAGATGCATAAATTCCAGCTAAGTATCCTTCAATGCTTCTCGCTTTACTGGTGACCAAATTATATTGCCCTTTTAACAAGCTGAATAAAGTCTCTATTTTATTACGCTGCTTTAAGTGATATTCATCTGATGTAGAGAGTTGAACAGATTTCATATTCTTTCGATGATATGTAATTAAATCAGCACCTTGTGCTTTTAATCTGCTCTTTAACTCCTGACTAATATAGCCACGATCAGCATAGAGCTTTGCTTTTAATCCTTCTACTAACTGTTCAACCATTTTAATATCTGCTGTATGCCCATTCGATAAAGCTGTACTGACAATGTCTCCTGACTGATTCATCATTAAATGCAGCTTACAGCCAAAGAACCAACCCATTGAGCTTTTGCCGCGGGTTGCAATCGCTGCCAGGGATTTATGTCGTTGAATCCGCTGATTTTTACATACAGGCAGCGTAGTCGAATCTATCCATAAATAATTGCTGGGGCAATCTTTCATCAAGGCAAAGTGTAAAGCATGCAGTGCCAATTGATGTGTTCTGATGAGATACACCATCCGCTGGTAACAAGGTAAATATCTAAAGAGTTGACTTTGACTCTGCTTTAATGAAAAGAAGAATGCTTTAAAATTATTGAAATGTGAGCATTTATACCAAATGGCGATAAACACGATTTCTGAAACTTTCAATTGAGAAGGTCGCGTTCTCACACGCTTGTTGCTGTGTTTTAAAAATCCCCAATAGGTTGCTTCGAATTCCTGAAAAAAGTCATCGATCATGCAGAAGAAATATGTATAGCTAGTTAAATAAACTACGCTACATTTTTTTAAATCCGATATCTATAGCTAGTTAAATAAACTACGCTACATTTCTTTAAATCCGATATCTAATGCTTCCAGGACTGATTTCTGCTGTTGGCTAACAATATGTCTGACTTTTCTTTTGAGCACAGACCAAGCTTTTTCAATTGGGTTTAAATCTGGACTATAAGCTGGCAAATACATAAGTCGGGCATTGTATTGGAGAGCCAGCTGGTCAATTTCTTCACCTTTATGAATTGAGGCATTGTCCAAAATCAATAAATGCTTTTGGTACTGACCATTTTTCTCTTTGGGTAAGCCTTTCAGCAAATATTCAAGCCACGCAGCAAAAGTACTGCGATCACATGAACCCTGAAAGATAAAGGGTGCAATGAATTTGAAAGCTGCACTTGATCGAACAGCACTGATCATACTCAGTCGGGTTCCATGTCCACCTGATTTTAAGGCATGACAACGTTTTCCTTTCTCAGACCAGCCATACTCAGCAGTTTCGTTGCTGTTTATGCCAGATTCATCAATATATAAAATATGCTCTTCACCATATTGCTGTTTTCATTGTGGCAGGAACCATTGGAATACGACCCGTCCTATTTTGCAGGCTTGTCTGTAGAGAAAACTCTTTTTTTATGACTCCAACCCAGCTTTTTTAAAGCAAATAAAATATTGGCATAGCTGACAAAGTAGCCGAACTTTTCTTCAAATAATGGCACCAGATCTTTAGCCTGTGAAAATGGTGTTGTTTCAACAAAGCTTTTAAAAGCCTGTAGGTCTTTAATTTTATAGGGCCGACCAGCTTTTTCGGGATGTGGCCGATTCGCATTTCCTTGCAGTTGCTCGAGCTGAATCCACAGATCTAAAGTCGTTCTTGCGATCTTAAAAACGGTACAGGTTTTAGATTTATTCTGACATTCTTTGTAGTAGTCCAGAGCTTTGTGACGAAGATCATTGGAATATGGCTTAGGCATAACAGCAGTGAACCGTACCGGGTTTGTCGGAGACTTTTTTATTTAAGTTAGGCCACCTGACCTAACGGGTTAATCTTATCATAGTACATTGCTTCAAACTCAAAAGGCGATACATAACCCAGTGCACTGTGTAC
>NZ_BKNN01000073.1 GCF_008993995.1 Acinetobacter brisouii
TTATTGGTTCCAAAATTATATTGTATTTATTAAAGTATCATACTATAGGCAGGGCTAGTCTAAATTTAATTCTATCAAAATAAAAAAAGTTTCATACCAAAATTACAAAATACTGAAAATAATGAATATATTTTCTTTATTTTGAAAATTCGTATGAAACTTTATTACTAAGTATGATTATTTATTACCTAGTATCTAACTTTATTACTCAAAAACAGCTTGACTGCTTCGCTGTGCAGATCCATGACCCACTTTCCATCAAACTCCCGGTTGTAGTTCCACAAGCATCTCGCGAGTCTTGCCGGCCCGCTCCACTAACAAGACCACAACATCTCCAACGTTCTTGTCGTCTAGCCGGGCCTGTAATGTGGTGACGTCGTCGACGGCGATACCGTCGATGCTGATAACGCGATCGCCGGACGGATGTACTTGCCGGTCTTTATGAGTTGCGGCACCACGCGCATGACGGTATCCACCGGCACAGCGAAACCGATGCCAGCAGACGCGCCCGAAGGGCTGTAGATGGCGGTGTTGATGCCGATCAGCCGCCCGGCCGAATCGAGCAGCGGGCCGCCGGAGTTGCCGGGGTTGATAGCGGCGTCGGTCTGGATCAGGTGATCGATGGCAGGCCCGCCCCCTTCGCCGTCGAGGGTGCGGTCGAGCGCCGAGACGATGCCGGTGGTGAGCGTCCAGTCCAATCCGAAGGGATTGCCGATAGCGAACACTTTCTGCCCGACCTTGAGGTCGGCACTGGTGCCCACCGGCACAGCGGGCGGGCGCTTGAAGCCGACGCCGATCTTGAGCACGGCGATGTCGTGCTCGGGGCTGGCGCCCACCAGCGCAGCCTGATAATCGCGACCGTCGGCCAGTTTGACCGTGGCAGACGATGCCCCCTGGATGACGTGGAAGTTGGTCACCACGTGGCCGGCATCGTCCCAGATGAAGCCGGAGCCGGTGCCGCGCGGCACGGAAAAGACATTGCGCGACCAGACGTCACGCACCAGTTGCGCCGTGGTGATGTAAACCACCGACCCGCGCGATTTCTCGAACAGTTGGATGGTGGTCTGCTCGTCTGCCGCCAGATCACCACGCGGTGTCACCGTGCGCTCGGCCGCTTCGCGCGGACTGAACCAGGCTTCGATGGCAGGCAAGAACTGCCACAGCAGCATGAGTGCGGCGATGCAGCCAGTGATGACGAGCCAGCGCCGGATGAATCGGTCCGGCGCCGGGCGGCTGTTGAGGTCGGGGTAGGTCATGCCATTCTCCTTGTTGAAATCAGCGCCAGACACCGCTGGCGCGCCAACGCGGTGGGCGTGGCGCCAAGGGGATGTCCGGCAGAAATGGGCTGGAATGAAGCGGTTGCGGTGCCATCGAATCAGCCAATTCCCGCAAGCGTTGGATGCGCTCTGTCGTCGCCGGATGCGTGCGCAACCAGGAGGGTTCCGGGTTGCCCCATCCGGGCAGCAGCCAGGCGCGACTCTCCCGCTCGATCTTGGCGAGCGCCAAAGCCAATCCCTGTGGGTCGCCGGTCAATTCGGCGGTGAGCCGGTCGGCGTCGAATTCGTGCACCCGCGACAAACCCAGCAGCGCGAGCTGCGGCGAAACGGCCAGCAACAGCAGCGCCGGCCACTGGATAGCGACTGTGCCCCACAGCAAGGCCGGCAGGCTGAAGAGGAGCATGATTTGCCCCAACAAGGCCAGAAGATGGGTGAGCCGGCTGATGGAATCGGCCAGGCCCATGACACGCAAATCCTCGTTCGCAATATGCGCGATTTCGTGGCCGAGCACGCCGGTCAACTCGCGGGGCTCGCCCGTGAACAAGGGCTGCTGGCAGCGGCCACAGTTGGGATGTTCCGATAGCTTCGCAGTCGGTACGCGGTTGATGGACTGGCATGCGGGCAGACGAGGTGAAGATCATTCTTCATGGTTCGCCTCCTTGGACCACAGTGAGGCTGCCGCGCTTCGGGTCACAGACAATGCCGACCAATCAACGCCTTGGAGCCAATCGTTCCCGTCTTTGCTTACTCCGGCCTCTTCCAAATGAGCAGCGATGAACGCTTCGGCCTGCATGAGCCACCTTTGGACAGTATCTTCCTTACTAGGAATCAGCAGGATCTCAGAGACGCTGCTGGCATCCAGCCCGTCCACACGGATAAGCAGAAAAATGCGCCGCCACAAACGCGGCATGTCCTTCAGCAGGTCGAATGCGAAAGCGAACTCGCTCGACCGATCAACTAGCTCCTCCTGTTCCGCGATCGTTGCGGCATCGGGATGCTGACTGTCAGCGATGATATCGGCAAGCCTGAGTGTGTCATCGGGCTGATAAAATTCGAAGATTTCCTCTTCCACCATGGCCTCGGCCACGTCTTGGGCATCCGGTTCGACCGGCGCGTCCAGAGAAACGAATTCGCCAAATTGCCGGCTGCTTGCCACTTCGTGATCCAGGACGGCGAACAGATGCTTCAAAAGACCGGTGTAAGCCTCTTTTTCCCCCGGCACGGATTGCCATTCCACCTCAGCTCGGACAATCGCTTCATCCACCACGTCGCGCAGCGTCGGATAATCGCGCGGTAAATCGCCGACGGCACGCAGATAAGCCAGCTCACGCCTTGCGACAGCCTCAAGTTTCGACAGTAGAGGCATTCGGGTCACCTCGGCCTCATGGGCGGCTGATGCGGGTTTTGCGGCAATCCGCACCTTGAGCTCGCGCAAGCGCTCGCGTCGTGCTTTGCGCTTGATTTGATCCTGAGCATGCAGTCGGTCAAAATGCTTCTTGGCCTGACAGAACAACGACTGTGCGAGCATCTGCGCGAGGGGCGTCAGCTCGTTATGTGATGCAGTAACGCTGACAATCTTTTTGCCGGGCAGGTGCATATAGCCACTGGCCAGAAATTGCCGCTTCTTGTCGCGATCAAGGACGATTTGAAGTCGCGCTGAATCTTTAGTGTGTTTGTCGAGCAATGGCTTGAGGGCGTGCTCGATCACATTTCCCAAAGCTCTCTGCCAAGGTTCATGAAACTCTTTGTCGATAGCTCGATAGCTATATTGTATCTGCATGTATGACTCCTTCGATGTCATTTCTATGGAGGTATGAATCGAGGATGCTCATATCCATAGATTTTAGTTTGGCACGCTCTTACCCTAGGCGCGTTTTGCGAAGAGTCCAACTAAAGAACAAAAGCGTGACGCCATAGACTGCCGCATGGCAACCCAACAGCCAGCCTGCGGCCACGAATGACTCGACCGGACGGGTAAAAAATATCCACAAAACGATAGCACCAAGTATAATCGAGAGCAGTCCACTGAGGGCAAGCCAGATTTCACCCTTGATTTCCCGACGCAGCCGAACGGCGGCAGATATCTCCAGCACACCGGTGAAAATCGCCCAGAAGCCCACGCTAGCCCATAAAAAAGAAGCCAAGACTATCGTGGCGACCCAAGGAGCAACCAGGACGACGACGCCCGTAAGTATGCCGACAATGCCGCTGAACAGCAGCCAGCCCCAGCGCTCTTTTTTCTGGATATGGCGCACCGCTGCAAACAAGTTGAACGCGCCATTGACCAAGGAAAATGCGCCGAACATGATGGTCATGGCCAACAGAGCCGATTGTGGCATCCAGAACGCGAGGGCTGCAAAAATCAATGCCAAGACACCGCGCAGCACAAAAAGCCACCAATTTTGGCTCAGCGAACACAGTGCTTTGGTGGGGTCATCCGCATTGGAATTGGCGATGGTATCTGTGTTCATGCAATATCTCCTAAAGATCTATACAAAATAAAAAATCAAACACTCATGGGACAAGAGAGGGCCGCGACGCGCCCCTCTTACGCCCTATCCAGCGGTTTCAGAACAACTTGGACAGCTTTGCCTTGATTTCATCGAGCCAGCCTTTTCCGCCGCCTCCCCCAGCCGTCTTTTGCTTGACTTTCTTGAGTTCAGCATACAGGGGCTCAAAGTCCTTCTTCTTTCCATAGCCCAGCAGTTCTGCCATTTCCAACTGCTGCCGGGCTTCGTTCAATAATGTCTCCAGGCGCTCATTGGACGCTTCGCTGCGCTGACCATCTTCTACCAAGGTCTCGGCGCGCTGCAGGAGCAGCTTCGCACGCAGGACGGGCAGCGGAAGCACGCTGCGCTCCTCGACCAGCGTGCTGAGCGCTGCCTGCAGCGCGGCTTTGGCTTCTTCAATCTTGCCCTGATCGATCAGCGGCACGACTGCCTTCACGGCTGCGGGATAGGACGCCAAAGGGATGTTGGTGACCGTGATCACGATTTCACTGGCCAGCAAAGCCAGCATGTGGCGAGCCTGTTGCACCTCGCCATGTTTGAGGGCATCCAGCGCCTCGTCGGTCATCGCCTCAATGGTTTCCGTGTTGGCGAACAAGTCGTGCACGATGGTGCGCACATCAACGCCGGCCAGGGCGAGCGTGGGTTCGCGCGCGACGATCAGCTCCAGCTTTCCCGTCACTTCGGCCAGCGTTGCCAATGCGCGTGCAGTGTCCTTGCCGTCAAGTGCGGCCAGCGCTGATTTGGTCAGCGACAAGGCCGAGACCGCCTCATCGAGGACTTGTTTACGTTTGTCTGCCGCCTGCGAGTCCGTTTCTTTCTGAACCTCAGGCTGTACCTCCGTGACGACTTCAGGCTTGGACTCTGGACTGACAGGAAGGCTGCTTACCGCGGCCTGTTCGTTTTTTCCTTCGTTCGTCGCATTGGGATTTGGTGTTTGCTCATTCATGGTGATATGCCTCGTATGAGATAGTGAAAATAGGCGAATCTATTGGGGCTGAATGCGAACATCGCGAGACTGACCGACAGAGCAGTCAGCCCCTTCATCACCTCAAAGAAGATGACCGCGTGCCCCGCTGTGGGGATAGTGACCGCCAGCGGCACGAGGGTGGCTGCCCATGTCAGCCCGTTGGGGTCGGACACGACAGCCCCCATCGCTCAAGATTCGCCGCCCGCTGACTTCTTCTTGCGCGCAGGCTTGCTCGCGTCGCTCGGCGGCGCCTCAGCCACGTTCGCGGCATCGGGCTTCTCAGGCTCGGCCGGCTTCGCGGGTGGCTCCTGGCGCTCGAAGACCACCCGTTCGGCCTTGTCATCCCAGCGGGCGCTGGCGTGATCGCCCTTGCCGATACCGCCACCCAGCATCTCGCGCGCCAGTGCCGTCTCCAGCTCGCTGCGGATCAGCCGCTTGAGCTCACGCGCGCCGAACTCGGGCTTGTAGCCTTCCTCCGCGAAGTGATCGATCAAGGTCTGATCGAAGGTCAGCGTCACGCCCTGGCTGGCGGCGTTGCGGGCCACACGATCGAGCTGCAGGCCGACGATATGGCGGATCTCCTCCTTGCCCAGCGCATGGAAGACGATGATCTCGTCGATGCGGTTGATGAACTCGGGGCGGAAGTGTCCGCGCAGCACGTCCATCACCTCGGACTTGGTCTTCTCATACTCCTCGCCGGCGGCGCTACGGGCCTTCAGCCGACGCTGGATGATGTCCGAGCCCAAGTTCGAGGTGGCGATGATGATGGTATTGGTGAAATCCACCACCCGACCCTTGCCGTCGGTGAGCCGCCCGTCGTCGAACACCTGCAGCAGGATGTTGTAGACGTCGGGGTGAGCCTTCTCGATCTCGTCCAGCAGCAACACGCTGTAGGGCTTGCGACGCACCTTCTCGGTGAGCTGGCCGCCCTCGTCATAGCCCACATAACCCGGAGGCGCGCCCACCAGGCGTGCCACGGTATGGCGTTCCCCGTACTCGGACATGTCGATGCGCAGCAGCGCACCTTCATCGCCATAGATGGACTCGGCCAGCGCCTTGGCGAGCTCGGTCTTGCCCACGCCGGTCGGCCCGAGGAACAGGAACGTCGCCACCGGCTTGCTGCCCTCGCGCAGGCCCGCCCGCGACAGCCGCACGGCATCGGCCACCGCGCGCACTGCTTCATCCTGACCCACCAGGCGCTCGTGCAGCCGCTGCTCCAGATGCAACAGCTTCTCGCGTTCTTCCACCGTCAGCTCGTTGACCGGAATGCCGGTCAGGCGCGAGACGATCTGTGCGACATGCTCGGCCTTGACTTCGGCGCTGCCCGAGGCGCGCTCGCGTTCCCATTCCTCGACGAGCTTCTTGAGTTCACTCTCCTTGGCCTCGATGCGCTTGCCCAGCTCGGAGGCCTTGTCGTACTGCTTGCGCGAGGCCACATAGTCCTGCTCACGCCGCAGCTGGTGCAGTTCGGACTCCAGCTCTTGCACCGCCACCGGGCGGGCCGTGGCTGACAGCTTCACGCGTGCGGCCGCCTGGTCAAGCAGGTCGATGGCCTTGTCAGGCAAAAAGCGCGCGGTGATGTAGCGGTCCGACAACTCGGCGGCGGCGATGATCGCATCCTCGGTGATGCTGACCTTGTGGTGCGCCTCGAAGGTGTCGCGCAGGCCGCGCAGGATCATCATGGTCTGCGCTACCGTCGGCTCGGGCACCATCACCGGCTGGAAGCGACGCTCCAGCGCGGCGTCCTTCTCGATGTACTTCTGATACTCGTTGAGCGTGGTGGCGCCGATCAGGTTCAGTTCGCCGCGCGCCATCATCGGCTTGAACACGTTGGCCACGTCCAGCCCGCCTTCGCCGCCACCCTGGCCGGCACCGACGATGGTGTGCACCTCGTCGATGAAGAGAATCATCTCGCCCTGGTGCTCGGTCACTTCCTTGAGCACCTTCTGCACGCGCTCCTCGAACTCGCCGCGATACTTGGCGCCGGCCACCATGGCGTTGATGTTGAGTTCGACCAGACGCTTGTCGCGCAGCGTCTCGGGCACTTCACCGGCGACCATGCGCTGCGCCAGTCCTTCGACGATGGCGGTCTTGCCGACGCCGGGCTCACCAATCAACACCGGGTTGTTTTTCTTGCGCCGGGCCAGCACCTCGATGGTGGTCTCGATCTCCTGCGCACGGCCGATCACCGGGTCGAGCTTGCCGTCACGCGCCATCTTGGTCAGGTCACGTGAGTACTTGTCGAGTTCCGGCGTGTTGGTCGGCGTCTCGGCGCGGCCATCCTCTGCGCCCTTGCCGACCACCTTGCTGACCTGTTGGCGCAGCGCCTGCGGCGTCAGGCCGTAGCGGCGCAGCAGGTTAGCGGCCAGCCCTTCGCCTTCCTCGGCCAGACCGATCAGGAAATGCTCCGGCCCGACATAAGAGTGGCCGAGTTCATTGGAGGCCACGAAAGCACGGCTGAGCGCGTCCTTGACCCGGGGCGACACGCCGATCTCGCCCTCGAACGGCTTCTCGCCGCGCTTGGCTTCGGATTCGATCTGTTGCTTGAGGTCATCGACCTTGATCTTGAACTGCCCCAGGATGGTCTTCACCACATCGCTGTCGGATAGCGCCAGCAGCAGGTGTTCGGTATCGACTTCGGCGCGCCCGAACTCTGCAGCGTGTCGGGCGGCCTCCTGCAATAGGGCCTCGGACTGTTCGCTGATACGGCTGGCGAGCCCACTGCCGCGACGGCGCGGCGCACCTGAACCTGCGGCGGCGGGCTCGCCGAACGAGGCATCGACCACGTCATCGGTATCGGCGGCCATCGGCGTCGCGGCGTCGCCGATGCGGAAGAAGTCACTGTCGAGGAAGTCCTCGAACAGGCCGCTGCGCGAGCCGAACAAGGCTTCCAGCGGCGAGACGGTGCGCTTTTGCTGGCGCACCAGTTGACGGTAATGGTCGTCACACAACAGCATGGTGCTGTGACGACCGTTGAGATTGGCTTCCACCCGCACGGTGGCGGGTTGGCTGCAGACCTGGCATTGTTTTCTGTCCATGATGATGCTCCTGTAAAGATTGATCTGACGAGGCACCGACGATCACGGTGCCTCATCTCTTTTTGTTTTTTGAGAAAAACGCGCTGCCCCGCGTCAGCCGTTGATCGGGATCGAGCGTGAAAATCACCTGTAGGTGCGCTTTCATTTCGCCCTCTCCAATCGCGTCGCTTTGCGGTTCCGGCCAAGGAAATCCTTGCAAGACTTTGTAAGACTTTGCTCTTACCAGGAAAAAATATCAAGAGTCAATGTACAGCGGCTTTGTTACACAAAGATTTGAAATGCAAAGCGCCCCTAATTGAGCCAAATTTAAGGCGTAACTTGGGTAAGTGGTCGACCTAATTCCGTAAATCTGTTGAGGACTGCTACACGTGCATGAATTTCATTCACCTGACTAGGAAAGCTTCTTGCCATTAATTTATCGCCTAATAATTTGATGCAATGCATCTTAGTTTCAACCAAACTTCGCCGATGATAGCCTGACCATTTTTTCCATAGTGTCCTGCCTAAACGTTTAATTGTTCTAAGTAATTCATTTCGCTCTAGCGAGCTACTCTTTGTATCTTTCCATGGTTTCGCATTTTTTCTAGGTGGAATCACCGCATGCGCTTGCCGATCTGCAATGACCTGACGGCATTGCTTGGTGTCATAAGCTCCATCGGTATAAACACAGTTAATCTGCTCATCTTGTGGAATCTGATTAAGTAAATCACCAAGCACCTGTGAATCACTGACATTATTGGTTGTAAGCTGAACTGCTCGTATTTGTAGGGTTTTAGCATCTATACCAATATGAAGTTTACGCCATTGGCGACGATATTCAGGTCCATGTTTCTTGCGTTTCCATTCGCCCTCACCTAGAAACTTCATGCCTGTAGAGTCCATGAGTAGATGCAGCCCATCGCTACTTTTTTGGTAGCTGATTACAATATCAATATGCTTTTGTCTTCTACAAAGCGTGGTGTAATCTGGAGCTATCCAATTTAATCCGCAAAGTTTAATCAGACTTTGCACAAAGCCAGTGACCATACGTAAAGACAGACGGAATAAGGATTTAATCATTAAGCAGCATTGGATGGCTGCGTCGGAGTAGGTTTGATTTCGCCCTTGTTTGCCTTTTGATGGCGCATACCATTGCGTAGCAGGATCAAACCAAATGGCAATATTTCCGCGACTCATGAGTGCTCGGTTATATGCGGACCAATTGGTTGTGCGGTAGATTTTGTGTGTAGGCTTCTTCATTTAGAAATTATATCGCTGAAAAACCCTTTACAGATAGGTTTGTGCAACAAAGCCAATATTCAATCACCTCTGTTTTGTATAAGCCATTCACTGTTTCAGCCAAAGCATTATCGTATGAATCACCAGTTGTACCGACTGATGCTCGTAAATTTGCTGCTTCTAAACGATGGGTATAACGAATGGAAAGATATTGAACACCTCTATCGGAATGATGAATCACATTCTTTGGCATGCCTCGATCGTGCAATGCTTGCTCAAGTGCATCGAGTACCATATCTGTATTCATCCGTGTAGATACTTTCCATCCAACAATTGCTCGTGAGAACACATCAATAATAAAGGCGGTATAGACCCAGCCTGAATTTGTTTGAATATAGGTAAAGTCAGCAACCCACA
>NZ_BKNN01000074.1 GCF_008993995.1 Acinetobacter brisouii
TATGTTTAGGTCAATTTTAAAAATACACGTTCATTATTTTTCTTCGATCAAAAAAAATTGGCTTAGTTTTTGCACAATAAAGATTGTGCACAATTTCAATCAATATTATCAACAATCTTGTTTTATGGGGTAAAGCGATGAGCAATGTTTTGGGGAAAGATGCGCTAAAAATGAAAAGAAAAATTCTGTTTGGCTTAACGATGTCATGTACAGGATTGAGTTATGCAGGCGTAGAATTTAATACGCCAGATATGAACTTCCGTATTTCGGCTGTAATCGACACAGGGATTGCTTCTGTAACGAATGTCAAAGAAGAGAACAAAAGCAAGACTGAAGCTGTAGACAGTATTTTGGGTGTATCGAATATTGGATTTAGTGGCAGTTATAAACTGGATGACAATTACCAAGCATTTTTCAACTTGCAGTCGGGTTTTAAGCCATCAACAGGGGAACAAAATAAAGAGGGTGAGCTTTTTTGACCGAAACACTTATGTTGGACTAAAAACGCCATATGGTGCGGTGAGTGCAGGTAAGCAATGGACATTTAACGATGACTGGTTTGTCGGTAGTGTCTTTAAAGGCGGATACAACTCAGGTGCAGTGTTCAAAATGTCGGAATTCGATGCGGTCAGTGAGTTATATAGTAAGACCTTAAAATATGTTTCCCCAGAAATGACAGGCTGGCAGTTTGGTGGATTTTACGCGACCAAAGATGATTCTTCAAAAAACACTCACGGGCAAATTTTTTCAGGTGCAGCAAAATACACGACCAATAAAATTTTGTTGGGTGCTGCATACGAAGATCATGAAGCTCAAGATACCAGTAACCATTACCGCTTAACGACCCTCGCATCGAAGTATAGCTTCGACAAACTCACGACACGTTTGGGTTTTGCTTATGCGGATATTTCAGGGCCTGGGCAATATGCGGCGATTGCAAGTAATTCAGCAAAACAAAAAGCTTGGGCAACTGAGGTTGGCGTAGATTATGCTTTCACACCAAAATTTACTTTGTCTGGTGACATCATCTACAAGAAAAATACAACCTTTAAAAATAATGCCGTGGTTTATCGAACGCTAGCAATTTACAAGGTATGTGAACCACTTAGCCTCATCGCGAACGTTGCCTATCTCAAAAATTATAAGGGATCTAGTGAGAGTTTAGTCAATACAGATTCATCGCTTTCTGGTGGAGGCTATGCCAACCAAGATCAACTTTCCACAGCACTAGGCGTCAGATTTTCATTCTAGGCTGCGCAACAAAGCCGTGAGCTCAATGTCAATAAATTAGAGCTTACACATGCATATGAATATGAAGTGAGTAATGACAATGGATAACAAATCAGAAGCATTAATAAAGCCAAGTTATGATCCAGCATTAACCAATCAGGACTTAGCACCGCTCAAAAAGCAGACTTGGGGCTCGTATAACATTTTTGCTTTCTGGATGTCAGATGTCCACAGCGTTGGTGACTATGTGACCGCAGGAAGTTTGTTTGCACTCGGTTTAAACAGTTGGCAAGTCTTAATTTCACTGCTTATCGGGATTGTGATCGTACAATTTTTTGCCAATCTGATCGCCAAGCCCAGCCAAAAAACCAGTACACCTTTTCCTGTGATTTGCCGAGGAACTTTTGGTGTTTTAGGGGCTAATATTCCTGCAATTATCCGTGGCTTGATTGCAGTTGCTTGGTACGGAATCCAGACTTATTTGGCATCGAGTGCTTTTATTCTGGTGATTCTCAAGTTCAGTCCAGAAATGGCTGCGTATGCCGATGTTAAACAGTATGGTTTCTTGGGACTTTCATACCTCGGTTGGGTGGGTTTTATGACACTCTGGGTTTTGCAAGCCGTGGTGTTCTGGTCAGGCATGAACAGTATTCGCAAGTTTATTGACTGGGCTGGGCCAGTGGTTTATGTGGTGATGTTTGCCATGGCTGCTTGGTTAGTCACACAAGTGGGCTGGGAAAATATTGATCTCAATCTTGGTGGGGTCAAATATGAAGGTCTAGATATTTTACCTGTGATGATTGGCGCAATTGCACTGGTTGTGTCTTACTTTTCTGGCCCTGTTTTAAACTTTGGTGACTTTTCGCGTTATGGTAAATCTTTTGAAGCGGTCAAATTTGGTAACTTCTTGGGTTTGCCAGTGAATTTCCTTGGTTTTTCATTATTAACGGTGGTGTGTATCGCCGCGACTTTACCAATTTACGGCAAACTTATTACTGATCCTGTTGAAATGGTCGGAAAATTAGACAATACCTTTGTGGTGATCTTAGGCAGTCTAACGCTCATGATCGCAACAGTCGGCATCAATATCGTGGCGAACTTTGTTTCTCCAGCCTTCGACTTTTCAAACGTATCACCAAATAAAATCAGTTGGCGTATGGGAGGAATGATCGCTGCCGTAGGTTCGATTTTTATTACTCCGTGGAATCTGTTTAACAATCCACAAGTGATTCACTACACCATTGATATTTTAGGTGCATTCATTGGGCCTTTGTTCGGTATTTTAATTGCAGATTATTATTTCATTAAAAAACAAAATATTGTTGTCGATGATCTTTATACATTAGATCACAACGGAAGCTATTGGTATAAAAATGGTTATAACCATCAAGCGATTTATGCCCTGATTTCTTCTGCCATTATTCCAATTCTCTGTGTATTGCTGCCTCAGTTCCATGCAGTTGCAAATTTCAGCTGGTTTATTGGGATGGGGCTAGGGGTGATGACTTACAGCTTTATTAGTATGAAATCATCACTTAAATATTCAAAATCGACGACTTAATTTTTCCTCGGACTCTGTTCATCATAATTGGCGGAGTCCATTACTCGGAAAGATCTTTAATTTAAGGGTCTTTCAATTTGTTTAAAAATATTCAAGGTTCACTATGCGTATTCAAGTCATTAATCCGAATACTTGTCTGGAAATGACACAGTCTATTGCTGAAAGTGCAATTAAAGTTGCAGCTGATTCAACAGAAATTATTGCAGTCTCCCCAAGTCAGGGGGTTGCATCTATAGAAGGGCACTATGATGAAGCCATTGCATCCTTTCATTTATTAGAACTCGTGCAACAAGGTCAATCTCAACACGTCGATGGACATATCATTGCCTGTTTTGGTGATCCTGCTTTAGATGCAGCAAGAGAGTTAACCGATGCTCCTGTTATTGGCATAGCAGAAGCGGCTTTTCATATGGCGACTCTCATTGCAACCAAGTTTTCTATCGTTACAACGCTGAAACGAACCAAAATTATTGCAGAGCATTTGCTACATCAATACGGCTATAGCCATAAATGCGAAAAAATCCATTGCATTGATTTACCAGTACTTGATCTTGAAAAAAACGAAAAAGAAACCTACGACAAATTACTCGAAACCTGTCTGCGTGCAAAAGAAAATGATGGCATTGGTGCGATTGTCTTGGGTTGTGGTGGCATGTCTAAGCATGTCGAATCCATCTCAAAGGAATTGAATATTCCTGTGATAGACGGTGTGACTGCGGCAGTGAAATTGCTTGAAGCACTGCATGGATTAGGACTTCGTACCAGTAAATGGGGCGATTATGACTATCCCAATCAAAAGTAATGCTTAACTTTTTAGAAATTGACGATGGCATGAAGGTATTGATCTAACAAACAAGGGTGATTCACAACATGATCATCTGCAATAAGCAGGCATTGTACTTTTTATTCTCAAATTTTTTATTTAAAACTGATTCAACTTGGAAAATATATGGCAACTTTACTCGCACCAATTTTTGATATTCCGACCTATTTACAACCGTTTACAAATCTGGCAGATGAGCGAATTGGAGCCAAAATCATAGATTGCTCTGACGATTTCTTTGCAGAAGCTAAACGTATGCTCAATGCTGATGCCCCAATTTTTGTTGAAGATAAGTTTGATGATCACGGCAAATGGATGGATGGTTGGGAAACTCGGCGTAAACGTCATGCGGGTTATGATTGGTGCATCGTTAAACTGGGGGTCGCAGGAAAAATTCATGGCATAGATATCGATACCACATTCTTTACAGGCAACTATCCTGCATCAGCTTCACTTGAAGCGTGCTATGCACCTCATGATGAGCTGGAGCAGGTCGAATGGGTTGATTTATTACCTAATAGTATTTTAGGTTCAAGCCAGCACCATATTTTTGATATTGCATCAAATCAGGTGTTTACGCATATTCGCCTGAATATCTTTCCTGATGGTGGTGTTGCACGGTTACGTATTTATGGTGAAGTGCAGATTCAACTTCAAAAAAGCGATCAAATACTCGATTTACTCGCTCTAGAAAATGGTGGACGTGTCATTGCCTACAGTGATGCACACTATGGTCATCCGCGTAACCTGATTAATCCTAGACGTGGAATCAACATGGGGGATGGCTGGGAAACGAAGCGTCGTCGTGAACCGGGGTTTGATTGGTGTGTACTGGCTTTAGGGCAAGCAGGGAAGATTGAAAAAATTGAAATTGATACAGCGCATTTTAAAGGTAACTTTCCAGCACAGGTTTCCATTCAAGCGGTATATGTTGAAGATGCAACAGATCCACAATTGATTCCGCAAAGTATGTTCTGGCCATTTTTACTCGAAGCTCAAGACATGCAAATGGATTATGTACACAGTTATATCAACCCAGTTTTAGCGCATGAGAAAATTTCACATATTCGCGTCAACATGATCCCAGATGGCGGCATTAGCCGTGTGCGTGTATGGGGAAAAGTCACGGCTACTGTGTGAATATAAACAATTTTAGATGCTTGAGTCTGTTTCATCCAAAATAGGTTTATGAGTCAAATTACTTTGAAAATATAGTGTGTATCTCATCACTTTGAGATGCACATGTGTAGAAAAATATAAGGAGATTTGTGCTTCTTATGGAATACATTAGGCTAGTCTCTAAATATCAGGCTAGATCATCACATAGCAAGAATGAGATAGCGCAGGATTTCCGCATAATGATTAATGAATATTATGTTCATTAACTTGCTTCACTGGAGAGATTAAACTTGTCCTGAATCTCTCCAGTGAAGTTGTGCCAACTGCTAAATAGAGTTGGGCACAATCTCTGATACGTTATTTAACATAATATACATTATACGAAATATATGATTACTATAAAACGCAGCCTAGAATGCTGCTTTGTGGTCGAATCTCAGTTTAAAAATCATTTAAATCTGTTTCGTTTGATTTGGTGTAATTTCTGATGATTCCATGATTCCATGATTCCATGATTCCATGATTCCATGATTCCATGATTCCATGATTCCATGATTCCATGATTCCATGATTCCATGATTCCATGATTCCATGATTCCATGATTCCATGATTCCATGATTCCATGATTCCATGATTCCATGATTCCATGATTCCATGATTCCATGATTCCATGATTCCATGATTCCATGATTCCAATGTAAAATATTAAAAAATTTTTATAAAACAAATATTTGAATAAATTTTTTGTAAAAATATTAAAAAATTAATAGAAAATTTGACTAAAATTTTAGGTATGTATAGCACTCAACCATAAAAAAATAATATGCTTAAAGATCAATCAAAAATAAAAGTGATTAAAAATTAATCACTTGCGTAAAATAGGCGATACCTATGACTCATAGAGTCATCATAATGAATCAGAAGATAAGGTTTCCCCTTATCTTCTGTTTATGTTGAATTAAGCAACAATTTTCTTCAATTGATTCTGATTAAGCTGTTCAGCTATCTCAAGTAATAATGCTTCGGTTTTATCCCAACCTAAACAACCATCAGTAACAGACTGACCATAGACCATACATTCAGAAATTTTCTGTTGTCCATCAACCAAATGGCTTTCTAGCATGACACCACGAACTTGAGTGAGTTCTCGCTCTTGTACCACTTGCTGTAAAACTTCTGGCTGACGTAACGGATCTTTGCCACTATTACCATGACTACAATCGACAATAATTGCAGTTGGCTGTTTCAATGTTTTCTGAATTGCCTGAATTGAGGCAGCATCGTAATTTGTTCCAGAATTTGAGCCACGCAAAATGATATGTGCCAAAGGATTTCCCGAACTCGCTAGCAGTACTGGCGCACCCGTTTGTCCCATTGCGAAAAATTGATGTGAATGCTGTGAAGATAAAATGGCATCTGTTGCAATTTGCACAGAGCCATCCGTTCCATTTTTGAAGCCCATGGGATATGGCAAGCTGCTTGCGATCTCACGGTGAATTTGTGATTCAGATGTACGTGCACCAATTGCACCCCAAGCCAAAAGATCATCAAAATAACCTGTCACCATTGGATTTAGAATTTCACTGGCAAGTGGTAAACCCAGATTTAAAATTTGTAAGTACAATTCACGAGATTGAGCTAAACCTTCATTAAGATCTGCCTGACCATTTAAATTTGGGTCATATAAAAAACCTTTCCAACCGACAGTCGTTCTCGGTTTCTCGATATATGCACGCATCACCAAGTAAATTTGCTTTTCAACTTGAGCCTGTAATTTTTTTAATTTTTCTGCATATTCAAAAACGGCTTTTGGATCATGGATTGAACATGGCCCTGTAATCACCAATAAACGTGAGTCCTGCCCTTTTAAAATTTTTTCTATTGTTTGGCGCTGTTGTTGTACTTGTGCAGCAAGTTCGCTGCTCAAAGGTTGTTGCTGTTTGAGCTGTTGTGGAGTCATTAAAATACTGTTCATAAAATTTTCCTTGGCGTTTAATTCATCAATAAGGGTGTATGTATTTCTGAGCGATTCGCTGAAAAATAGAACCAGAATCGAGGTTGAAAATAAGCCACTAGATCAGTTGTAAACATTGTCATTCTCCAAATTTAAAATATAAAAAAACCTGATTGGGGTTGCCAATCAGGTATTAAATGTTTTGATGGGCAACCTATCTTTTCCGTGCCCAAACGTATTCGGGCGACTATCTAAAGTGCCAGTAATACGCGCTGTAAGAAGTAGAGATAGGTTGCTGTAACATCAAATTCATCATAAATAAACTGTTCATGATTAAAATACGCTTGTTTATTTAATTAAACAAGTATTTTTATAAAATAAGTGGTTTTTTTAAAAAATTCCTTTAATTTTTAACAATTAAGGTAGAACACGGTGAAGGGTGACAAAACACTTGTCATCCTTTTCCGATGCACAAAATTGAATCGTATTTGCATCTCGCCATTGCACAAAATACTGGGATACCTCTCCTGCTTGGTCTTGTTGATGACCTGAACAGTCCTTTTGGTTATTGTTATATTTTACTTGTAATGCAAGCGCACCAATTTTGGAATTCTCAGGAGATGGTTGATATTCGTAAATACCCGTTGACCATTCTGAAGCACTCTTAATAATGACTTGATTACTGCTTTTAAAATTATAATATTCCACGCATTTGTTATTGTTTGGGATCTTCATTCCCCATAGTCCTGCGATTTGTGGACGCACAATAATATTGATTGAATTGTCATTCTGATTATCTGGGCCAACTTGATTTGTTTGTGGTGCTGCCAATGCGAAAGTTGAACACAGACAAAAGACACTGGAGATGAATAATTGTTTCATAAGTTGTTTTAGACCTCTAAGTGATTCAATCAAATTATCATATTTGTTACAGAAAATTGTATGAATAACTTGTTTATTTAAGGTTTTATTGCGATTGATGCATCAGTTTGGCAATGCCTTGGTAGCCAATATGTCAAAGGCATTGCCAAAAGAACAATCAATGCCGCATAGAGAAAGATGTGTTGTCCTGAAACCACATTCCAATAATGTCCAGTTAAAATACTCCCTAGGGCAACCCCAATGCCCCACATGGTGCTATACAAGGCTTGTCCCCGACCTTGTTGCTCAGCACTAAAATTTTGAAAAATTACTTTCATTGCAATCAGATGAAATAAACCAAAACTAAAAGCATGTAGAGTCTGTGCCATGAGTTGTATAGCAAAATAATCTGAATATAGCCCAACTACGACCCATCGAATGGAGGTTAAGCATAGACAGAGCATCACCAATTTTTGCCATGAAAAACGTTGTAAAAAGACGCGTTGCGCATAAGCAAACATCATAATTTCAGCGATTACGCCTGTCGCCCATAATGTTCCAATTTGTGCGGTTGTATAGTCTTGAGCATGTAAATAGTTACTGTAAAAGCTATAAAATGGTGCAAATGAAAACAGTAAAATAAATTCAATCGAAAAGAATGCCAAAACGGTAGGACGGCGAATATTTTGCCAAAGCGGTTGTAATTTTTTTTGTGCTTTAGGTGCATTACTCGGTTCTTGGATGGTAAATGCCCAAAGGAATGCCAAGAATGCAATACTCAATAAAATAATAGGCAACCAGCGAATTGAAATAATGTCGAGTAATTCACCGATTAGAAATACAGCAGCAATAAATCCAACAGATCCCCATTTTCTCACTCGCCCGTAATATTTCGCTTTTTCATCACCGAGCCAGAAAAGTGTCACACCTTCAAATTGAGCCAAGATTGCATTTTGGAAAAAGCTAAAAATCAGCATTAGTGCTGCTATAGACTGAAAATTATTAGGAATAATAAAAATGAAAAACCAAATACAGGATTCAACCCAAGTCGCAATACGGACAAGTAACATGCGCTTACCCGTTTTATCTGCGATCCATCCCCAAATAAATGGCGCAAAAAAACGGGTAATAATTGCAATCGAAGACAACCATCCAATTTGTTGAAAACTGAATCCTTGATGTTGAAGGTATAAATTCCAATACGGCATGAAAATGCCAACAATTGCATAGTAGAAAAAGTAGAAACCACCTAGTTTGGTTCTGATTGGAAAGGTTAGCATTTAGTTGTATTCCGTAGTATTTTCAACAACTTAATTTCCTCAAAGGTTGTATACTCTTGCATTCAATTACCTGTAATTGTATTTCAACAGTCTACAAATCAGTCTACAAATTATCAAAAAATATTTTTTTGACATTTTTGTAGACTGCCGTAATTTTTCAACTGATAGCCTATATCTTAAAGCTTTTAACTCACAGATAAACCTAAAAATTCTAGACTAAATTAAAAAGCCCTCACTTAGAGTAATGCCAGTCAGTTAAGCTGATTGGCATTTTTTCTTTGGATATTTTGCAGGTTTTCCTTTAACTACTCTTGGACACAGCCTATGCCTTTTTTCAGGTAATACATACATTTTTGAACTTTCTAATAAATGCTCTAAATGTCTAGGCAAATTACCTGCCGACTCTAAAGGCGTATGCCTCAATAT
>NZ_BKNN01000075.1 GCF_008993995.1 Acinetobacter brisouii
TTTAGCCAATCATAAAAGCGAGAAACGGATAGACGAAGTAATCGAGCCATTAAAATAATCGGAAATAAGTGGCTTTGCGATTTCATATAGGCGTACCTCACTGACTTTCTTTGGCAAAGTACGCTGCTGCCTTTTTTAAAAATTCACGTTCCATTTCAGCTGTTTTGAGCTGTTGTTTAAGCTTCTTATTTTCTTCGAGTAAGGCGTTTAGATCGGGCGAATACTGTTTTGTGCCTGCTAAAGTTCCAGCCTTTGCTTTGTTATTCCAGTTCGAAAGGGTTTGCATTGAAATGCCAAGTTGTCTAGCGGATTTCGATACATTACCTTGGTTCTCTTCAATGGCTTTTATGGCTTCAGCTTTAAATTCTGCGGTGTAAGTCTTCTGTTTCTTGCTCATGGTAAACTCCTAATGAGTATGTATAGTTTACCAAGTTAAACCCTCCTGTTTTTTAAACACACATCAACATAAGGAGTTGATAATCATTTGGTCTCCAAATTTGTCGATCAAGTTTAGAGGTAGCAAACTTCCGCATGTATAAGCAGCTTATATCACGTTCAATTACTCGCTTAACAATTGCTATACATAGAAAGATCAATTTAATAGCTTGATCTTCAGGAATAATTTGAAAGTTTTTTCCATCATCTATAACAATGTAGTCCACTATAGAAACGCTGTGTTCTTCATCATTGATAAGTGATGTGTCACCATGAAGTTTTTTAAATCTATTCGTGTATTCCATGAATACGGTATTGATCGGTTCTTCAGGTATGCTGAATTTGCGGCTAGAACGATTTACTCTAACGCCTGTTGATTTAGAGTGTATTGAAGTACTGGTCATACAATTCTCTTTACATCATTGAAGATTTTTATTGTTCTGTAGATCTAAGATGTTCTTATACTTATGATTTATATATCTAATATATAATTGTATAAGTACCACCATTACTTGAACCAGCAAAACAACTTTAATCTAGTCAACTATCTCGAAGGATGTTCCTTGAAATAGGGTGTTTAATTTGTGGATAAGCTGAAAAGATGTTTCCGAAAAGACATCGATAAAATTTGTTCTATGGTGGATGTACTTTTAGCATAAGGTGCTCCACAGATTTGGGTAAATAACTTGATGTGGAGTAGTTTGATTTTTTTATTGTAGAATAAATAGGGTTCTTAATATTCTCGTCTAAGGTTATGAAAATAAATGGGAAAAAATAAGTCTTCAGCAAAATTTAATAATGTAATCTCAAATGTTGCTAGTCCTGTGGTGAAAAATCTTGTAGAACAAGCCATACATGCTCGTAAGTTTAAAATGAGATTTCCTGAGTTTTTTAAATATTTTGAAGATGAAATATTAAATATAGACGGATTTCTTTTTTGGATTTTGAAAGTTTGGTTAGCTTCTTACCATCAGGATGCGCCAGAAGCACATCTTGAAAAAGATGCATTATTCATTTTAAGAGAGAGAAGATTACTAGATCACGCCTTAGGGTTTCTTCAGACAGGAATCTTAGTAGCACCTGACGAATATTTAATAAAAAATGAAATTACATCACTGCAAGAAGTAAAGGAAGTTTTTAACCGTATTTCAGATAAGTTTTGGATGGATATTGAAGCTTCTCCCAAGTTAAATGCTAGTGGCAAAATCAAGGACGCTGTATTAAGTTACCTAAATGAAAATGATTTGTATCTACCAGACTTATTTCCTGCACTTCCATTAGATCAGTTACTTCTTGATTTTTTACCAATTCATTTAGGTTATCCAAAATTTGAAGAAACTGTACCATCATCGCCTAAGCAAGTTTTGAATCCACTATTTCAACATGCTACTCCATTATATGGAGTTAATTCATATGCAGAATCTAATTTTGATCTAGATAAGAAATTAAATTCAAGTCACTATAGATTGGCAATAAAGTTAGATGAAAAAGTCGAAAATTTACCTTATGTATTAAGAGATTTTCTACTTCGTTATCAATCACAGAGATTGGATTGCATGCGACAGGGCAGTGAGCGTGAGTATACTCTTCAAGAACAAGACGACATAAAAAGATTAACTGAAGTTATAGGTCCATTGCTAAATCTTTTAGATGAATTTGCAAAGAGAAGAATAGGGAATGAACAACCTATTCAGAATCTTAGTTACATTGCCTTACTTAATGCAATTGTTGCTTTATATTATTTTGATCAGCATTTTATGTATTCTTTTGCCGATCAAGACTTAAGTACAGTAGATACACTATTTGCTCAAAAATACATTGATGGAGATAAAAGCTTTGATTTCTTCGATCCAAATAACAATGTGTTAAATCCATTTGATGAACTCAAAAAAAATGCTAGCCACTTAGACATAATGGTCTTTATGAAAGATTTAGAGCTATTACTAAAAAAATCAGACTTATTGGTAGTACAAAGAACATCACAAAAAAATACTCAGCTTAATGATGTTATTTGCTATCTCAAAGACGATAGTTCAAGTCAAAATATCGCAACTTATGGTAGAAATAAAGAGAAGTTATCCCATAATTTTAATAAACAAAAACTCAGTAAGACGATTCTACCGTTTTTGGAAAAATATATTCCTGAGGCAAGAGTTTTCATACAGTTCTAAGGTTAGGTAAGATATTTACAGCTAGATTTTAGGGCGTTTTGAGCAGATATAGGGCTGTATTTTGATAGGAAGAAATGAAAGGTTTTGCATTGACTAATTAGTGCAGCTAACCGAGATTTTTTGTCATAAAAATGCCCTAAGAAAATTGATTTTTTAGGGCATTTCTTTGATTAGAATCATCATTAACGAATCTGATAAGTGAATGTTCCATTCACCGTACTGATACTGATTTCACGAATGGATTCCGCTTTACAGCGTGGGTAGGCTAAAGCCACTGAACCATAACGCATATTCTTGGCATCATACAGGCGCACCAACGCACAATTGCCGCGATTGATTTTAATCCCCGTAATGGTGGTGGCTGGGTCATTTAATGAAGTAATGTCGATCTTGTCGATATAACCACTCATCGTTCCTTGGGATTCTGCACGATAGACTCGGATATCAAACTGTTCAGGAACGGACTCAGCTTGAGGTTGAGTGTCAGTCGCTGCTTCTGTATCGTTCGATGGCGAAGCGGGTTGATTCTCCTGTGCTGATGGCGTTGTTGTGGCCTCAGACGCTGGATGGTTAAACTGATCCAGATCATTGACGCTGCTATTGACCATAGCAGAAGCTTCAGCCGCATCACTTGCAGTTTCAGTATTGGACGGAGTTGGAGAAGCATTTTTCTCTTGGCAACCCGTGAGGCTGATCAAGCAGAGCAAGCCTGTCATCAGGCTTAAGCGTGTAATCGGCATATTGTTATTCTCATTGTAATGGAGGAATCAACTTGCCACCATTTCCTTTCACCCCTAATCTCGGTCTAGATATTGAGATATGTGTTGGTCAGCAGCAAGTTGAGTCAGGTTGAAATCAGCTTTATTTGCAACGTCCTGCACGTACTGCATCGACCATGCGTGGCTGTGATGCATCGGCAGTGAGTTGTAAGCAAATCGGTTGTTTGGTCTTGACTGCTTGGGTGATCAGGCGTTCCCCACTAATCGGTTGACTACCCCCTGCGTTATAGACCATATAGCGTTTGCCCGAAGTGGCTTTAAAGGTATAGGCATCCCCAGATTCGCCATAGCCTTCGATCTTTTTGATGGTGACGGTGACATGTTCAGTTTTTGCCAGTACAGGCAAGCTGAATAGGGTACAGCTCAAGGCAAGTAATAGTTTTTTCATTATGATGATCCTGTTTGTTCTGCTGTCGTTCACATTAATTAAACATGGAAATCGGCCAAACCAAGGCTTTACCGAGGTTGTACATATAGCTCCGATCTGCGGTGGCGCTGCATCCTTTCAGGTAAAAAGAAAACAGCAACATCACAATCAAATAAAATCCAATCAGATAATTCTTCATGCTGTACTCCTTAGCGTGCCTGACAATGCTGAACGGCACTGACCATGGCATCACTGAAATCCGCAGGTAACTGCATTGTGCTTGGAGTCATTTCTCCCAGCTTTTCCATAAACTCAGGGGAATAGTGTTTTTCTAGGCGGTCATAGACACATGAACAGGTCGAACGATCCTGTCCACCAGATTGACAGCCTGCATTGAAATCACGTTTGGCCTTACTTTCACAGCCAGATAACAGACCTGAGAACAGCAAGACGAGAACTGAAAAGCCTGCATACTTCGACATGGCGCTTTTCCTTATGATGTATTGTGTGATTAGAAACGATCATCGGGTTTGTCCCAGCCAGCTAAAGACAGCAATGCCCAAAGCACAACCATGAGGGCAAAGAAGCCTAGAATGGCAGGGCCTAACCAGATCACCAGCCCAATGATTAAAATCAGGCGTGCAAAAAGCTTCATGCAGATGCTCCTTATCGCACTTGCTTCAGACAGGGCGTGTCCAAAGGTGCATAAAAAACAAAAAAGATGAATCGATTTAGATCGGAGGCAAAATCAAAGCAAGCGAAGACGTGCCATGCCTGAGCGGCACAGAAGAAGAATAGAGAAAATGAGAAACAGTCATAGCGACTCCTATATGCATAAGAAGTTCTGCCGAATCACTGTCAATTGATTATGGTGGCAGAACGAAAAGGGGTTGACAGACTGGGCATATAGAACCAGCACGCGCGAACGCGTCCCCCTCCCGTTCTACCGCAAAGGGGGACGAGAAGGTTTCACATACGGGTCATGCTCAGAATGAGCTTAACCTGATGTGCTATACGCTTCGGTCTGTCAAAACCGACTGACAATGTAGGTCAGCCCTTGCATGATAATCTGCACCTTGGCAAAGGTCAATTACTGCCAAATTCAATTGATGAGCATCTCATCCCAATCATTTTCAAATACATATCACCCTGATGAAATAAGACCTGTGGCACAGCACATACAGGTCATTCCACAAACTCATTCCAATTCTTAGGATTTCATCTCGGGAGTATCTCACGATGCCATATCAACAACATGAAGATGCCAATGCATTCTACGAAGATTCATCTTTCACACCACCTCAACCGTTAATGCTGCTTTCACCGAATAACCTTGCCATGCTCGGAGTCTATGTCTCGCGCTCTTTGGGCTATTCCCCATGGGTGGGTGCAGTTGCGGGTGCAGCGATTGGTGGCGTGGTTCTCGCTATCATGGATCATCAACAGCATCCACAAACCCCACCATTTTCTAAATCTACCCATTCCCATAACTAAGCGAGGATACAACCATGGCACATCTGATTGAAAATATGGCCTATGTCGGTGCAACCCCTTGGCATGGTCTAGGCAACCAACTCACTCAAAATCAACCGATTGAAGTCTGGGCACAACAAGCGGGGATGGACTGGCGAATTGAATCCTCTAATGTCAGCTATATGGCGCAGAATGAACGTGGACAAAGCCTGATTTTGCCATTCGAGGAACAGCGAGTCTTATATCGTTCTGATACCTATGCACCACTTTCCGTAGTCAGTCAACGCTATCAGGAAGTCCAGCCGCTTGAGATTCTAGAGTTTTACCGTGACTTAACTGAACAAGCGGGCTTTGAACTGGAAACCGCAGGGGTACTTAAAGGCGGTAAAAAGTTCTGGGCACTGGCAAAAACGGGACAAACATCCATGTTAAAAGGCAAGGATGTCAGCAATGGCTATATCTTGCTCGCCACCGCGTGTGATGGCACCTTAGCCACCACCGCGCAATTTACCTCAATCCGTGTGGTGTGTAACAACACCTTGGCGATTGCCCTAAAAGGACAGAGCAGTAGTGCAGGCGTGGTCAAAGTGCCACATAGCACCAAGTTTGATGCCGAGAAGGTCAAACAGCAACTGGGCATTTCAGTCCGTGCATGGGATGAACACATGTATGAAATGAAACAGCTTAGCCAACGTAAAGTCAGCCAAGCCGAAGCCGCAGCTTATTTTGATGCGGTGTTTAACAACAGCAGTCTCAGTATTGCCGATCAGGACGACAGCATTATTCAGTTCTATCGCAATGTGGCAACTCAAGCGCAAAGTCACCCAACAGGCAAAGCCGAGACGAAAACCGAACCGAATGGACGGGCGCTCTCCAAAGTCATGAGCATGTTTAACGGTCAGGGACGTGGCGCTGAACTCAGCTCAGCCAAAGACAGCGCCTATGGTTTGCTGTGCAGTATCACCGAGTTTGCCGACCATGAACGTCGTGCCATGAGTCAGGATCACCGTCTGGACTCGGCATGGTTCGGTGCAGGGGCAGCGCTGAAACAACGGGGATTAGAACAAGCCTTACGTTTGATTGCTTAAGCTTGATCGCTGCCCACCGTACAAGTGACCGTACAAGCGACCGCTCAAGTTAGCGTACAAGTGCTTCCATCCTGATCTTCACCCCCTTTTACACATGAAATTGCATTCAAAGCTGTGTCTTCAGACACGGCTTTTTTTATGCCCAAAATTTAACAATGACAGGAAATTCTTATGAATACAGCAATTTCAAATCCATCTGCATCAACTCAAGCTGTCCTAAATAACCATCGTCCCAAACTGTTTACCGCCAAACGCTTTGTCGATACCAAAAAGCTTAGCCAAGCCGAATGGCTGGAAGTGCGTCGACAAGGCATTGGAAGTAGCGATTGTGCTGCCGCCTGTGGACTCAATCCTTACATGTCAATGCTAGAACTATGGATGATTAAAACTGGACGGATTCAACAAAACATTGAAGATGAACATCAAGGGCATGCGCCTTTGTACTGGGGTAAACAACTGGAACCACTGGTTGCGGAATACTACAGCCTACATACCCAACATAAAGTTCGTCGGGTCAATGCAGTATTGCAACATCCTGATTCAGATAAGCACTTTATGCTGGCTAATCTGGATTATGCCGTGGTCGGTACTCCTGAAGTGCAGATTCTGGAATGTAAAACCGCAGGGGAACATGGGGCAAAACTGTGGCGTGATGGCGTACCGTTATATGTGCTGTGTCAGGTACAACATCAACTGGCGGTCACAGGCAAACAAGCCGCGCATGTCTGTGTGTTGCTCTGTGGGCATGAAACTAAAATTTTTAAAGTCACGCGTAGTGAATCAGTGATTCGTCACATCATTCAAGCCGAGCGTCAGTTCTGGGAATGTGTTGAGCAGGATATTCCCCCTTCAGTCGATGCCAGTGCCTCGGCTGCTAAAGCGCTGCAATTGCTTTATCCAGAACATGTTCCCTTAAGCAGCACGGATTTATCTGAAGATGTTGAGGCTAATCAACAATTTGAGCAACTCATTCAAACCCGTCAGCACATTGAGAAGCATCAGGAGCAGTTTGATCTGCTGAAACACCAACTGCAAGCCAAGATGCAGAATGCAGAACGCGCGGTGTTTCACGGTGGCTCGGTCACTTGGAAACGCGCCAAGGACTCCATCAGTCTGGATACAAAAGCCTTACTCAAACAACATCCTGAGTATTTACAGCAGTTTCCACAAAACAAGCAGGGCAGTCGACGTTTTCAGATTTACAGCGATTGAACCAACCTGTTTACGAACTACCCTCATATTCCACAATCTCAATCCATCCCATGCTCAGTTCATGGGATTTTTTTATTGCAGTTTTTTATTTCATTCAATGAAGAGGATATCAACATGATCAAAGGTTTAGTGATTACCCCACCTGTACTTGGTCGGATTAGCATCGGCAAGGTAGTCGAAAAGAATGGCAAGCGCCTGCCTGAAAAAGATGATCAATTTACCATTACCAGTCAGATTCACAGTAAAGAGGGCTGGGTGAAACATCCTTTAGATGAGCAGCTTCGCGCTAAAGTTCCCAATCAGAAACTTAGAAGCATTCCAGTGCGGCTGCTATTTGATGACCCTGATCTTAATCTACGGGCTGAATACACTCTATTTGACCGTCAGACTGGACGACCTGTGTGTATTGGTGATGGCGAGACCTGTCAGCGTCGAACAGGCAATGGGGTTGAACAACATCCCTGTCCATCCCCTGATCTGTGTCCACTGGCCCAAGGTGGGCAGTGCAAGCCCTATGCGCGTTTATACGTCAACTTAGATGAACAGGATGAACTCGGCAGCTTTGTACTGCGAACCACAGGCTTTAACAGCATTCGTACTTTAACCGCACGGTTGCGTTATTACCATGCCGCGGTGAATGGTTTGTTGTCTTGCCTCCCTTTACAACTGACTTTAAGGGGTAAAAGCACCAGCCAAAGCTATGGCACACCGATCTACTATGTTGATCTAACGCTCAGGGAAGGTATTAGTTTGCAACAAGCGATTATTGCAGCCAAACAACTACAGCAGGAGGCACTAGCCTGCGGTTTTCAACAGGAGTCACTGGATCAGGTAGCACGCCAAGGTTATGCCAATGCGGTGTTTGATCGGGATGAAAGCGATGATGGGATGCAGGTTGTGGAGGAGTTTTATTCTGAACCATCGACTGAGGCATCCTCAGCCGATCCAAGTCAGAACATCACTGAGCTTCAGCAGATTCAACAGGGCTTACAGCACAGTGTTCGGGTGGTGAATTAGGCGTGAGCAGGGGAATGGGTATTCTAAAAATAACTTTTTACAGGATGCCCCATCATTTGAGCGAATACCCGCTCGCATCAATGATCAGGAGTAAGCATCATGAATGCGATTACAGGTCAAACTTTTGTGATGAATCAAATTATTAATATTAAAGAAGTAATTCAATTCACAAGTATTAGTCGAGCAACAATCTATAACATCATGAATGAGAAACATAAGCAATATGATCCAACATTTCCAAAGCAAGTCAATCTAACAGTAAGCATCCGGCTAACACAGCCTTACCAAGCGATCCTATAAGCCTTAATTTAGTTCCCACCTAAAAACAAGTGGGGACTTAATCCATGAACATGGATATATATTCAGCAACACCTCCTGTTGCTAA
>NZ_BKNN01000076.1 GCF_008993995.1 Acinetobacter brisouii
CCAATGAACACTAAGAAAACAGATGAATAAGATTTAGTTAAGTTATATAAAACCATAATTTAAAGGCAGTATATGTTTGAGAAAATAAAGAAATGGTGGCATGGAGAAGATATTTTCCATGAAAACAAACCATCTGATCCATTTTTTGTTATTGGTTGGTATAACAAAAAACACTGGACATCTCAGGTTGCCCACTCTGTTGTAAATTATGTAATTAAACATCAAACTTGGATTATTCCCACACTAATAACCCTAGTTGCTTCGATTATTCTTGCAAGACCTTGGAAATGGTAGCTATTTAAACCAAGGCCACCACGGATATCCATAAATGATTTTTTTAAACTTTCCTGAAGTTGCTTCACGATCCTTTATGTGAGTACGGTATTCACGTATAAATTTTTGACGCTCCAATATATGTTTATTCACCCTCATCCTAGCTCTAGATAGTTTTGATTTTTTTGACCTATCTAGGTTTTTAATCATAAATACAAGAAGGTATGTGAGAGAAAAAATATTCAGTAAGATAGAAAAGTAAGCCATCACCTGATTCACATCCATACACTCCAAACAACCTCGCCCAGTGCGGGGTTTTCTTTTGCCTATTAAAACACATAACAACTAAAAGTAGAAAATATTCCTACTATGTATTGACATTAATTCTACTTAAAGTAGTATTATCTTCACTGAACAAAAAATGACTCAGTGGAGAAAAGCCATGTCAGCAAAACAAACCGATGCACCTCAATTCATCTCAGACCTTTCAGGCGGTAACTTCGCTCAAGGTCTTGGTATCGCACTCACAGAAGTTGCCCAAGGCGTTGTAGCAACAGGAAAGAAAGGAAAAGTCCAAATCACGCTTGATATCGCCCGTATTGGTGATTCTAACCAGGTAAAAATCGCGCATACCTTGGCATACGTTGAACCAACTGCAAAAGGTAAACGCTCAGAAGACCTTACTTCTGAAACTCCGATGTATCTCAATACAGATGGCACGATCACTATGTTTGCCAATCACACCAGCCAGTTATTCAAAGAATTCGAAAACAACTAATCGAATCACCTAACCATTTCTTTAACCACTAAATAGGAACATTCCTGATGGAAAATACAAACACAGAAGCAAATGCAGTCGCAGAATTAGCTAAGCCAGTTGAATATCTTGGTCGTGGTCAATTAGTTGCAATCAATGCAAATTACAAAGTCTCTGATTTAGAGCAGTTTCAAAATGGTCGCAACCGCGCACGTGGTGTATTAAAAACCCCATCTTTTGAAGACTTCAAAAGCTATGTGCTATATCAACAAGAAGAAGGTCCACACTCGCCAATTTTCGTTGATCATAAAAATGTCAGTGCTACAGCGATTCTAAACTACTACCAAGAGAGTTTTGACCAAGGCCACTGTGACCATAAAGCATTGCTTCAACTTGAACCTACAGTTGCATGGACGAAACTGCAAAACCTGAAAGACCGAAAATTGTCACAACGTGATTTTGCTGTGTTCTTGGAAGACTGGGTGAGCGTTCTTGAAATTTTTGATGCTAACGGCGGATTAATTGGTGGTGCTGAAGCTTTGAATGCTGTACGCACAATGCAAATCAAATCTTCAACTGAAGTGAACTCTGATGTTGGCAATACATATGAACGTCGCGGAAGACTAGATCAGGTTGATGCTCAGTCTAGTGAAGCAAAAACCCCTGCTTACTTCCATATCCACGATTCTGCTTATGTTGGCTTAGAGTCGCGCTTGTTCGTACTTCGCTTAATCATTAATACAAATGACGATAAACCAGTATTTGCACTGCAAATCGTAAAAGAAGAATTACTGCTTGATGAAATCATTCAAGAATTTAAACAGAAAGTCATCGACTTACTTCCTGAAAATCCTGTTCGTATCGGTACTTTCTTAGCCTAATTGAAATGAAAAAGCCCTTTCACTTTGGACGGCGTAAGGGCTTTCTCACAAAACTTGCGAGTTCATTATGGAAAACGAATATTTATCTGTCAAATCAAAAGAAGGTCTTGTCATCCCTTTACTTGCAGCAATGATCATCTTTGTTGTTGCGTTCTTCAGTCTTTGCAACGCAGCAGATCGTCAGGAACTTGCTGATAAAACCCAAACTACCCAAGCCCAACAAGTTGAGCAAGAGGCTCAAACCCTGTACGAAGCTTCTAAACCGCATGGAGACCATTCATGAATGCACATATTCAAACACCTGCCCCAGTGCTAACACATGCACAAATTGCCATTCTTCTTGAAAAGAAAGACGGCGCTGCTTATCAGGCTGTCATTGAGCAAGTTGAAAAACCACTGATTGAAGCTGCTCTGGTTCAACATCGTGGTAATCAAACGGCGGTCGCGCTTCAGCTTGGCATTAACCGTGGCACGTTGCGTAAAAAATTAAAACTTCATGGCTTGCTTAAAGCCAAATAATTTCAGCAACACGGATGTTGTAAGGAAAAGACTATGTTTGAAGAAATTCCAGTTTTATTAAAAAATATGAAACCCCAACAACGTTGGGAATGGTTTGAAAAGCAATGTGACCTTATCCGTGAAGGTGGTGTTACAGGTCAAGGTGTAAAGTTTTCTAATTATGTCGCTGAAGCATTCGCTTATATGCAAGGACTTAAGCAATTCAAATACTGTGAATCTCAGGTAATTTTACACAACATGGCTGTACGTGTGATGTGTTCCATCATTGAACAAAATGATGCTAAATCAGCAGACTGGTTATATAGCCTTGTTGAAATGTGTGGCGATCCAACATACCAGATGTACAACGACCCACAAGAATTCTTTAATGCTCGAAACATGCCACACCCTGAATCTGTCAAAGAATACCGAGAGTCTTTAAAGCGTGTGCAATTACATGAAGAACAGGACAAAGCTCGGTTCCAAGATTGGTACAACAAAAATGTTGTCCCTCGCCTCACAAATAAGAATGTATAAGGTTAATTGATGAGTATTCAAAAACTAATTGTAAAAGCCCGCGTACGATACTGGGAAGACACCAACGTAAACGGCGTTGATGACACTGAAAATGGCGACAATGTTCCGTGTAAAAAAGGTGACTTGTGGTGTCCTGAAATTGATGTGGCAACTGGTGTTATTGAAAACTGGGAAATAGGGAAAACCGCATTTATTAATTACAAAGTAACTGATTGCTGCGGTTGGGTGTTATTAGATTCAAATGGCCATGTCGTTAAATCCCAAGAAGATGGCTATGTCCCTAAAACACTATCCCCAGCAGTAAAAGGTTATGGTGATTACATCATCATGAATATTGATCAAAACGGTCAAATTGAAAAATGGAAATTTGACATTGATGATTTTCATGGAGAAGAAGAATGAAAAAAGTTATGCAGACAATCACTGGTCTTGGTGGAAATTGCGAAGGTGCAACGATTGCAACATTGCTTGGTTTAAATCTCGAAGATGTACCAAGCTTTTGGGATAGTATTACCCCCAACAATCCGACTCACAATGATGCTGATATTTATCAGAAAAATGTTAAGTCATTTTTAGCAAAGTATGGTTTTACAATCCTGAATCTAGGTGTGGATAGTAATCCATCTGAGCAAGATAAAAAATGGGTTGTAGATATTAGTAAGGCTCTTGGAGTAAAGCATTTAGTTGCAGGAATTTCACCACGCGGGCATATGCACTCAGTGATTTATGAGAATGGTGAACTTTGGCATGACCCACATCCTGATGGTGGAGGTGTCATCCCCTGTCAAGTTTGTTTGCTTGTACCAATTTTTGGCGAAGCACAGGGAGAAGGTCATGAGTAAAGCTATTTACAGCTTCAAAGCAAATGGCGGTGGCTGTCGCGTAAGTGGTCGTGTGATTGCTGTTGATATGCAAGATGCCACAAATCAAGTCAAAGACATTATCAGTGGATATGGATCAATGAATGTGAATGTCTCAATGCTTGCCAACCAAGAACGTGCCATGAAGGAATGGCAAACAAAACATGGAGCAACCCAATGAAAGCAAATGAGTTTGTTAAAAATTTTGGGTGGGAATACGCGAAGCATATTTTGACTGACGATGCCCCACTAGTAATTGACTTAAATTATACCGACCTAAAACGCTTGGTTGAAAGTCATGAGTTGGTTTTTGAGCATGGCAGTATAGATCGGGCAAGAAAGTACGCTGATTCTCCATATACTGCGCCTGAAATTAAAGTCGTTTTAGATAAAGCCATCGCAGACGTGGAGAGCTGCTCATGACTGACTACTGCACGCGCTGTTTCGATGGGAATGACGCAAGCGTGTTCCCATATTATGGATTGGCTCCGCATACTCACTATAAGCAGAACGGCGTGATTGGTAGCACTGTGGTTTTACCTAAAAGTGAATGGCCAGAAAATTTTGAAGAAGATGAGACTGCACCAGGTTCAGGGATTTACACCCATTGCCCTGAGTGCGGTGCTGGTAAAACTGAGGAGATATCTTGATGAGTCGTTTAACTAAATTAGATCGATTATCTGCAGAAGAAAAAAAGGCACTGGTTGATGATTTTCGTAATGCTCCAGAAGATTCTGACTTTAGCCCCGAAGTGATTGCCCTAACCTATGGCTTCTCCCTACCGTGGCTGCAAAAGAAACGCTGTGAAGGTGGTGGAATTCCATTTTTCAAACCAACTTCAAAAACGGTACTCTACAAAAAGAAAGATGTTGTTGAGTACGTTAACAGTCACCGAATGCAACATACAGCTTAATCCTAGCCCGCATCATGTGGGCTTATTTATTGCTGCTTTAACTTTTCAATAAACTCTGCTTTATAGTGCTTCAATATGATGTCTTCTATTTCATTCATGGCTTCACGTAGACGCTTATCACTCACTTGCACATACCCAGATGTCACGTCGTTATCATCGCTGTCTTTTTTATGGTTCAGTAGCCGCTTAATAGTGTAGTGTCCGTAATCTAGCCCCTCGGCTATAGATCCAAATGTTCTGCGTAAATCATGGAATGTAAATTTTACGGCGCACAGATCATTAATCTTTGATCTGACTTTGGAAATATTGACGATATGTCCAGACTGAGATTTTGCAGACGGAAATACAAATTCACTTTGAATATTGCGTCTACGCTTTTTCATTAGTTCAAGTAAGAACTCCCCCATAGGCAGTGTATGCGGCTCACCGTTCTTTGGATCTATAGACGTAATGGTTCCATATTTCAGGTCTATGCTCGACCATGGCAGTGACTCACATTCATCTCTACGAAAGCCTGTTAGGATTAGCGTTAAAATAAAGTCCCGATTAGTTTCAAGAGCCTGCCCTCGATCCTGATATTCAAAGATTGCTCTTATCCAGTCTGGTAATTGATCTTCATTAATATAGGTCTTACGGCGCTTAATCTTGTTCCAGACCTTTTTTGCACTAAGTGTTTTCGTCGGATTGTATGGGACGAGTAAAGGCTGGTCATCTTCACTAAGATAGTGTTCTACTGAAAAGTTATATATAGCTGAGAAAACACGCATTGCCATGTTCGCTTGTGCTTTACTACTTTGACTGAGCTCGGCATGCTTTTCCTGAATCATCTTTCTTGAAACTTCATCAAGTTTAAAGTTATGCCAATCTATTAGGTATTTATCACGTACAACAATATAGTCTTGAACGGTTCTTGGTTTGAGTGATTTTAGCGTCAGGTAGTTGTCAAATGCAGCCTTGACAGTCGGCTTTTGCTTTTCAGTATTTATTCGCGCATCTTCTTCAACAATTCTTTTTCTTTTTTCTTCGTTAGGATTAATACCCTGCGACATTTGCAAGAGCTTTTCGCGGGCCATTTCCCTTGCTTGAGCTAATGTGATATTCCCGTGTAGACCCAGAGTAGACCGAACGGATTTACCAAGGACCTTTTTCTCAACAATATAGGATTTATAATTGATATTTACACGCACAGCAAAGCCGATTAACTCAGAGTCTCGGTAGATCGCTGGAACTAACTCTAGTTGATCAATAAATGACTTTGTTAGCTTTACTCTTTGTGATGACATATATAGAATCGCAATCTGTTGCTATATTAAACAATATATCACAATACTTTCTACGGTCTACTATGCGTCTACTTATAGAAAATACTTGATAATTACATGAATATTGATTAGTATGGCACACATCCCAAGTGTTTGATAATATTTCGTTTCACTTGTTAAAGGGCCTATAGCTCAGTTGGTTAGAGCAGCGGACTCATAATCCGTTGGTCCCGTGTTCAAGTCACGGTGGGCCCACCAAATAAAACAACCACTTAGGTGCACTAATCCTAAGTGGTTTTTTTGTATTAGGGTTTTAGTAAGCATATTTGTAAGTTTTCGGCTTATTTTGCACTCTTTTAGACTTTATTTTACACCATATTTTTATAATTCATTCTGCACTGCACTAACCAAAATTCTAACGCTTTAACGATAGTGCAGAATAAAACGTAAATTATTGAACATAACTACAGAACTGCTTGAATACCTCTTTAAATAACTCGTCTGCAAGTTCAGCCTCTTGATATGATCCCATAAACAAACTGACCACGTTACCAGAGCAGTGTCTCATGTGGCTTACGATGATCTAACAAGTATAGATGCCCGACCTGAAGTTCAATCTGTTGCTCCTGATCGATTAACAGTATTAACATCTTATCTATAGCTAAGATAGACTACTCTCTAGCACCAAAGCCTGATGGCGTTTTATAGCCTTTACAAGACATAAATACTTGAGAATAAAAAAGCCTCATTCCGAAGCTATTGAGTATGAGGCTATAAACTTATAAAAAAGTTTTAAGTAGGTTATTAAACTTTAAGAATTGTGATGTTAGATGCTTGAAAACCTTTTTTACCGTTTACAACAACAAATTCTACACGCTGACCTTCAAGAAGCGTCTTAAAGCCACTATTTGAAATTTCACTATAATGTGCAAACACATCTTCACCAGAATCTGAAGCGATAAAACCAAAACCTTTAGTTTCGTTAAACCACTTTACTGTACCTTGAACTGTGTTACTCATTTGATAATCCTCTCAATAAATTTATTCAAAAAATAGACAATGAAAATTATAAATATCTTTACAAAACGGAGGATTACAAAAATAAAACTACGACGAAAAAGAATTTACTACAACATGAATATTTTTTAATTTGTATCCACTATACATATTTAAAAATCATTTACAACATCTTTTTAATCAAGATAGTCTATACAGTTGATTATGTGATATATAAAAACTTTTACGATCTAAATTGAATTCAATTTCTTGACCACACTCAAGTTGAATCTTTTTACCGACTTCAACCCATTTATGTCCTTCTATAGAATTTTGCATACGCTTTAAGGGTATGATTTTAACAGAAATTTCATTTCCACTAATTGATTTGGCAATACACCATTCACTTAATTTTTTCATAATTACATCGACTCATTGAATGAGCTCATGCGATTTAACAGTTTTGATTGAATCTATAAACTAGGCTTACAACTATAATTCTAGGTTTTGATAATAATCAGCTTTTTTATTGAATTAAAGCTAACTTCTTTTCTCATATCAGAAAAGTTTCGATTTCACAGAGCATAAAATAAATATGGTAGCGGGAGCTGGATTTGAACCAACGACCTTCGGGTTATGAGCCCGACGAGCTACCAGACTGCTCCATCCCGCAATAGAGAGTGTGCTTTATACGCTGTTTATTTGAATAAAGCAAATCTAAGAAAAAATAAATCTTTCATTACAGGTCTTTTATTTAAAATAAAAATAAAATTCATTCATAATAAAAATGCTCAAAATTATCACCATTTGGCTGCGATACAAATGAAAAAAAGACCTAGTATAATCTCAATAAATTGTACTAAGTCTTTGATAGTAAATTTATTACTTAGCTGCTTGAGCTTCAGTTGTAATATTTACAGTAATTGTGTCGCCTACATTTGGCACATAGTTAGCAATACCAAAATCTGAACGTTTGAAGCTAGTTGTTGCATTAAAGCCAACAGCTTCAGCCTTAGTCATTGGGTGAACACCTTGTTTATTTAATACTGCTTTTAAAACAACAGGTTTGGTAATACCTTTAACCGTTAAGTTACCTGTAATTTTAAAATGTTTTTTATCTTTAGTTTCAACTTTTGTGCTGACAAACGTGATATTTGGATATTTCGCTGCATTGAACCAGCCATCTTCTTGGAACTCTTTATCCAAAGCAGGAACATTTGTATTTACACTACTTACAGGAATGGTCACATTCACTGAAGAATTTGCAGGTTTTGCATTATCAACATTAATCACACCTTGAATATCTGAGAAATTTGCACTTGGTGTAGAGAAACCGAAGTGATTCCATGAAAATACTGTTGCTGTATGCGTTGGATCGATTTTGTACGCAACAGGTGCTGCTACTGTAATTGAGCTTGCTACTGCAACGGCTAAACCAAGAGATAATGCTTTAAAGTTCATTCTGTTTGTCTCGTAAACCAAATAAGTTATATGAGCATTTTAAACTTTCATCGAAAGATTACACTGTTATAGATAAGATGTTTTGTTGCATTGATGCAACAATCTTAGTTTATCTAAATTCAACTTTTGAATTTAGAAATAGGATAATTAAAATTATGCTCTGTACACGACAAATTTCATAGGGCCCTTGTCCTATCAGGCTTTTTCTTCCTTAAAATTGCGAGCACTTTCTTAAATTCTTCTTTTTTCCCAAAACCAATCAAACGTAGAACAGCCATTTGAACATAGTCCAAACCGTAGCGAAATAAACTTACTGAAAGTCGTCCATGCTTCTTTA
>NZ_BKNN01000077.1 GCF_008993995.1 Acinetobacter brisouii
GAAATTCATGCACGTGTAGCAGTCCTCAACAGATTTACGGAATTAGGTCGACCACTTACCCAAGTTACGCCTTAAATTTGGCTCAATTAGGGGGCTTTGTATTTCAAATCTTTGTGCAACAAAGCCGCAAAAATGCTAAATTGTGCAGTTTGGGTATATGCAACTCATGAATTAATTCACGAGCAACTGCATCGGCTTCGTGGCTGATCACAACACCTCCAAAGAAAGATTTACTGTTCATATACAGTCTCCTCCTGATTGAGTTTGTTGAGCATTGCTTCAAATGCACTACCATCTTGACGGGTAATATTTGGTACATAGCGGCTATAAACACGAAAGAGCATTTCAGTTGTTGAATGTCCTAGCTGTTTTGCAATCCATTCCGGATTTTCACCAGCAGATAACCATAACGTTGCTGCAGTGTGGCGTGTTTGATATGCACGACGTGATTTCAAACCCAAGTATCTTAAGATTGGGTGCCACACACGTTTGTTGATCAAACGGTAATCGAGAGGACCACCATCACGATTGCAGAATACGAAGTCAGATTTCCCATTATTCAAGCTTTTCTGCTGCATAAATGCTTGGTAAACCCGCTCGCTCATATTTATGGTGCGGTCAGATCCATATGTTTTGGTTCCACCTAGCTCACCGTTTACAAGAGCTTCTCTAATATAGATTTCACGTCTTTGCAGATTGACGTTATTCCAGCGTAAACCATCAATTTCACTGGTGCGCATACCTGTAAAAAAACGTACTGTATAGTAGGGTTTAAAGTCATCACGTACAGTGGTTAGAATTGCTTGTACCTCTCCTAATGAGAAAGGTGTAACTTCAATTTTACTTTCTTTTAAATTGCTAATATTTTTATATGGCGACTCAAATTCATATCGTTCAGCCGCATCATTGAGTATCATACGTAAAGGCGTCATGATTTGATTAATCCTCGATGCTTTCAGACTTGTTTGATCTTTTCCGTGTGTCACTTTGCCGAGGGAGGCACGGAAGTTCAACAAGTCTGATTTTTTGATTTTAGACATTACCTGATTACCAAAAGCAGGAATTAAATAGTTCTTGATCACAATTGAAACTTTTTGCTGATAGGATGTTCTCCATTCAATTTGTTTTTGTTTAAACCATAGTGCTGTAAACTCTTTAAAAAGAGGAACTTTAGTTTGTACAGCGATTTGCTGACTTCTTTTTTCTTTAAACTCCTCAATACGTTTACTTTTTGGAAAGTACTTTTCATATTCAAAAGTTCCAAGAGTAATTTCAGCTTCGATTTGCTCAAGTCTCTTTTTTAAAACGCGGCGATTATAGGCATTATCTTCAAGATTGGTAGTTTCTCTGCAACGAATGCCCATGTATCTAAAGTCAGCAATAAGTTTGCCACTTCGTTCTCGAATAGTAGCCATGAACTGATCTCCTTAGATTTATTGCAAGGCATCCATACTTAAACCAGTAAATTTAAGCATTTCCGTTTCGATACGCTCCCAAACAAAAAGAATTTTTCGACCACCAAAGGGACGGATGTAGTGAACACCTTCAATGAAGACACTATCTTTAAGTTGGTTACGGATAGTGCGAGCGTCATACTGAATTTTTTCAGCGAGCTGTTGGGCTGTAAGGTAGGTATATGACATAATTGTATTCCTGCATTAATTCATTGGATGTAAGTAATTTTTCATCCTTAAACTTAAAATAACCTCAAATTTAATTAAATTTTCATTGTATTCGAGGAAAAATTAATGGTTATTTGTAAATTACCAATACTCTTGGCGGAGAGAAAAATGCGTGTTGCTGATTTAATCCGGGGAACTGGTATTAATAAGACAACATTACATAAGCTCTATAATGGAGAGCTAACTCGTATTGATCTAGATACGATCGATAGGATCTGTGATTATTTGAATGTTCAAGTTGGAGATTTATTTATTTTTGAAAAAAATGATAAAGATCAAAATATTGAGAGCTAGTTTGGTCACAAATGGTCACAAGAAAAATGCGATGGTCACAAATTTATTTTTATTGGGAAACTGAAAGATAAATTTTAACCATCTGCGAGGTGTATTAGGTATGATAAGCGGCATAAAATAGGCTGTTTTTTATACATTATTTGAAGATATTTAAGGTCATTTAAAGTATGTTTTATAAGATGGGCACGATTTGGTCACATCTTGGTCACAAAGTTTTGATGTGCTGATTAGAAATGAGATGCTATTGGAATAGATGAATCGCTTGATAATTAGAAAAAGTATAAAAAAATCAAAAAGAAAAAAGGCACTTACCTTTCGATAAGTGCCTTTTGAATTTGGAGCGGGAAACGAGACTCGAACTCGCGACCCCAACCTTGGCAAGGTTATGCTCTACCAACTGAGCTATTCCCGCATATTGAGCAGTTTTTACTAAAACTTACACTTAAAACACCAAATTTGGAGCGGGAAACGAGACTCGAACTCGCGACCCCAACCTTGGCAAGGTTATGCTCTACCAACTGAGCTATTCCCGCGTGACGCATATATTACATCAAGTAGATTCAGAATCAACAAGTTTTCAAAATTTATTGAATTAATTGAGTAAAATACAAGCAAAATCCTCAAAAAATAAAGCGACAGATCAATCTAAGTGATACATCCATGAGAAAGCCCTGTGAATCCAAGAAAAATTGTTATACTCAAAACAAAGATCTTTTGGTACGACAGGCAGTTTCTCATGACTTTAGAGCAGCAACTCATCGAACGTTTACAGCAACTCCAGCCGACTCATTTGGATGTCATTAATGAGTCATCAGGGCATGGTGGTTACTATCCTGGTAAAGAATCACATTTTAAAGTGGTGATGGTCAGTGACGCTTTTACAGGGCTGCGTGCTGTACAGCGGCATCAAAAAATTTATGCCTTAGCTGCTGAACTCCTTGCTCCGACTGCTATTCACGCTTTAGCGATTCATGCCTATTTGCCAAGTGAGTGGGAAGGGCAAGCTCCTGCAAGTCCCGAATGTGCTCATGCACCTAAAGGCTAAGGGTGCTGCATGACGACTTTTTTGTTACTTAAGATTGTGCATGGCATCGGCATTTTATTGTTGTTACTGATGCTAACCCTCAGTTCCTTACGTTTGTTTCGTATGCAGGATGAACAACTCGCAGGACAAACGCCGCGCTTTGTGATTGCATTGCAACATTCAACTTTTACTTTGCTACTGCTGACAGGCGGTACATTGTTATGGATGAAGCATTTTCAGGTGCAGCCTTGGTTTTACGCCAAAGCCATTTTGTTTGTGGTGATGTTTTCTTCACTAATCAAAGCGTTTCGCCGTAAAGAAGGGATTTTATTGGCACAGCGTCGGGCAGGCATAGTGATTGCTTGGATTGCTTTAGTTGCTATTTTAGTCTTAGTCAAGTTGAAGCCTGTATTTTCATAATTGTTGGACAGCTTTAGGCATCGACATAAAGCTCTAGGTTAGACTAGAGCGTTCAACCCATTACAATAATTAGGATAAAACTATGCTGACACGCGTTATTTTTAATCAAAAAGGTGGAGTTGGTAAATCTAGTATTGCCGTCAATCTTGCCAGTATTAGTGCTGAGCAAGGCTTTAAAACCTTGGTGATTGATCTTGATCCACAATCCAATGCCAGCCAGTACTTACTTGGGGATGCAGCCAATTTTAACGGTCATCAACAAGCACTCGAACCGAATATCGAGAGCTTTTATCAGGATGTTTTGGCGGCAACAGGTAAAAGCCTCATCGGAAATACTTTGGGAGCGTTGTTAAAATCTAAATCACAAGGCTTAGACGCTTATGCACATCAGTCTCCATTTAATAATCTCGATGTCATTGTGGCGAGTCCAAGTCTAGGAGCATTAGAGCATAGTCTTGAAACTAAACATAAAATCTATAAATTACGCGATGCAATTGCAGAACTTTCGGGTAAATATGACCGTATTTATATCGACACGCCCCCTGCATTTAATTTCTTTACTTTATCGGCATTAATTTCGGCAGATCGTGTACTGATTCCATTTGATTGTGATGTGTTTTCTCAGCGTGCCTTGCAAACACTCATTGAAAATATTCTAGAAACGCAAGATGATCATAATCAGCGCTTAGAAATTGAAGGCATTGTCGTGAATCAGTTTCAGGCTCAGGCAAAGTTGCCACGTGAAGTGGTGCAGCAACTCAAAGATCAAGGTCTGCCGATCTTGAACAATATGCTACCACCTTCGGTGATCATGAAAGAATCACATCATAAAAATAAACCTTTAATTTATCTCGCGCCTGAGCATAAACTGAGCCAAGCTTATGCTGCACTATTTGCAGAAATTGAAAAAATAGCTTGAGGAAGAATATGAAATATTGGGCGATTGTATCAAGTGTTCTGATTGCGGCAGTACTCACAGGCTGCGCAACACCTATTCAACCCAGTTATGTTTCACCAACTCAGTATCAAACGCTTAATTGTACGCAGTTGCAGAGTGAATATAATCGGATTCAACAATATATTGAGCATGGGGTAGCGCCTGCAAGGCGTACAGGTATGGGGATTGGCTTGGGTTTAGGGGGGGGATTTGGTCGCGGTGGCTGGGGCTTTGGCCCGACAATTTCATTCAATCTGGGTCAATCTTCCAATACGAAGCGTTCGGAAACAGCGCAATTGTTGGGTGAGCAAGATGCGATTGTGCAAGCTGCGCATTTTAAAAACTGTCCAATCACGACAGTGAAAAAATCATGAGCATAAAAAAGGTCGAAACATCGACCTTTTGAACACTTGCCTATGGCATTTTAATGGTTTTTTCGAGCCTTGAGTTTGGCACGCACAAATTCGAAGACCGCAGGTAGCAGACTAAAAACAATAATGCCGAGCATTAAATGGCTAAAATTCTCTTTCACAAAAGGGTGAGAGCCAAAGAAATAACCTACCGTGATAAATGAAGCCACCCAAAGAAAGCCACCAATTATATTGAATGCTAAAAAATGTTTATAACTCATGCGACCTGCACCTGCGACAAAAGGAGCAAAGGTTCGGATGAAAGGCATAAAGCGTGCAATAATAATGGTTTTTCCACCATGTTTTTCAAAGAACTGGTGAGTTTTAAGCAGATGTTCTTTTTTAATAAAACGTGAATCCATTTCAAAAACACGTGGGCCGATATAACGCCCAATATGGTAGTTCAGCGTATCGCCAAGGACTGCGGCAATAAACAGTAACGCAATTAATAACCATGGATTCATTTGACCTGTCGATGCAGCTAAAGCACCTGCTGCAAATAGCATACTGTCCCCAGGCAGGAAAGGCATAACCACAAGACCTGTTTCAACAAAAACGATCAAAAACAGAATTGCATAAATCCAGACACCATATTGTTTAATAAATTCAAGTAGATGTTGATCAATGTGTAGGATGAAATTGATAAGTTCCATGAGGGAATGACAGCAGAAAAATATGGATTAAATGCTAGCAGCCCCTACATGGAATGTCAGTAACCAAGCGATGCAAAGTTACGATTTTGCAAATTTTATTTTTTAATATATTGTTGACCATCAATCACAGCTTGCCAGTGTCCTTTCACTAGATAGGGCGCTTTATCAATTTTAAAGCGATGAGCAAAATCAGGGTTACCTGCCTGAATATAGTGGGTGTCTAAAGCTGTAATGGGTGCGGTAATGTCCGATTGTTCTTCACTTTCAGACTGGCTATGCGCAGTGTGTTGCTCCTGATGCTGGCTTTCATGGTACTGCAATTGACCATCGCGGTGGATCTGGAGTTCACTGTGAGGACTTTGCCAAGTGCCAATCCAGTTGTCTTGACCTTTCAAAATCGGATTGGTTTGAGCACAGGCAATGAGCGGTACGCAGCATCCAATCATCATCATAAGACTTGGTAGTCGCATTGGTTCACCTATTTCATTTGTTGTTTTCATTCTAGTGTTCAGCAATTTAAGCTGAAAATCATTTCAAGATTTACAGGGTAAACGTGAACGAATTTTTTAGAGTTGTGAAAAAATGCAGTTTTTAAGTTTGTTTTAACTAGACGTTTAGTTTGGTACTGACCAGATATAAAAAAGGACTCGAGTGAGTCCTTTTTTGTTTAGAGAAAATCTCTAAATCTTAGAAGCGTGCTTTCGCATTTAGACCAACAGTGTCTGTATCTAAAGTATTGCCGTCAGTTGCATTTGCTTTCACATAAGAAGCACCAACTGAAATTGCTGGAGTGACGAAGTAATTTACGTCAGCACCCCAAACGTGGTCGAAACCAGAGTCAAGCTGAGAAGTATCAGCAAATGAAACACCAACGCTTAATGCTGGGTTCAAGAACAAATCAGTCTTTAAGCTATAAGCACCACGATCACTGTTGAAAATGCCTTTTGCTTCGAAGCCAAGTGACATGTTTGTGCCATCGATTGCACCTACATATTTTGCACGAGCAGTCGTGAAGTCTTTATGATCGCTATATGCTGATTCACCGTATGCCTTTGCAATACCGTAGCCCAATACATCTGAAGTATCGAGTGCAAGTGGATTTGTACGTGTGTAACCTACTGCAAGCAAGAAGTTGTCGGTTGGCATTGCACCAACTTCTAATGCATAGCGGTCGCCTTTGTTATCAGGAGAGTCTGCATTTTTACCATCTGCATCTGTGTGGTTATATGATGCACTTGCATATAACGGAATTGATGAAGTGTAAGGAGTAGTGAAGTAAGCTTCACCTTTTACACCAGCAGTATTATCTTGAAAGTTAACTTTTGAGTCGTTGTATTTACCATAGTGGTAAGCTAAAGATACATTAGATGCTTTGTTTAAGAACGCAGCTTCAGCTAAAGGTCCTTTAGATGCATCAACATCTTTGAAGTAGTAAGTCCCTTGAAGATCGCCAGTGAAGTTTTTGTCATTTTCTGTTGTATTTACATATTCAGACTGACCTTGTACTTCAAATTGGTACGCGTGAGCGCCAGTCATAGCGAGTAGAACCGCAGCGGCTAAACCGATTTTTTTCATCATGTTGAGTTCCAGTATGTTTAGTTTCATTCTAAAGGTTATTCTATTGTTACAAAATATTAAGTCAATGAATGTAAACGGATTATATTTGTAAACTGGATTCTTAAATTTTAGTACTGGTTAAAAAAACAACATATAAATTTGATTTTTTTATTTTAAAATTTGTCGTATTAACAAGCAGCTATTAGAAATATGAATAAATTGTGTAAGTAAAATCGTATATTAAATAAACAATTTATCATCGAATAAAATAATCAAACATGATTTTATGATTTGTAAAAACACAATTTTATTAAAATATAATGATTATTGTTCTTAAAATTATTCGTATTTTTATTTAA
>NZ_BKNN01000078.1 GCF_008993995.1 Acinetobacter brisouii
CTGATTTATCACTTATAAAACTGAATTGAGTGGTCTAATTAACGGAACCACATTAGTTTAAATCTTTTAAATACTGCTCTCTGAGTTCTGTTTTTGCTTTTGGGTGCAGTAAGGTCTTTTTTTAACTGTGATATTTAGACGCTTGAGCGCATCTCCAATTGTAGAAGTACCACAACCAAAACGAGCAGCGCGCTCATATTGATAATCATCAGGATATTGTGCAAAATCTGCACGTAAGGCATCATCATCAACTTTAGATGGTTTTCTTGGTCGAGTTCTTTTTATTTCGATTCGCTTTTTCCATTCGACAATTGTATTTTTATCAATTTCGAAGTGCTGAGCAACCGCTCGAATAGATTGGCCTTCTTCAAGCTTGGCTAATATTTTGTTTCTAAAATGTATTGGATAACTCATATCGGTATTGTATTGTTTTTTTTGCGTGCTTACTATATGGACACGGGTGCGGCGATGAGGTGCTCAAGCACTTTACTGCACGGTTGAGGGAACACATTCGCGCAACCGACATGGCTGCCCGGATTGGGGGGAGGAATTCGCTGTGTTGTTGGAAGCGGCATCGATTGAAGACGCCCAAGTATGGGCGGAGCGATTTCGTCAGGACGTTGCGACGACAGCGGTGGTGTGTGGAGAGGTGTCGATCAGCTATAGCGCCAGCATGGGGGTAGCCCCCCTTGACGTCCGCTTAAACTCTTTCGAGCAGGTGATGCAGCAGGCGGACAGCGCGCTCTACCAGGCTAAAAGACAAGGGCGCAACCAAGTTGTGGGCGCACAAGTATTTCAGAATTGAGAGGAATGGCGATGAAGGAAAAGCAACCGGACCCGATCAAAACATTTCGTGCCCAATGGGCAGTGATGACGTTCTACGAGCGCTTCGAACAGGTGATCGCGCTCGCGCTGTCCGCAATCATTGCCGTGATCATCGTGGTCTCGCTGCTGCAGCTGATCTCGATCATCTTCAGCCTGCTGGTCATCGATGCGTTCAATCCGCTCGATCACAAGGTCTTCCAGACCGTGTTCGGCATGATCATGACGCTGCTCATCGCCATGGAGTTCAAGCATTCCATCGTGCGGGTGGCCTTGCGCCGCGATAGCATCATCCAGGTCAAGACGGTGATCCTGATCGGGCTGATCGCCCTGGCGCGCAAGTTCGTGATCCTCGACCCGGAGACCAGCCCCGCCAAGATCGCGGCGCTCGCAGGCGCGACGCTGGCCCTCGGGGCGACTTACTGGCTGCTGCGCGAGCGCGATGACCGGGCCGCCAGGGAAAGCCCAAATGAGCCATCGTGATCGGCGCCACGCGCAGGCTGCCGCGGGGTTCACCCTGCTGCTCGAACCGGCGGTGGCTTCCGGGCTGACCCTGCGGCTGTATGGCGCACGCCCTCTGCACCCGAATGAAGCGCCCGATCTTTGGGCTGTGTTGCGCGAACTGGCGGCGCGGGCCGGGTTGCCTGCCGTGCCGGTACCGCACTACGTGCCCAGCGGGGTCGTCAACGCCTTCGCCACCGGTACGAAGCATCACGCGGCCATCGCGCTGACCGACTGTCTGCTGCGTAGCCTCACGCCCCGCGGACCCACAGGGATTGGCTTTGGCGCTCGCCAAGATCGAGCGGGAGAGTCGCGCCTAGCTGCTGCCCGGATGGGGCAAGCCGGAACCCTCCTGTTTTTTAAGCACACATCATTTCTGGGGCATACTCAAAAATGAACTAGTCCATCATCGCAACTACAAAACAAGGGAAGAAGCCAAAGCGGATATTACAAAATATATAGAGTTATTTTATAATCAACGAAGAATTCAAAAAGGCTTGGATTTTAAGACACCAAATCAAATGGCAGAAGACTTTTATCGGTTAGCTGCCTAGAATCTCCCAAGTGAAAGTCTCCTGCTAATTCAGCACACATCAACATGATATTCCGTATCAAAAGAACCAAAGGTCGAATAGTTCACTCTAGCTTGTTTGTTGTCGATATCCTAATAACCAAAAGTTAAGGTTGTGTCATAAGTTGGTGTCGCCCACTGGCCAAACACGTTGGCATTCATGCGACTGCCGGTCTTATTGTTATTTTTATTGTCCAAGAATGAATACCAAACGGATGAACCTAGCGTATATCCGGCCGTATCCTTCTGACCCTGATATGCATAACGCATCATTAGCATATTCTTTTCATCAATCTGGGTGGCATTGTCTGATACGCCTTCAATAAAATTGGCACTATAACGTGATGCATCCTTACTATCCCCTTTATAGTTACCGCCATCCTTTGGAAAATAGCCAAAGCTCCAAGACTGCTGATCCTGACTCAGATCATAGCAACTGGACACAGCGTGCTGTAATCTTGCCGTCCACTTGATCTTTCTTGTAATTCAGATTGAGCCGGACATCACTGATCTGCGCTTTACTCTTTTCGCTTTCAGCATATTCTTTATATTGATAATTGCCTCGCACAAAACCAGAAACCGACCAGCCCTGTTCTTCCGCATGCGTCACAGTTGTTGCAGATAAAATAGCCAAAGCTAAGCCTGAAGGAATCGTTATATGGTGGAATACATTTTTTTTAAGCATAAGAAACCCCTTATCTATGCAGAACATAGACAATTTTTGATTTAGTGATTTGGATTGCGGGTCAGGTAAATCCGGTTTAGGGCAATGCCGCTTGTTATATATCCGGATTTTGCCTACCCGCTGGATCAGTTCATCGAAAAATATCTTTCATTCGGATCAGATATTTTTAGTGTGTTGTTTTACCTATTAAATTAGACGCCAATCGCTAAACGCGTAGTCGCAACATCCTGTTGAGGTTGAGCAGGCGTGGTAACAGACAATAATTGCACCTGATCTTTCTGACGCTGCATGATGATGTTGCCATGACGCACACTGAGCACCGCCTTGGCCTGATTCGCGACAACCTCATAATCATTCTTGGCATTGAACAGGATAAAGCTCGCCGGTTTGCCTACTTCGATGCCATATTGATCGCCCAGGCACATGGTTTTGGCAGAATTGTCCGAGATTAGATCCAGACAGTGCTGCAGATCTTCATAGCCTAGCATGTGACAGATATGCAAACCGGCATCCAAAATGCGTAAGATATTGCCATTGCCGACCGGATACCATGGATCACGGATCGAGTCCTGCGCAAAGCAGATGTTCATGCCAGCACGGTTAATCTCCGCCACGCGGGTCAGACCACGACGTTTTGGATAGCTGTCAAAGCGGCCCTGTAAATGGATGCTTTCGGTCGGGCAGGAAATAAAGTTGATTTTTGAGCGCTTCAGCAAACGGAACAGTTTATAGCAGTAGGCATTGTCATAAGAGCCCATAGCTGTGGTGTGACTGGCCGTGACACGTTCGCCCATGTTTCTGACCAGTGCTTCATCGGCCAATACTTCCAGAAAACGTGAGTTCGGATCATCGATTTCATCGCAATGGACATCAACCAGTACATTGTATTTTTCGGCCAAGTCCATCAGGTAATGCACGGAACTCACGCCTTTGTCACGGGTATATTCAAAATGAGGAATCCCCCCGACCACATCAGCCCCCATCTGCAAGGCTTTTTCTAGCAGTTCACGGCCATTTTTAAAGGACTCAATGCCTTCTTGCGGAAATGCCACGATCTGCAGATTCACCACATCCTTGACTTCGTTCTTGACCTCAAGCATGGCTTGCAATCCGGTCAATTGCGGATCGGTAATGTCGACATGGGTACGCACATGCTGAATGCCATGCGCCACCAGCATGTCGATGGTCTGTTTTGCGCGTTGTTTTGTGTCTTCAAAGGTAATGCTGGACTTGCGTTGTGCCCAGCGTTCAATTCCTTCAAACAGGGTTCCGGACATATTCCATTCCGGCTCACCCGCGGTCAGTACCGCATCCAGATGAATGTGTGGATCAACCAGTGGCGACATCAGTAACTGCTGTTTCGCATCAATCACGTCAGCTCCTTCGAGGGTTAGTAACCCGGCCTGTGGCTCAATCGCATCAATTACGCCATTGTGATAGCTGATGGTGAATAAACCGGTCTTTTTACGTAAGGTTGCATTGATAACTTTCATATTCTTTTCTCTAATCATGGGATATTTGCCAAATTAATAGGGCAACAGAAGCATTCAAACGGAAATTGGGATTGCCCAATGATTGTCCGGTTAATGCTTCAATTTTTTGGATACGCTGGTTCAGGGTATTGCGGTGAATACCCAGCCGGGCAGCGGCTTGAATGGCATTGCCACTTTCCTTTAACCAGGCATCCAAGGTTTCAATCAGCAGATAGGGTTGTTTTTTTTCTGGCTCAATCAGGCAGCCGAGTGTTTCATTCATTAGTTGCTGGGTAACGGCTTTGTTTGGAATTGCCTTGATCAATCTGAGCACGCCCAATTCGTTATACAGGCAGACACCGGAACTGGTCTTTAAATCAGCGGCAATTTCTTCAGCCTGACAGGCTTCCCAGTAGCCGCGCTGAAAGGCAACGGCAGAATTCACTTCGGTGGAAAGTCCAACATACAACTTGAGATCGGATTCAGACTCGCGCAAAGCAGAAACCAATGCCGACAGAGCCTGGAACCAGAAATTCAGATCCTGATCCTGCAAGGATAGAACCAAACTAAACTGCTCTCCCTGCGGAACAATAGGGAAAACCTGTTCATGCTGTTTTCTCCAGCTTTCCAGATGTTTATAACAGGCCTGTTTTTTCTGGTACAGATCATGGGCTTTGTGTTGTGCACCACTATCCTGAAAAAAGTCTTGCACATTACTCAAACGAACCACTGCCACCACATGTTGCCCTAACAAGGGTAAACCCAACTGCTGTGCCCGCAACTGAATGGTTTCCAGTGATGGATACTGGCCCAGTAACAGCTGGCTCACCACGTCCTCTGCAGACTTCTTGATTTGCGACAGCTGTACCAAGCGGGTTCCAATCACATGGGTCAGTTCCACTAGCTTGAGGTGGTAAGGCTGTTCAATCAGGGGTAATCCGAGTGTATCGGCCTTTTCCAGCACTGTGGCCGGAATCTCACGAATAAAATCGGTACCGGTCAAGATCACAATACCTGCTACGTTTTTGATAGCAGCCTGATCTAATAGATCTAGCAGGTTGGCTTCATCCCGTACCTGGTTGATACCGGTAATAAATATCAGTTCACCACCTTCAATCCAGTCGGAAATTCCTTCGTTCTCGGCGACATAGAACCAGCGAACTAGACGGTGCACATGATCGGCACCTGCCCGCAGCCGCAGTTCATACAACTGTGGTAGTTCCAGTACTTCTTGCACCGTCATACTCATACTGATGGTCCTGTCATCACTTGTACTGTTTTTTCAGCCGATTTTGCTGGAAATAAACGGATCAACACCACATAACATACGGAAGCAACCACAATCCCGACAATCGGGGCAATCCAAGGAGAGTTATACGCCACGATTGCACCGATGCTATAAGCTATCAGACCATTCCAGTTAAAATTTGGCAGTTCTACATCATTCAACAATGGATATTGACCTTTGTAGCGAACCCAGTAATCCGCCATGATGACGCCACCTACAGGTGGGATGATCGCACCGAGTAACAACAGGAATGGCAATAACAACTCATACATGCCTGCGACAGCCAGCACAATCCCCACAATCGCCGCCAGGATCGTCATGGTTTTACGACGTTCGCTACGTACTAAATGGCATGCTGCTGCGGACACGTTATAGATAGTTGGGCCTTGAATAGTCCACAAGTTCATGCACAGCATAATCACTGCTGCGACAGATAGACCTTGCAATACTAGAACCTCTACAATGTCAGCTTGTTGGTAAACAATCGCCATCCAGGCACCCGCCAAGACCATCAAACCGTTACCAATGACAAAGCTGATCAGACATGCCCATACTGCGATCTTGCCGTTTTTCGACATACGGGTCCAGTTGGTGATTTGCGTTGCACCACTGGCAAACGTACCAAATACGATGGTTACAGCGGTAGAGAACGTCATGGCTTCCGTTGGCTTAACAGCAGTCAAGCCCGTCCAACCGCCAATTTCTTTGGTGGCCAATACAATTGAGGTAATGAGCAGGATAAACATCAATGGAATTGAAACCCGTGACAGGTATTCCAGCCCTTTAAAACCAACCAATGCGGTCACTGAGAAGAGTAAACCGAACAACACCATTAATGGTATTACCCAGCTTTCTGGCATCCCAACAATTTTCACCAGCGAAATAGCCAGTGTTGCAGTTCCCCAGGCGTACCAGCCCAGTTCAGCAAAACCCAATAAAAAGTCGGAGAGTTTGCTGCCTAAATTACCAAAGCAGAACCGCCCCATTAATACCGTATTTAAACCACTGCGGGCAGAAATTAAACCGAGTGATGCAGCATAGAGAGCCAGTAACAGGTTACCAATTGCCGTGATCCAGAGGAGGTCAACAAAATTAAATGCGACACCAATTTTGCCACCAGCAAACATAGTGCCGGTAAAAAAAGTAAAACTAAACAGCACCATTGCAATCGGAAACAATCCTTTTCGATTGGCTTGGGGTGTTTCAGTCAGTGGACTTTCTTCATGTGTACTCATTTTTAGCTCCAGTCTCTTGCGTTATTTTTGAATACACCTGAGTTTGCAAGAGCCGTGCCGCTTTAAAATTGGGTTACTTTTAAGCAATATGCCCTTTACAACATGTGCAACATGCACATTTACATATATTTTTAATACATTTCTACGCCAGCTTTTTGTGCATATTGTTGATTAAATGAGTTGATTTGGAGCAATCTCTAAGGAGTAAATATCACGAAGATTTATTGGTTGAGCAATTAAAGAAGCATGTTGCAACTAAAGGCAGACCGCCCAAGTTAAGTGTGGAAGACCAGGTCCTTCTCTGTATGAGCTATTGGCGGGAATATCGAACATTGGACTGCTCCCTGTATCCTAGACACGAGACAGACTCATTTTGAACCATGAATAAAACTCAATTTTCCCAACCCATAGCACACTGATGTGTGCTTAAAAAACAGGAGGGTTTAACTTGGTAAACTATACATACTCATTAGGAGTTTACCATGAGCAAGAAACAGAAGACTTACACCGCAGAATTTAAAGCTGAAGCCATAAAAGCCATTG
>NZ_BKNN01000079.1 GCF_008993995.1 Acinetobacter brisouii
GGATAATCTTTTTCAGATTCAATTAGTAATTGAACCGCTCTTTCTCTAATTTCGGGGGTATAGTTTGGTTTTTTCATCGGAATAGTCTCTCAGAATATTGAGTCTCCGACAAACCCGGTACGGTTCAAGGATAAAGTACGCCAAATCTATTTCGTTGCAGAAACTAAAGGCTCAATGCTAGACAGTGACCTAAGGGAAAAAGAGAAACGTAAAATTGACAGTGCTAAAAAGTTCTTCGCTACTTTAAATCAAGAAAATCAATCATTGGAGGATGTAGTTCATTATTCGGTGATTGATAGTTTTGGTAGTCTGATGAAATTGGTGAAGTAAATTTAAAAGGTCTGAAATTTTATTTCAGGCCTAAGCCTCTTTAAAATTTTCTATCTAAAAATAGTAACGAATGACATAACCTGTCATTACCATTATTTATATTTTTTTCATTCGTTCAATAAGTACTTTTTAGCTTCTATTCAAGCGATCAGTATAAAAGGAGATTGTGATGAAAATATATACAGGTTCATTCACGTTAAAGCATAAAGTCAAAGCTCTTAAGCGCATTTTGAAAGCTTTCATCTTTGGAGAGATAAAGTTGTCTGAGTTAGCTAGAGTTTATGTCGCAATGTTGCATTTAGAACGCTACCTTGAGCGTTTAAATTCTAAAAAATCGGATGTAACCCTATTTAATTGATAAGCAATCATCTTTTTTGCTCTAATAGTGTGCTATATTTGTATTAATTCATATCGATTTCTATTAAATATAATTAAATAGAGAATTTTTTATGCAAATTGATAGTTCTACTCATGAACGTCTAGCAGATCGTTTGGCGAACATTTTAACAAAGCTGAATATGGGATGTCATTTAAGCGTCAAAGAACTAGCCTCAGAGTTTGGAGTCAGTACACGTACTATTTCTAGGGATTTTGATCGCTTAAATACTTATTTGCCACTATTACAAGATATTGAAAATAAAAAATATTATTTAGAGTTAAATTATTTAGGGAAGTTTGCCCCTAAAGATATTCAAAATTTTGCTCGAATCTCAGGAATTAGTCATTTATATCCATCGTTGGATGTATCTTTTTTACGTGAGATTTTAGATAGCCGTGCACAGCAAGTATATAACGCTAAAGGCTACTCTTTTGAGAGTGCAGACCAGTTTAAAGAATTATTTCAGATTATTGGTCGAGCAATTCAAGATCACAAACAAGTTGGTTTTTTATATAAGGGTGAGCCTAGATTAGTTCAGCCTTACCGTTTAATTCATCATCATGGTAGTTGGTACTTAGCTGCTGTTAGAAAAAATCAACTTCGTACCTATCGTGTTTCACATATTCAAAGCATTTCTGCTACGCATGAGTATTCTCAATTTACTCCAGATCCTGAGATTGTGAGGCAAGTTGAGAACGATGAAAGTATCTGGTTTGGTCAGGATAAGAAAGAAGTCATATTGTCTATTCAATCTGAGGTCGCATTCTATTTTAAGCAGCGCTCTTTATTGCCTGAGCAGCAGATAGTAAAGGAATTAGGCGATGGAGGGTTATTGTTATCGAGTCAAATTACTCACATTACTCAAATCCTCCCCCTAGTCCGTTACTGGATTCCACATATTAAAATTGTTAATCCTATAAGCATGCAAGATGAGCTAGAAAAAAGCTTAAGAAGATATTTATCTATAGGATGAGGCAAATGGCTTTTAAAAAAATGAGTGAAGATAAATTCAAAAATTTACCTAATGGTGGGGTATATGATTAATTTCTTTCGGAATATTGCAAATGAAAAAAAAGTATCAAATAGCGAGGATAATATTTTGAGTTTGGAAAAAGCTAGAGAGCGATTACAGAAGTTTCAAACAGAACGTGAAGAAAATAGTACTACCGTAGATTTTTCTGAAGTAAAGGAAAATCATAATTCTACTTTTCAGATTATACAGCCAGTAGTCACTTTGGATAATGATGTTATTTTATCAGCATCGACTCGTATTCAATTGGATGAAGGGGTAGCTAAATTAAAATTCCATAAAACTATTTATGAAGATTGGAATTTTGGTAGCGTTGATAAGCAAGGTCGTAGTGTAATTCTAAATTTCTATGGTGCGCCTGGTACAGGAAAAACTCTTACAGCTGAGGCTTTTGCGGGAAGTTTGGGATTCCCTATTATTAAATTAGGTATAGCTGAATTAGAAAGTAAGTTTATGGGTGAAACTTCTAAAAACATTCAGGCTGTATTTAAAGCTGCTACAGAAGCTAATGCGGTTTTATTTTTTGATGAAGCGGATACTTTATTAGGTAAGAGATTATCATCTGTTACACAAGGTATTGATAATGAAGTAAATGCAATGCGTTCAACTCTACTAATTGAATTAGAGCGTTTTTGTGGAGTTGCTATTTTTGCAACAAATTTTGCAAAAAATTATGATGAAGCCTTTAGAAGTCGCATCAGTCATCATATACATTTTGATTTGCCTGATCTAGACGCACGTAAACAGTTGTGGGGAAAAATGCTAGTTAGTGCTATCCCATTATTAGAACCAAGAGAAGATTTTATCAATTGTGCCTCAGAGTTATCAGATGGTTTCTCTGGTAGAGAAATTAGAACTTGTATGAGATTAGTACTGCCTAAATCTTTATTGGAAGCTGAACAAAATAAAGAAGAACCTAAGGTTAAGTTGGAACAGTTACAAGAAGTTATTGAACGTATAAAGAAAGCTAAATCAGAAGTTGCAAGTAAAGAAAATCGTTTAAGTAGTAGTGAAGTTAATACAGCAAAAGCATTACTTGGTGTTAAAAACTAAGAGGGTAAATTTAGATGGGATTTTGGAGTTCTGTTGGTTCAGCTTTTTCATCCGCTGCGAGAAGTGTCAGTTCAGCTGTTTCCTCTGTAGGCAGAGGTATAGCATCAGCTGCAAGTGCAGTATGGGATACAGCGAAAAGTGCAGCCAGAAAAGCTGTAGATTGGATGGCTGATGAAGCTGAAAACTTTGTTGGTAAAGTCAAAGATGTCTGGGCAACTGTTAAGCCTCATGTGGTTAAATTTGCACCTAAAGTTACAAGTGCATTAAAGATGATTCCACATCCTTGGGCGCAAGCTGCGGCAGTCGCAATAGAAAAGGGTTTACAAGGGTTATTGGCATTAGAAAACAGCCCAATCTTGAAAAAAGTTGAGCAGGCTATTATTTGGGCTTCTAAGGCTGCAAAACATTTTCGAGATATGTATATGACACCTGAAGAGGTGAAGGAGGCTGAACAGCGTCAAGAAGATTTGCAAGAAGCAATGGATGCGATGAAAACTGAGGAACAACGTCAGTCTATTCGTTTTGCAGCAGTGATTAATGACTATGTTTTAGTTCAAACGCATATTCAAGAGATTTTAGAAAAAGATACAGTAAAAGACTTTTCACACTATCTACGTTTACGTGCAACTCAAAAATTATTGAGAGCCGCGGAAAAAACTTTAAGCACAGCCCGTAACTTAGATGAAATTACTGCGGACGATTCTTTTTTATTACGTGTAGGTGCTGATTTATTGGCTGAAAATCCAAATCTTACCGATGCAGATACAGAGAAATTGGATAGCATTATTAAACGTCGCTTTAGTGGTAAATCTTTAATCCCATTTGTTTTTGAAGAGTTGATTTGTGCTTGGGAAACCAAGTTGCAAAATATGGAAGCTAAATGGAATCAGATGAACAAAGAGGCTGCGACATTAAAGCGTCAAATAACAGAGCTTGAAGTGAAAATGGAAGTCGAATCATTGACTCCCAACGAAGAAGCTCAATTGGTGGATCTTAAAAATGATGCAAAAAATACTGCATACCAATTAACTCAACAAGCAGATGAAAATCGTGCGATGCAAAGTTATGTTCACGCTGCCGAGGGTTTTCTTCAAGTCTTAGAGAAAACTGCTGAACAATTTGAAGAAGAAGGTCGTGATTATATCATAGATGATGTTGCAATAGTCGGACGTTTATTAGTTGAATGTGCTCAGCATGGTAAACAATGGAATGAACTGACAGAGGAAGAGCAAAGCCTTATTACTGACTATGCAAATATTTTTGCAGAGGATAGTAAGAACCGTATGCAAGAATTAGTTACGGCAGAGGTTTAATTTATGGAAATTTTAAATTTTTTATTACCTTTTCATGAAATCCCTTCAACATTTTTCGAAACAAATTTCATACTCCCTTTGATTTTCTTCATAATTGTCTGGTCGCTATTTGCCTATACGATTATTCAAGTTTATCGTACAGCTAAACCAGAGAATTGGGAAAATAATTGGTTTGGTGGCAATAAAAATAGTCAATCCAAAAAGTTGGATGCTGAACATGGTTCAGTAATGGAAATCAGTGAAGCTGTTGCTACACCAGCTGAAAAGCTTGCTGATATTATGCCAGGTATGATTTTGATCATTGGTCTTTTAGGAACTTTCCTTGGGCTTGGGCTTGCTTTGGATAAAGCATCCTCTATATTAAATGGTGCTAATGCGCTGGGTAATATGGACTCATCGATGTCTAGCCTTATGGATATGATGAAAGACTTAGGTACTAAGTTTAAGACGTCTACTTGGGGGCTACTTGCTTTTATTCTTTTAAAAGTTATTTTATCTAAAAATGGCTATGAAGAACGGCGCTTGCGTTGGTCTATTGAAAAAGTGAAAAGTGAGCTTGATCTTATTCGTGATCAAAAATTACAGGAAGAACGTAGTAATAATAATAAGCTGCTAGAATGTATGCAAAGTATTGCTAAGCAATTCGAAAGAACAGTTAATCAAAATCAAACAGTTAATCAAAATCAGTTAGAGTTGTTAACAAGCTATAGTCAAGAAACAATCAAAGCTATTCAACTTAGCCATCATGAACAATTGAAACAGCTAAATTTTAGTAATGATGAAAATGTACGCTCATTAACATTCCAGTCTGAACTTATAGAAGGCTTAGTTGAAAATACACAGAAAAATCATGTTTCTATTATGCAGCAGATAGGAAAATTTTTATTTGCAACAGAGAATAATAGTAAAGAATTATTGACTTTGATTAATCATAATCAATCTGAACAAGTTGAAGTGTTAAATAAACAATCTGTATTAATAGAGAAAAAATTTGATACTTTGGCTAGTCAGTCAACTGATTTAATTACATTACTTGGCATTCAGCACAAAGAAACTACAGGGTTACTTCAAGAGAATGTAGCTCAAAGCGTTGAAACCAGAAAAGCCATGGTTGAGTTTATTCGCAAGAATGAAGAAACCGTTGTTAAACTAGGAAATGCTGCTGAAGGGATGTCTCAAGCCGCATCGATAATGGGTGAGTCAGCAAGCGAACTACAAACTGTTATTGATAGCTTTAGAAAGAATATGGAAGAAGTCATTTCTTTAATGAAGAAAGATTTGAACTCAACTATTTCGAGTATGAATACTAGCTTTAGTCAAAACATGACAAAAATGTCAGATAACCTCAAGTCATCTATTGGTGATATGAGTACAAGTTTCAAGAAAAATATGTCTGAAATGTCTCAAGGTTTGGGTACGGCAACAGAAAATATTTCTCAGGCAGTCAATAGTTTATCTATTAGTGTTGATCAAACAATGTCAAGAGTAAGTTTGACTATTCAAGAATCAATGGATATACAGAAGAATGCTCAAGTTAAATTTATTGAGAGTACAAAAACACTCAATAATTATGTTAATGAGATGACTGGTTTAGTTAATAACTTATCAGGTGATATAAAGGGAAGTCTAAAATCTGTAGCTGAAAGTAATCGTCAGGTGATTCATTTTGGCAAGAAGGTGGAGGTAAGTAGTGAAAAACTTACTGATGCTGTTGAAAAAGCATTTAGTGACTTATCACAAAACCTCAGTGCAATACATGAGTTGAAACCTACACTCGAAAATTTAGCAAGTGGTATTGTTTTACAAAAGGAAACTCTACAAAGACTAGAGGTACAAAATTCTCAGCGCAATTTCTCGAAAAATAACCAAATAAGCAATAAGAGGAAAAAGGGGAATACCTCTATTGCTGAAAACTTATTTGGTTTTAATGGAGTAGAGAATGAGGGATAAGCCAAGTGAATGGGTATCAATCTCTGATTTAATGTCGGGAGTTATGGCTGTAGTAATGTTGTTATTGGTTATATCTGTGCTGCAAAAAACTTATGCTGAAATAAAACATAAGCAAGAGATGCAGGGCAGCCAAAGTAATCAACAAAAAAAAATGGTACAGACACTAAATGAAATCAAAAAAGAGGTTAGTTTACAAGGTGCTAAAGATTTAATTGATTTTAATATTGAGCAAGGAACAATTACATTAAAGGATAGTGTTTTTGCTCAAGGTAGTGCTTGCATTACACCTCAAGCTGCCGATACATTTACAAATATTCAAGATAAAATTGAAGCATTTTTAATGACCTCTAAGCAATCTGGTGTATTTGTAGAGGGACATACAGATAATACTCCTGTTTCTAAACCAGTAACAGATTATCAGAAGTTCTGTACAGTTTATGATGACAACTATACATTATCGGCTGCCCGTGCAAGGGAGGCACGGAAGTTATTGATAGGAAAGCTTGATGAGCAAACAGCTAAAAGAGTAGTTGTTGCGGGATATGGTGATTCACAACCAATTCATGGTATTTCTCCTAAAGATCCTAATAATCGTCGTGTTGTTGTTAGATTTATTGTTAATCAACAATCATAAGTTGTACTAGTTAAAAACCCAACCTGACAGATACACCTTTTGGCGTATCTGTCAGATTTATTTATATTAAATATGATTAGCTTTTATTAAACCATCCATATAATCAGCCCATTTCTGTAGCCATATTGCACATTCCTTTTCATAACCATGCAGGTTATAAGTACCCTCAATTCCTTTTTTAGAATGACCAAGCACTGCTTCTGCCACATCGGATGGGCACCCTAATTTAGATAAGCCTGTTCGTACAGTTCTTCGTAAGCATCCGGTAAAGCAGCTCCTTACCAATCTATCGAATTATAGTCAAACTACTTTATTATTCATACAAGATTCGAAAAAAACTCGAAATAACTCATCGACTGAGTCGATCAACCATTCTTTACGCTTACGTTTAACCCATGCCCACATCTGTTCTATAGGATTTA
>NZ_BKNN01000080.1 GCF_008993995.1 Acinetobacter brisouii
GAGATTCATGCACGTGTAGCAGTCCTCAACAGATTTACGGAATTAGGTCGACCACTTACCCAAGTTACGCCTTAAATTTGGCTCAATTAGGGGCGCTTTGCATTTCAAATCTTTGTGCAACAAAGCCCTGTAGGCGTACCAATCGGCAGCTTCAACATCAAACTGTAGATCAGGATTATCATGGCTTGACTGCGCTTGTGCACGTTCATCTGGTGCAATGGATGTTTTTTCTCCATTTTCATTTCCAGCTGGATAAGAAACCAAATAAATATTTTTCTCTTGCTGAAAGATGGACGATAGTGATTTTGGTCTAAAAATATGACTTCCCGTGACCTTTGGCATGTGCCGATCTATAGCTTTACGCACTTCGGGTAAAATCACACCGACTAATAGTTGTAGTTTTTCGTGTGCCTCCAGTTGATAGATGTCTTTACCCTCTGAATATGAATATTTGATCTCATACAAGGGTAGGTACTGATTAATCAATTCATCAATACTTTTAATTCCAACAATGTGATTTTTTAGATTATTAAATCGAAAGAAATTGTTTTCTGATGACATTAATGCCTTACGGATAATCAACGGTGAAAAGTATTCATCGGTTAAATGAATGGTTTTATACTGAATCCCTGCCTGAATTTTATTTTGCTCTTTGTCCGTTAAACTTCTTGTGTGAAGTCGGTAGGTACTGGCTTTGATTTCCCTTTTAAAAGTAGCATCAATTTCTGTATCCGTTGTTTTACTGCGGTATAGTTGCTGATTCACTAATACAAAACCTTTTTTATAGGTTTCACTATTGAGAAATTCGGACTTGAGCTTAATAGTCCGTTTTTCCATACTTTTATTGACAATTCCCTCATCGAGTAAGGCATATTGCAGGTTATCTAAGAACGTACCTGTTTTAACAAAGTGATAGAAGAAAGTTTCTAAAATACGCCCATGCTCATGCGGTGCATTATCAAATTTACGTTTGAATGGGTCGAACTCATAACTATGTTCTTCATCGAATAGCCCTCCACTTTGGGAGATCTTATAAGCTCTTGGCAGTTTGTAGGGACACAATCTTGCACCACGACCAATCAACTGAATATCTTGTAGCGATACTTTTTTAGATTCTGAAATATCAAAATGTATAATGTCAAATAGGCTGAGTACATCCCATCCCTCGTTGAGCGCATTAACAGAAAAAATTGCTCGAATCACATTTCTTGGACTATCGAGTAGAGGAAGTAAATCAGCTTTCTCTTTTTTCTGGCTGTTATACGTCATGCTGTTATCTTCACGAAAACGCATTTTAATTTCAGCAATAAACGCATTTAAGCCATTAGGGTCTTGAGAGGATACCAGCCCTGATTTTCGTGAACCAAGCCAACTAAACATTTGAGAGATAAATCGGTTTCGATCTTCTTCTATGAGTGATTGCTGTGTGCCTGAACTTAAGTTTTTTAAATGATCTAAGTCACTTATTTTGAGTGAACTAATTACTTTATGGAAAAACTCCCGATCTTCCTCACTCTTGGCAATTTTGGTTGATTTAATCAAAATAATAGGGTTAACCTGAACATTCATTTCTCGTTCAGCCAGTAATCTACGGTATTCACTCATCACGACTGCATTGATGACCAATAAACGCTTTTGATCTTCAATCTGTGTTTCTTCGTTATAGAGGAAGCCGACTTCTTTGCTGTATCCATCCTTATTGAATTGCAGAAAATCGTAACGATGAATCAACTTATCACGGTATTTCTTATGAATGAGTGGATTTTCTAAATCTACGGTAGCGGTAAACTCTAGCAGTAAATTATCGGGACGAGCATAAATTGCTGATTGAACAGCCGTTTCCCAATTGCGAATATCTTCTTCTTCAGTTTTCTTGAGTTTTTTACGTGTATCCACGTTTAAACGGTGTGCTTCATCGGCAATAACAACAACAGCATTGTCCACAAAGTCTTGGGAAGTTAAGCTATTTTCCTTGTCTTCTGTCAGGCGATTATATAAAAGAGCTGTGCTGAAAAACATGAAGTTAATCGCATCTTTTTGGGCATCTTGAAACCGATCAATCGCACGAATATTAATGGTTTTACCATTTAATTTAACCCCGTTAGGATTAAATAGATATTTTGCAAACTTATAATCTGTGAAGTTTTTTACCGCCTGATTTTTAATTTGCAACTGGTGTACCAAAAATACAAAATTGCGGTAGCCTTTTTGATATAGATACAGGATAGCAGCAGCCATTGTGAGCGTTTTACCCGTACCTGTCGCCATATTAAACAACAAATGCTTGGCTTGATTTGGGTCTTGCTCAAATAGCCAAATAAAGTGCTTGATGGCAACTTCCTGATAATCTCGTAATGACTTTGAAAGATTATCGGTGATGTAAGTCGGGAGTTGATAATCTCTAGCCCATTCCTGATATTCAGGATTTGATTCAATTTGATTAAACAAGAACTGCGACAATGTATCTTTGACTTTGGTTTTTGTGCTTTTAGTCATTGTTCGCCCCATAGAATAGATCGGTTAAAGCCATTTCTTCATCTGTGACATGGTAACGACTATCATGCATATCTGCATGATTCAGATAAAGTTGGTTCTCATCTAAAATACCGATCAGTAATTCTTTACGCTGATCTAAATCCAATGAACGGAAGTTTTCATCTTTTTCAAATTCGTTTTTGTCGAACCAAAACCTCAAGAAGGCATTTTTAGCCATTTCAGTGTAAACGTCATCTAGCTCACCTTTACTATTGGCTGCTATGATTTTATCTAAAAAGTCTTGGTTATATTTTTTTAGTTCAAAATAAACAAATGAACCACCACCTTGCCAATTCACGGCCTTAGAAATACCGCTTTGTTCACCGTCAATGACTTTTGTTAATCGCTTTAATGTAATGTCTTCGATATAGTTCATTTGTTCAATGCCAATCCAGCGACGATTCATTTTGTGGGCGACAGCACACGTTGTTCCTGAACCTAAATGGTAGTCAAGAACGATATCACCTTCATCAGTTGCTAGTTCTATTATTTTCTTCAGTAATTGCTCTGGTTTCTTTCCATTAGGGAAAAGAACGTCACCTTCTTTTGTTAGGTTATTTAGTGGAAACCCATCCCAATAAGTTCCTAATTTTTCTAATTTAATAAGTTGCCCATTTTTCTTAACAGCTACATCTTTAAGCCATGCAATGAGGTCACAATTATTTCCTTTATAATATAGGGTTGTTTTTTTTCCTTTACTTTTCCCTGATATTGGAGTGTAGTCAATACTTACGAAATCATATTCACTATTAATAGCATCCATTACTCTTGTTCTAATAGAGCTTTGAGCATTTGTATCACGGAATATGAAATCAAAATATTTCAAATAACATTCCTCTTCTGAAATATTTTCTTCTTTACTTATTTTAGATATTGGTTCAATAACAACATTTTCATGTGTATATAAATCAATAGGTTGTCCTGAGCCATCATAGATAGTCTTTAAGAGTTTTCTAGTTCCTAAGCTCTTGATTACTCTGGTATATTTCCAACTCTTACCTTCATCACGCATTTGCTTAATTACGGTAAAGAGGTCTTCTTCATCATACACTTCATTAAATTTCTTAAAACCTGAATCACCATCCATGTTTTTTGTATAGATAATAATATACTCAATATTTTTTTTTAACTTTTTGTCCTCACCACCACCTGATGCACCTGAGGTTTGTTTCATTTTTACTGAAATCTGGTTTAAGAAATTACTACGTCCAAAAATCTCATCCATTAACACTTTTAAATAAGCTTGTTCATTGTCATCACATTGAACAAAAATTACGCCTTCTTCTTTTAGTAAATCTCTTGCCACTTCAAGGCGATTTTTCATAAAAGTTAGCCAAGATGAATGGTTAAAACTATCATTATATGTAAAGCTATCACTTTCAGTATTATATGGCGGGTCGATATAAATTAACTTTACTTTCCCTGCTAATCTTTCACGTAAAGAGTATAAAGCAAGAAGATTATTACCTTTAATTAATAAGTTTTGTTGTAAATTTCCATTTTCATCAAAGAATTCTATAGCCTTTCCTGAATTCCTGAATTCCTGAATTCCTGAATATTTGACATTTGTCAATACTTTTGGTTCAAATAATGTATCAATATCAGAACTATCGACTTCTTGGTGTAAAAAGCGCTCTTCACGGCCTACATCTTCTTTGCTCATACCAGCTTCAAGAATGGTATCTTTAAATGGGAAACTTAGGACTACATCATTATTGTTATTCAAGAAACCAATTTGGTCTTGGCTTGTTGAATAAAGTCCAATTTTATTGCTATAGCGAGTATATCTACCTTTCTTGAGTGAATTATCAGACATGAATAAATCCTGTTGTACCGTTAAGTGGAAGCTAAAGTAGCGTTGCTTTATAACCAAGCGTTTTAAGTCTTTTAAGCATAACGATTGCTCAAAGTACCACGATCGATTTTATTGCTAATGCTTGAATTACGGTTGTTGCCTTGTTGAAGTAACTTTACCAATGATAACGTATTAATTCTTATTAGGTTAAATCTGATTAATATAACAATAGGGAGATAACTTTTAACCTACATTCTCCTGAAACATATTTTATTGAGTTAAGTTGTTGGATTAAAGGCTATTCTGATCGGTTTGCTTAAATTTGAAATAAATTTTTCCCCATTCCTCTGATATGGCTTTATCTACCTGAAGTGAGGTTTGACTTCAAAAGTCACTCATCTTTTATTATAAACTAATCAGTTTATTGTAAATTCGATTTGCCCAACTATCTAAATCCTCAATGGCAATTTGTTGTCCATCATCAATACGTGGATGATTGAATCTAACCTGTTGAATTGCTATTTTTTTGATAAAACCAAGCGGCCAATTGAGTGTTTTTTGAATCACAAATTTACGAATTTTTTCATAATCCTCTTCCCAAGAATTCATATCTTTTATTATTAATAATTGTGTTGAAAGGCGAGTTGCATTATCGGATGTATCAACTTCCAGTAAAATGAAATGCTGACCTTGATGCAGAAAATGTACTTCAGCGATACAACGTGGATTATTGTCAGCCTTTAAATGTTTAGTAAATCCCGTTACTTCAGGCAGAACTTTTAAAGTTAGTGAGTACTGTATTCCATACTTTTCCTCAAGTTTATAAAGCATTTGCATAAAAGCGGAGAAACGGTCTAGGTATAAATGAGCATCATCAGTTTGATCCTTTGCACCCTCAAAATCACCAGCTTTAACTGTACCGCTAATTCCTGGTTCATCAGCATTCACATCACCAATTAATTCATCAATATACTCTTGAGCATCATCCACGATAACAGCGTTTTTTGTACCAGTTTTATCTGCGACTTTCCCAGTTTCAAATGGATCATCAAAATCAAGTAAAGTGGTTGGACCATCTACAATAGTAGGCTTGTTGCTAGGCGTTGCTTCTTCCTCATCATTAAGTTTGGGTTCTGCATGATTCGGTTTTGGTGGGATGGTGCTGGTATTACCCGATTTTTTTGAGGCTTTAGAGAATTTATCGTGATGAAAATAAACAGGCTTATCAATATGGGTGGAGAGCCCAGAAAAGCCAATGATTTCATCAATCTTAAACGTATTGGTTAACCTGTCGTAATAACCGTGTGCCTCAATGTTTACGTCTGTTAAATTGGGAGGGATGAAACTAAAGTTCCATGTTCTTACCGTATTGTTAATGCTTTCAAAAGCTTGACACTGTTGAGCAATGCTTTCGTATGAAGCTCTTATATTTTTATTCAGGAGCAAATATGCAAGAAATCGACGAAACCCAGGTTTATTGAAATGAGAAAGTGCAAGTGAACCCTCACATGAGGGAAGAACATTAATCAGGTAATGATCAGTCTTGTTCTGAATATCAAAGTCTTCTGCCAGCACATTCAACTCAAGCGCAGATCGAGTGAGATAAGCATTCTGAAAGAAGAATGCTCTTGCTAATTCAAGCTGTGGCAATTGAATATGGACTTGCTTAACGGTTTGAGCTTCATTTGAAAACGTTGCCAGAGCATCAAACCCAAAAAAGTGAAATTGTGATTTAGACTGGGCAAAAGACATCCACTCTGCTGGTAAGGGACATCTGAATTTTAGGTGAAATCCAGACTTTCGATGCTCATTTTGGGTGGAGTTGATAATTCTACGTTTGGCCAACAAATGCATGTGGGAAAAAGAGGTGTAATATTTTGCTTTAGACTCTTCGGATTCTCCCCACAGATTAATAAACCAGGGGTTATCATCATATTTAAATAGTCGTCCTATACCTGTAATCAATGTATCTAAAGGGAGGCGTTTAATGTGCATAAATCTTCTTCTCACAAATGATATTTAGGAAAATTTGGGCTTCTTGAGTAATCCTTTCTTTACTTAATCCTGCAAGTCGCAATATCCGCCATCTATCTTTAGTACTGGATTCTGTATATCCAAGCCTGATCATGGCATGGGTAATTCTCCGTATTTGATAAGCTATTGTATCTTCAGAATAAGTTGAAAGAAATTTGGAGCTTAAAGGCAGTTGGTGCAAATTCTTGGAAATGGAATTTCCTTTGGATAACTGATTGAGGAACCAGCTTTTTGACATTCTTGGACAAGCTAAGTCATTATTTGAACGATATAAAACTTTGAATAATTCTTTGGTTATTGAAAAATCACGTATAGACCAATTTATTTTATTTTTTCGGGCTTGAGGTTGTGATAAATGTCCTGAATTAAATGTCAGTAGCCAATTTTGATCGTTTCTATATAGCCACATATAAATTGCCTTACCTGACTTAATGTTACGGCCTGTCGTTACACCATGAAGTAGTACGATATCTTGCCATTTTTGTCTCATCTCTCTTATTTTTATAGGAGGAACATTTTCAGTAGAAATAGGTCGTTTTATAAAATATGGGATTACTGAAATAGAGCGGCTTTGTTGCACAAAGATTTGAAATGCAAAGCGCCCCTAATTGAGCCAAATTTAAGGCGTAACTTGGGTAAGTGGTCGACCTAATTCCGTAAATCTGTTGAGGACTGCTACACGTGCATGAATCT
>NZ_BKNN01000081.1 GCF_008993995.1 Acinetobacter brisouii
ATTGTTTGTGTCAGTCGCTTGATCAGCATAAATTGAAGATCAGTGTTTTTATTTTGGCTCAATTTAAAAAATCAACAAGTGGTAAATTAACGATAAGTAGCATCAAAAAAACTCATGTGTTTCTGCACAGATGTATACTGCAAGTACAACGTTTTTTTCGTACAATATAAAATTGATGTTTTTAAATATAGATGATTATGGCAACACGCATTACCAACCAAAAACTGTCTAAAAGTAGTCGTGCGTGGATGAGAGAACATTTAGACGATCCCTTTGTGAAAAAAGCACAAAAGGAAGGCTATCGTGCGCGTGCTGCATATAAGCTTCTTGAAATCCAAGACAAATACAAACTGATTAAACCCGGCATGACCGTTGTTGATTTGGGAGCAGCTCCAGGAAGCTGGTCACAAATTGCAGGTCAACTTGTTGGGGAAAAAGGTTTAGTGATCGCTTCTGATATTTTGGAAATGGATGCGCTCCCAGATGTTACTTTTTTACAAGGTGACTTCAGAGAGCAGGAAGTTTTCGAAAAATTGTTAAATATTTTAAATGGGCGTCAGGTTGACGTTGTAATTTCAGATATGGCCCCCAATACATCAGGTAATAGGGCTGTTGATCAACCACGTCAAATCTATTTATGTGAATTGGCACTCGATTTTGCTCAAAAAGTTTTAGGACCTAAAGGGCAATTTGTTGTAAAAGTTTTCCAAGGCACAGGATTTGATGAGTTTCGTAAACAGGTTGTTGACAGTTTTGATGTATTGAAAACAGCGAAACCAGCAGCGTCTCGCGCACGTTCAAAAGAAGTTTTTCTGATTGGGCAGGGTCGTAAGAAGACATCGCAATAAAGTTGACTTGCCAAGTCAATAAAAATTGTGCATGTTGTACAATTTGAAGTAACTTGAGTGTGACGACTCGCTTGTTTGAGAATAAATCATCCTAGAAATAGGGCATGATTAAATTAGATTGATGATATGGGAATAAAGCTTTGAGCGATCTCTTCAAAAACGCCTTGTTGTGGCTGGTGATACTTGGAGTACTGATATTAATTTTCAGCAATCTCGGTGATCACAAGAAACCGTCAGAAATGAACTATTCAGAGTTTGTTGCTGCGGTAAATGCAGGTCAAATTAAACAAGTCACTATCGATGGCGAAAAAATCACTGGCGAAAAAAAGAATGGTTCAGATTTTGAAAGTATTCGCCCTGCGGTTCAAGACCCTGAACTTATGCCGAGTTTGATCAAAAACAATGTTGTGGTTGAAGGTACTGCACCACAACGTCAAGGTGTTTTGATGCAACTACTCATCGCAAGTTTCCCAGTGCTTTTGATTATTCTGCTATTTATGTTCTTTATGCGTAACATGGGTGGTGGAGCAGGCGGTAAAAACGGACCAATGAGTTTTGGTAAGTCAAAAGCCAAAATGCTTGCTGAAGATCAAATCAAAGTCACATTTGCCGATGTTGCAGGCTGTGATGAAGCGAAACAAGAAGTTGTTGAAATTGTAGATTTCTTGAAAGATCCCGCTAAGTTTAAACGTTTAGGTGCATCTATTCCTAAAGGCGTTTTGATGGTTGGTCCTCCAGGTACAGGTAAAACTTTACTTGCCAAGGCGATTGCGGGTGAAGCAAAAGTCCCTTTCTTTAGTATTTCGGGTTCTGATTTCGTTGAAATGTTTGTAGGTGTTGGTGCTTCGCGTGTTCGTGACATGTTTGAACAAGCCAAACGTCATGCGCCATGTATCATCTTTATTGACGAGATTGATGCAGTGGGTCGCCATCGTGGTTCAGGTACAGGTGGTGGTCATGACGAGCGTGAACAGACTTTGAACCAGATGTTGGTTGAAATGGATGGTTTTGAGGGTAATGAAGGCATTATCGTGATTGCGGCGACAAACCGTGCCGATGTTCTTGATAAAGCATTACTTCGTCCAGGTCGTTTTGACCGTCAGGTGATGGTGGGTTTACCAGACATTAAAGGTCGCGAACAAATTCTGAATGTGCATTTACGTAAATTGCCATCTGTTACAGGTGTTGATGTAAAAGTTCTTGCACGTGGTACACCAGGATTTTCAGGTGCTCAATTGGCAAACCTTGTGAATGAAGCAGCTTTATTTGCAGCTCGCCGTAATAAAAATACGGTCGATATGCACGATTTTGAAGATGCTAAAGACAAGATTTATATGGGACCTGAACGTAAATCCATGATCATTCGTGATGAAGAGCGTCGTGCGACAGCTTATCATGAGTCTGGTCATGCGATTGTGGCAGAAGTTCTACCAGGAACTGATCCTGTGCATAAAGTTACGATTATGCCGCGTGGCTGGGCGTTAGGTGTGACTTGGCAGTTACCTGAACAAGATCAAATCAGTAATTACAAGCACAAAATGCTGAATGAAATCTCAATTTTGTTTGGTGGTCGTATTGCTGAAGAGATCTTTATTAACCAGCAGTCTACAGGTGCATCAAATGACTTTGAACGTGCAACTAAAATTGCACGGGCTATGGTGACCAAATACGGTATGTCTGACAAAATGGGTGTTATGGTCTATGAAGATGATAGCCAGCAATCATTCTTAGGCAGTATTGGTAGCCGTACAATTTCTGAGGCAACACAACAGCAAGTTGATACAGAAGTTCGTCGTATTCTTGATGAGCAATATAAAGTTGCATGGGATATTCTTGAAAATAATAAAGAAAAAGCCCATGTGATGGTTAAAGCCTTAATGGAATGGGAAACGATTGATCGCGAGCAAGTACTAGATATTATGGAAGGACGTGAACCGCGTCCACCTAAAGTCTATGTTGCGGAAAATCCTGTTTCTGATTTAGAACCGCCAAAAGATGGTCCATCGACGCCTCCGCCATTACCAGCGATGAGTTGATCGTTAAAAGAGTCACTTCGGTGGCTCTTTTTTATTTTAAACTAATGAAAATTTTTTTAGGATCGGGTTATGCAATACGTTTCTTTGCCACAACGTCAACTCAACTGTGGATCAAAGTTTCTAGATTTATCACAACCCCATGTAATGGGAATTTTGAATGTAACTCCTGACTCATTTAGCGATGGTGGTTTGCATAATTCCCAACAACCAGCTGTAGATTATGCCATTCAAATGATCGCTGATGGTGCGACCGTGATTGATATTGGTGGAGAATCCACACGTCCAGGTGCAGCAGAAGTTACAGTTGAGGAAGAGTTAGCACGTGTCATTCCTGTGGTTGAAGCGCTATCTGACCAAGATGTGATTTTGTCAATTGACACCAGTCAACCTGAGGTGATGCGTCAAGCGGTAGGTGCTGGCGCTCATATTTGGAATGATGTTCGTGCATTGACTCGTCCAAACGCATTGGAAACAGCAGCAGAACTTCAAGTTCCTGTGATCTTGATGCATATGCGTGGTGAGCCAACCACAATGAATCAGTTGGCAAATTATAAGCACGTTACCCTTGAAGTTATCACAGAATTAAGACAAAAAATTCATTTGGCACAACAAGCAGGCATTGTAGCGGAAAATATTTTGATTGATCCAGGTTTTGGTTTTGCTAAAAATACAGCGCATAACCTACAACTACTCAATGAGTTATGGAAGTTGAATGAATTGGGTTATCCGATTTTATCGGCATTGTCTCGAAAGCGTTTTATTGGCGCTGTTGTGGATGAGGTAGATGCAAAAGCACGTGCTGTTGGGAGTGTTGCAGCCCATTTGCTTTCAATTCAGCAAGGTGCATGTATGGTGCGGGCACATGATGTGAAAGCAACCGTTGACGCGATTCATATTTGGAAGGCAATGCAAAGCTGGAAAGACTGGGAATAAGAATTAAAGCTACATAGAGGAAATTCAGCTTATTTATATTTACTGCAATAGTAAAATAGTACTCCGAAGATGCCGCTGCATGTCGTTACCCTTGAACCCTAAAGTTCAATGTATTTTGTAAAAATATGTAATATTAAGCAATAATGATCAATACATAATTGTTGTATTTCAATTGTTTATTAATTTTTATGCAATATTTAAGTCTATTGAGCAACATATGGATTATATATTCATGGCTACATGGTGGCTACATATTTTTGGATGCCATGGCTACATGGCGGCTACAAAAAAATGAATGCTAACCAATAAAAAAGCAGCTTTTAAAAGCTGCTAACGATAGATGTATTCTGCAATTTTTTCTGATCGAAGAATTCTAAAATATCTTGTTTCTGATACCGAATTCTTCGAGCACTTGCTTTTGTAAATGGAATGCCTCCACCTACACAGCGTTTTAATTGTAACCAAGAAAGTGATACATCAAAAACGATAGCAACGGTTTCTGGTGGAAAGTATGCATCTTGAGGTGAATCCCAAAAGCGCTTCGTTTCCATAAGTATTTCTTCTGATGTCATGCGGTCAAGTTTAGTTAGGCGGCTCATAAATAGTACTCTCAATGTGTGATCAATAATTTTAAGAGTGAAACGCTCCGAGGAGCGTTTCATTAAAGACTTAGACATTCCCTGTATATTCTTTCCACATGTAGCTCACATGGCGTGATTGGTAGTAATACAGTTTTAATGGAAGTTGATATTGGTCAAAAATATGTTTCCATTGCTTGTTAAGCTGTTCTCCGCCTGTATAACAAAACATGCTTTGAATATATGCCTGTGCATTAAGACTAGGATCTTTTTCTGAACAAGCAGAAGCCCATAGGGTTTGAAATTCAGATTCATAATTTATGCTGTTACCAGTCACATACATCACGACTTGTGCCACTAAGTTGCCATTTAGGCCTTTAACCACACGCCATTGCATATTGCATAATTTTTCATGAAATGACTGAGACTGATGTGATTTATGTAGAAAGCTTTTAGTCGCTTCAACAAATAATCGCTCTTTTTCCTCTGTAGTTTGGCAAGTTTGTGACCAATCCTTATACAAAGATGGGAGTTCTAAAAAGTAACAATCTACTTGCTCATGAAGTTTTAAGAGTTTAGTAAAATTGCTTTTCTGGAAAGTGACTTCCTTATTGAGTACATCTCGATGTTTTTGAGCATGTAATGCACATTTATTGCTCAAAATACTACGCTGTAAGCGCGAGTGAGTCTCAGTGATGTAAGCAGTAGGGTCACTATATTGAAACTGATGATCAGGAAGTATCATATCTTCAAAAAGAACCTGTAAATATGGATTCATCGTTAAGGTAAAGTCACGCTGTAATTGCTGTAAATTTCTCAACTGGGAAAAAAATTTAGAGCAACTTGGAGTAGGCATTTTCTGCTTATCTCTGTTGAAAGGTTTAAAAATGCCTTTTTCAATCAAAATAGCTTGTGCTTCGATCTCTGCCAAAAAGGTATTTACAGTAAGGTTACTCATATATGGAGAAATCGGTTTTAGTAGTTCGGGAATATTCCAACTAGATTGAAATGTTGGAGTAGTTGAGAATTGATTCATGGTATTTGCCTCGTATTATTCGTGATCAATTAAATTGTTACAGGTCGGCCTAAATGTTTCCGAACGGATGAAGTACGCCCTGTGTCAAAGGTTTTTTTGTTCATGATGCTTTTATGCACAATGAATTGGTCTGACTTACAAAAATATCGAAGCATCACATTAATTAGGACGTCGTATTTTTCATCATCACTAGATGCGACTTTTCCAAGCACTTTGCATTTTAGGTGTTTGGTGTATTCGTCTGTATGACAGTTAAAATAGCAATTTTGCCCATTAATTTTTTGTGACCAAATTTCTCCAATCATTTGAGCTAGCTTGATATCAAAGCTGTGTTTACGAGCATCGAGAAAAAAGAGACAGTGGTAGTGAAATGATTTTTTAGCACCATACTCTAGTTTCCATATGTATCCCTTCATATCTAATGATGATTTGCGACGTAATGCTTGTAAAAAACTCGCAAAGGCTATCTTTATCTCATCAAGAGATATCTGTTTCTTTCCTTTAGGAAGGCTTAAGTCCACTCGAACAATTACAAGGTTTTTGTTTTCAGAGCGTAGCTGATTAATATATGCTTTCCCCCTCTCAAAGTGGCTAATAGATCGCCTTGCTCTAGCTCTGATAGCTTCTTTAAAGTCTGTACTATGTGACAGCTCATACAGTTTGCTACAAAATTGGTTAAGCAAATCAGCTATGGTCGTTTCTAATCCATCAATGGTCTGAATAAATGTATTAGGCTGATTCCAACAAAGATTTAAGTCTGCTAGGTGTGGCTTTAAGATGTTAAAAGCTTCCATCACACATGTAAGATGCTCATTTGCATAATCATCAATTTGGTAGTTATCAAACTGCTGTACCAACTGTTTAATCAACATGATGTGTGCTGAATTAGCAGGAGACTTTCACTTGGGAGATTCTAGGCAGCTAACCGATAAAAGTCTTCTGCCATTTGATTTGGTGTCTTAAAATCCAAGCCTTTTTGAATTCTTCGTTGATTATAAAATAACTCTATATATTTTGTAATATCCGCTTTGGCTTCTTCCCTTGTTTTGTAGTTGCGATGATGGACTAGTTCATTTTTGAGTATGCCCCAGAAACTCTCTATCGGTGCATTATCAAAGCAGTCGCCTTTTTTGCTCATTGAACCCTGAAAATCAAATTTCTCAAGTAAGTTTCGATATTCATTACTGCAATATTGGCTGCCTCTGTCTGAATGTACAATGAGATCTTTAGCAGGTTTCTGATTTCGAATAGCCATATTCAATGCATCACAAACAAGCTTGGCTGTCATGCGCTCATTTAAGCTATAGCCAACAACCTGTTTCGTGTAAAGATCTTTGACAGCTGCCAAGTACAACCAGCCCTTAGCCGTCCAAATGTAGGTAATGTCACTCGACCACGCAAGATTAGGCTTCGTCATTGAAAACTGTTGCTTGAGTAAATTGTCATCAATAGAACGGTTGTGATCACTGTTCGTGGTTCTTTTGAAACGCTTATGGCGCTTACAATACAACTGATTTGATTTTTTTATTTGGCGCACAGCATACATACTTATTTTGATACCTTGCGCTTGTAAA
>NZ_BKNN01000082.1 GCF_008993995.1 Acinetobacter brisouii
CGCTATAATCGAGCGCTGAATTTTTGAGTATTTGGTATAAATTTTTTGTGAAATCTAACCGATACTCTCTCCCAGATTTTTGATTGAAAAGTATTTGGTTATTTTATGTTTTTTTGTAGTGTGTTGGGTGGGGATGTAGATGGTTAAAGGTATCTTTCTTTCCGTTTTAGCCTCTACAGTATTTGGTATTTTGTATTTTTACAGTCAGTTTTTGAAAATCTTTGATGGTTCACAGACTTTTGGCTGGAGAATGATTTCTCTCTTACCGTTTTTAACCCTGTTTATGTGGTTTAGTGGTGATTTAAAACTAATTCGTCAAATCTATGATCGAGTAAAGCAAAAACCTTCATTTTTCTTATTGCTGATCTTAACCTCGGTACTGGCAGCAGTTCAATTATGGTTGTTTTTATGGGCACCAATGCATGGTCGTGGCATGCAGGTTTCTTTAGGCTACTTCCTGTTGCCATTGGTTTTGGTTTTGGTTGGGAGCGTGTTTTATAAAGAAAAACTCTCTTGGTTTCAAAAAATTGCCGTACTGTGTGCAGTACTTGGCGTTGTGCATGAAATTTGGCGGATGGGCACGATTGCATGGGAAACGCTACTGGTTGCTCTAGGGTATTCTGCTTATTTCTTTCTGCGTAAGATGATCAAGACAGATCATTTAGGCGGGTTTTGGTGGGACAATGTCTTGATGCTGCCTGTGGCAATTTACTTTATTCAGACTTGGACACTACCTTGGAGCACTTTTCTTGAACAGCCGCATCTGATTGCTGCGGTCACTGGGCTTGGGGTGCTAAGTGCCATTGGTTTGGGGAGTTATATTCTGGCGAGTCGTTATTTACCGATGGTGTTATTTGGTTTGCTGAGTTATCTTGAACCTGTATTGCTTGCAATCTCAGCAGTGATTTTAGGAGAAAAAATTCACTCAGAAGAATGGTTTACCTATATTCCAATTTGGTGTGCTGTGGGTATTTTAGTTTTAGAGGGAATGTGGCATATTTATCTTCAACAACGCAAACGTCAGGCTTTGATTACCAATATTGAAAAATTCTCTGAACGTACTGCTTCTCATCGTAAAGATGAATAAAAATAAACTAATTAGATGAGTTTTATATTCATTTTTTCTATGAATGTATTATATTTTTTTATAAATATGACGATGGTATAATCCTTTTATGATAATACTATCGTTATTTTAATTTCAAACTTCGCTATTTTCCTTTAAAATTGCTCGCGATAAACACTTCTATAAATTGAGGACGTACTTGTGAGCAAAGAAACGATTATCGCTCTACATGCAGAACATCAGGGTCGTTGGAAAAACCGCGAAGAAATCGCAGAAAAAATGATCGTTTTGATCGGTAAATTATACCGTGAAAAAAATATTGTAACTTCTGTTTATGGTCGCGCACTTGTTAACCGTTCAGTAATTCAAATTTTAAAAGCTCACCGTCGTACTCGTATTGTAGATGTTGAGTTGTCAGTTGTTCATACTTTCCCAATTTTAGAAGCGTTGGCAAAAATCGAGAATATCGGTTCTGCAGAAGTAGATCTTGGCAAACTTGCTGTTGAATACAAAGAAAAAGGCGGCGATATTGACGCTTTTGTTGCAAATGCTGTACAAGCCATCAATGGTCGTGCTGCTGAAGTAGAACCGAAAGATGTTGTGCTTTACGGTTTTGGTCGTATTGGTCGTATTTTGGCACGTTTAATCATCGAGCAAACAGGTATTGGTCGTGGTTTAAACATTAAAGCGATTGTTGTTCGTAAAACTTCAGACGGTGACTTGGCTAAGCGTGCTTCTTTGTTACGCCGTGACTCAATTCATGGTTCTTTTGCAGGTACAATTTCTGTAGACGAAGAAAATGAAGCAATTATTGCCAATGGTAACTTCATCAAAGTGATTTACGCTTCAAACCCATCAGAAGTGGATTACACTCAGTATGGTATTGAAAATGCACTGTTAATTGACAATACAGGTAAATGGCGTGATGCTGATGGTCTTGCTCAACACTTGAAATGCCCTGGCGTTGCACGTGTTGTATTGACTGCTCCAGCAAAAGGCGAAATGAAAAATGTCGTATTTGGTGTGAACCACGCAGACATTTTAGATGAAGATAAACTGATCTCTGCTGCAAGCTGTACGACTAACGCAATTACTCCATTGTTAAAAGTGTTGGACGACAAATACAAAGTATTGAATGGTCATGTTGAAACTGTTCACTCATTTACCAATGATCAAAACTTGATTGATAACTATCACAAGGCAGATCGTCGTGGTCGTGCTGCAACTTTGAACATGGTGATTACCGAAACTGGCGCGGCGAAAGCTGTGGCGAAAGCATTGCCAGCATTGAAAGGTAAATTGACAGGTAACTCAGTACGTGTTCCTACACCAAACGTATCTTTGGCGATTTTGAACTTAACTCTAGATCAAGAAATTGATCGTGATGAAGTGAACGAATATGTTCGCCAAATTTCAATTGGTTCAGCATTGCAAGGTCAAATTGGCTATACCAACTCAACTGAAGTAGTTTCAAGCGACTTTATTGGTTCACGTAGTGCAGGTATCTTCGATGCGCAAGCAACCATCGTATCTGGCAACCGTTTAACTGCTTACGTTTGGTATGACAACGAAGTAGGTTATAGCTGCCAAGTATTGCGTATCGCTGAGCAAATGAGCGGCGTGAGCTATCCAAAAGTACCAAGCACAAAAGCATAAGTTTGTTGCTCGGTCAATAAGAAAAACCCAGTCACCTGACTGGGTTTTTTATTGCTATGCTTTATCAAGTTGTTGCTGAATCAATGTCTGAATAGATGTTGTGGTGTGACCAATCAAATTTTCTAGATCTTTTGACTCGCTATACATGGCACCTTGAGCAGCTTGTAGATCAGCATCGACAATCACATGAACTAATCCTTCGGGTAATCCTGCTGCAAGTAAAGCATCTGTATATTCTTGGGCAGTCAAGTTTTGATAATGAATTGTTTTTCCTGATATTTGGCTAATGCTCTCTGCGAGTTCAGTAAGGGTATAACTCTCTGATCCAGCCAATTCATAAAGTTTTTGTTGATGACCTGAACTGGTCAGTACTTTAGCTGCTGCTTCTGCATAATCTTGGCGTGAAGCTGAGCTGATTTTCCCTTCACCTGCTGCACCATATAAGACACCTTGTTCGATGACTTGAGCTAAGGTTCCTAAGTAATTTTCACTGTACCAGTTGTTGCGTAAGAAAGTGTAATTGAGACCACTGTGTTGGATTAAGGCTTCAGTTTCTTGGTGTTCTTTGGCTAAAGACAAGGGCGAATGTGTTGCATTTAATAAACTGGTATAAACAAGATGTTTCACTTGCGCTTGTTTGGCAGCTTCGATCACAGCTTGATGCTGTGGTGTGCGGCGACCGACTTCATTGGCTGAAATGAGCAGTAATTTATCTACGCCTTGAAGTGCAGGTGCTAAAGATTCAGGTTCATCATAATTAAAATAACGAACATCAATACCTTGTTGTTTTAAAGACTGTGCTTTATCAAGATCACGGACTAACGCTACAATATTTTGAGCGTTCTCTGTCTTTAATAAAAATTCAATAACATATTGTCCAAGCTGACCTGTTGCACCTGTAATTGCGATTTTCATTTTAATCTCCTCAGAATGAAGTGCTGCAATTGATTGTATGCTATGATCATAAATTCAAAACTTACTAAAAGTAAGTACATACCTAAAAGTAAGTTAATGAGCTAAAGGTGAGAATTTCGCTATGACACAGTCTAAACAAAATTTAATTGGTTATGTTTTATCCAGTCAATGTCCATCACGCGAAATTTTGGAACATCTCACCAGTAAATGGGCAGTTCTGGTATTGCGCTGTCTGAGCGAAGGTGTGCAGCGTTTTAGTCAATTGAGAAAACGAATTGATGGTGTCAGTGAGAAAATGTTGACACAAACCTTAAAAACTTTGGAAAAAGATGGTTTTGTCACTCGAACGGTCTATCCAGAAGTGCCGCCACGTGTTGAATATCAGCTCACGGAACTCGGAGAAAGTGCAGCACAGCAGATCACGCAATTGGTTGTGTGGATTGAACAAAATCTTGAATTGATTCTTCAACATAAGAAAAATTGAGCTGTATAAACGATAAAAATCAATTGTGTCATTTTTCTATTCGAGAAATTTATTAAAATATGGCAGAATAGGCGGTTTTAGAGTTTTAGAGGATTGGCAGATGCGCTTTGTTGATGAAGCAGTCATTACCGTAGAGGCTGGCGACGGTGGCAATGGCGTAGCCAGTTTTCGCCGTGAAAAATTTGTCCCATTTGGTGGTCCAGATGGTGGTGATGGTGGTCGTGGCGGCAGCGTATATATTCAGGCTGACAACGATACCAGTACCTTGGTCGATTATCGTTATACCCGTAAATTCCGCGCTGAACGTGGAAAAAATGGTGCAGGCGCAAACTGTGCTGGTCGTGGCGCACCCGACGTCATTTTAAAAGTTCCTGTAGGAACAACAATTGTAGATACTGAATCAGGCGACATTATTGGTGACTTGGTTGAAAATGGTCAACGCGTTCTTGTCGCACAAGGCGGTGATGGTGGTTTGGGCAATACCCACTTCAAATCATCAACCAACCGTGCTCCACGTAAGTTCACTACAGGCATTAAAGGCGAATTCCGTGAAGTTCGTCTAGAGTTGAAAGTCCTTGCAGATGTTGGCTTACTCGGTATGCCTAATGCAGGTAAATCAACCTTTATTCGTGCCGTATCTGCGGCAAAACCAAAAGTGGCAGATTATCCATTTACCACTATGGTGCCTAACCTTGGCGTTGTGGATGCTGACCGTCATCGTTCGTTTGTTATGGCGGACATTCCAGGTTTGATCGAAGGGGCGGCAGAAGGTGCAGGTCTAGGGATTCGCTTCCTGAAACATTTGGCGCGTACACGTATCTTGTTGCATATTGTTGACGTACAACCGATTGATGGTTCTGACCCTGCACATAATGCCAAAGCGATTTTGGGCGAATTGAAAAAATTCTCTCCAACTTTGTCTAAATTGCCTGTGGTTTTGGTATTGAACAAACTTGATCAGATTGATGAAGAAAACCGTGAAGAATGGTGTCAGCACATTTTGACAGAGTTAGAGTGGACAGGCCCAGTATTCAGAACATCTGGATTGCTTGAAGAAGGCACAAAAGATGTTGTGTATTATTTGATGGATCAGATCGAAGAACAGCGTGAACGTGAAGTTGAAGATCCTGAATATGCAGCAGAAATGAAAGCCTTCCGTGATCAGCTTGAAGCTGAAACACGTGAGCAGACATTGGCTGCCAAAGAAGCTTATCGTGCAATGCGTAGAGCACAGCGTCTAGGTGGTGACGATGATGACTTCGATGATGATGAAGACGACGAAGTAGAAGTAATATACGTACGATAAGTACGACTGAGGACATAATGATTGAAGTGGTGAATGGGCAACGTCAGCTAACTGGCTGTAAACGTATCGTTGTGAAAATCGGCTCTTCTTTACTCACAGCAAATGGTCAGGGCTTAGACCTCGATGCAATTTCTCATTGGGCAAGTCAAATTGCCGATTTGCATCGTTCTGGGCATGAAATCATTTTGGTTTCATCTGGCGCTGTGGCAGAGGGCATGGTACGTATGAAACTTGCCGCACGACCCACCGATTTGCCGAGTCTACAAGCCTGTGCTGCCATTGGGCAGATGGGCTTGATTCAGACTTGGTCAAGTGTTCTCGAAAAACATCACATTCAGACGGCACAGGTGTTATTGACTCACGATGATTTGGCAGATCGCCGTCGCTATTTAAACTCATGTGATGCACTGCAACACTTGATCGAATGGCGCGTGATTCCAGTCATCAATGAAAATGACACGGTATCGACAGACGAAATTCGTTTTGGTGATAATGATACTTTGGCGGCAATGGTTGCGGGTCAAGTACATGCTGATTTGTTGATTATTTTGACTGATCAGCAGGGCATGTTCGATGCAGATCCACGCTCAAATCCAGATGCAAAACTTTTATCGAGTGTGCGCGCACTTGATGAAAGCTTGTTTGAAATGGCTGGTGGCGGTGGTTTGCTTGGACGTGGTGGCATGGTCACCAAAGTTCGTGCGGCACGTTTAGCAGCGAAATCAGGCTGCCCAACCTTGATTGCAAGTGGTGATAGTGATCTGGTGCTTTCACGGCTGATGTCTGGTGAAATGCTTGGCACGTTATTTGTGACCGATAATGACCGTATGACAGCACATCAGCAATGGCTTGCTGCACATTTACAAACAGCAGGTCGTTTGGTGATTGATGATGGCGCGGTAGAAGCGATTAAGAAAAAACATCGTAGCTTGTTGCCTGTCGGTGTAAAAGCTGTCGAAGGGCATTTTGATCGTGGTGATGTGGTTGAATGTGTGGACACCGATGGCCGTCGTATTGCTGTCGGGCGTGTCAATTTTAGCTCACGTTCTGCTGAGATTGTGAAAGGTTTAGCATCTGATAAGGTGTTTCAGGTGTTAGGTGAAGCGCGTTCTTTGGAAATGATTCACCGCAATCATATGGCGATTTATTAATATTCTTTTACACAGATAAAGCCGAGCAACTCATTGACTCGGCTTTATTGTAATTGGCTTATGAGTAAGCAACAGTTGAAAAATCTATGTGCAGAGTATTGTATTAATATAATGATTTCTTAGATTTTTTTAAAATATAATTTGAATGTTTATATTTATGTTTTTGTTAAAAAAATATAGTTTTATATAAATATAAGATAAATGATTCTCTCTTTTAGTTATTAAATTTCTTAGATAAAACAAAAAAATAAATTTATCTTTAGATAAATTTATCAATAAAAAGCACTTTAAAATGATAGGTT
>NZ_BKNN01000083.1 GCF_008993995.1 Acinetobacter brisouii
GTGAGGGTAATGTTTGTTGGCGTGTTAAATCTAAATGATGTGATAAATTCATAAAAAAAATGAGTGTATTTGCATACACTCATTTTTACAGCAATTTGCATTTTTTTGCTTAACTGACTGGCATTACAGAAAAATCTGTGCTTTTTTATCGGTCTATAAAATTATAAACCTTCTTCATACTCGTCAGCAGAAAGCAATTTTTCTACATCTGCGATATTATCAGGTTTAATTTTATACATCCAACCTGCACCATATGGATCATTATTGACCAATTCTGGTTCATCTTCTAAAGCAGGGTTAACTTCAACTACAACACCTGCAATTGGCGCATAAATGTCAGAAGCTGTTTTTACAGATTCAACAACACCAGCTTGTTCACCAGCATCTAGTTGACGATCAAGCTCAGGAACTTCAACATAGACCAAATCACCTAAAGCATCTTGTGCATGATCTGTAATACCAGTAACGACAAGATCACCTTCAATACGTGCCCATTCATGAGATGCTGCATATTTCAAATCATTTGGATGATTCATAACAACTCCATAATTAAAATCAATGATTGCAGTGAGTTATACCTGTTTTTTTTCAAAAACAAAAGTTAAAAATACTTAATCTACCAAGAAACCGCCAGTTTGGCGTTGCCAGAGTTGAGCATAAATGCCATGTTTTTCTAGAAGTTCTGTGTGTGAACCTTGTTCAACAATTTGCCCTTGATCAAGAACAACAATTCGATCCATTTTAGCAATTGTAGATAGGCGATGGGCAATTGCAATAACCGTTTTACCTGCCATAAGATCGTTTAGACTCGATTGAATTGCTGCTTCAACTTCTGAATCTAGCGCACTGGTTGCTTCATCTAAAATCAAAATCGGAGCATCTTTTAGAAAAACACGTGCAATCGCAATACGTTGACGTTGTCCACCTGAGAGCTTAACACCGCGCTCACCGACATAAGCCTCTAAGCCTTTACGACCTCGGGCGTCAGACAAAGCCTCAATAAATTCTTTAACCTTAGCTTTTTCAATAGCATAATCAAATTGCTCGTCACTGGCATCATTGCGTCCATAACGGATATTGTCGGCAACAGTGCGATGAAGTAACGATGTATCTTGTGTCACTAATGCGATATGTTGTCTTAGACTATCTTGTGTGACTTCAGCGATATTTTGCCCGTCAATTTCGATGGCACCTTTTTGAATATCATAAAAATGTAGCAATAATTGAATAAGTGTAGATTTACCTGCACCTGATCGACCAACGATTCCGATTTTTTCACCTGGTTGAATCGTTAAATTGAAATGATCAATGACATGACGATATTGATTATATGAAAAACAAACGTCTTTAAACTCGATTTTTCCGCCTTGTGTGAGTTGTAACGGTTGAGCATTCGGCGGATCAACAATTGAAACTGTTTGGGCAAGGGTATTTTTTCCGTCTTGAATTGTGCCAATATTTTCAAAAAGCATGGAAATCTGCCACATGACAAATTCACTTAAACTGTTGAGTTTTAAAATCATGGCAGTTGTTGCTGCAATAATACCTAGCTCGACTTGTCCGAGTGTCCATAAGTAAACTGCTGTACCCAACACACCAATAAACAGAACGGCGCTCAGCAGTTTTAAACTCAGTTCAAACAATGTTGCAAGGCGCATTTGCTTATAGACAGTGACCATAAATTCTTGCATAGATGCTTTGGCATACTGACTTTCACGTTGAGTATGTGCAAATAATTTAACCGTTTGAATATTGGTATAGGCATCGGTAATACGACCCGTCATTACAGCACGCGCATCGGCTTGTTTTTTTGAGATTTGGATCATACGCGGTACAAAGAAAGTTGCAGCGAGTACAAATAGTCCTAGCCATACAAACAGCGGAATTAATAAACTGGGCGCAACATTTCCAAGCATCAAACTGACAGAAATAAAATAGATGATCACGTAAGCTAAAATATCACCCAAAATGACCCAAAATTCGCGTACAGCAAGTGCTGTTTGCATAATTTTGGCAGCCAAACGCCCTGAGAACTCATTCGAGAAAAAATCCAGACTTTGCTGCATCATTAAATTATGAAAACGCCATCTGAGGCGCATTGGAAATGAGCTAAACAAAATCTGATGGCGGATAATAGATTGCATTGTTGCAAACATAATATTGGCCACTAAAACCCCGACCAGCATCAGCAGTTGTTTTGCGTGCTGCTGAAAAAACTGATTGGGATGGCTTTGGCTGAGCCAATCGACCAAGTGTCCAATTTGTGAGAAAAATAACGCTTCAAAACTGGCAGTTGCTGCGGTTAACATCACCAAAATAATCAGATAATGTTTTAAACCTTCAGCACATTGCCAAACAAACGGGAAGAAATCTTTCGGTAATGGTTGATCTAGATTTTTAGAAGGATAGGGATCTACACGCTGTTCAAACCATTTCAATAACATACATTTTCTCCAAAGCTATGACTATATTAAAACCGAAAAAGTGCTTTGAGGAAAATGTAATATGCTTATTTAAAAAATAAATTCTTAAACCAAATTCAGGTAAAATAGAAATTAAATGATCAAAAATATCTGCTTGAATATTCTCATATTGTAACCAAACTGTGGTGTCTGTAAATGCATAGATCTCCATTGGAATTCCCAAGTTGGTTGGCTGTAACTGACGCACAATTAAAGTTTGATTTTGTGCAATACCTTCATGCTGGCGCAAATAAAAATTAATGTACGCTCGAAATGTTCCCAAATTGGTTAGACGGCGTTGGTTATATTCAGACTGGTTGGACAGTTGATGATTAAATTGCTCCAGTTCATTTTCTTTTGTATTGAGATAATGGTTGAGCAATAGAAAGCTTTTTAATTTCTCATGTTCTTCAAAACTCATAAAATGCACACTACTTTGATCAATATATAGTGCGCGTTTCATACGTCGTACACCAGACTGCGTCATGCCACGCCAGTTACGAAATGTATCGGTGACTAATTTGTTGGTTGGAATGGTCGTAATGGTTTTATCAAAATTTTGTACGGTAATGGTATGTAGTGACATATCAATAACATCACCATCGGCATTTAATGACGGCATTTCAATCCAATCACCAATCCGAATCATGTCATATGAAGAAATTTGTACACTGGCAACCAAAGACAAAATAGTATTTTGGAATACTAGCATGAGTACCGTTGCCATAGCACCAAAGCCAGCCAGTAGGGTAAACACATCTTTTTTAAGGAAAGTACCTAAAATCATCAAGCCACAGACCAAAAACAGCATGAGCTTAACCAGTTGTAAATAGCCTTTAATGGGTTTGTTTCTGGCATTTGGATTGCGTTGATAAAGCGCATTTAATACATTGAGAATTTCACTAATGGTCAATGCAATACTGAGGAAAATAAATGCTTGTGACAGCATTTGTACCAAATAAATCAATTTGGTTGAAAGATGCGGAACCGTATCAATCCCGTTCATAATAATGACAGCAGGGACAATATTTGAAAAACGCTGAATGACACTATGTTCAGCAAGTATAGAATTATTGGCAAATGGCATTTTTAATAACAGCTTGCGTATGCCACGAACCACAACTTGCTTGGCAATAAAATTTGCCACAAATGCAGATAGAATCAAAAGGCTTAAACCACTAAGCATCTCAATCCAAGGGAACTGGTTCGCCCATTCTTGTAAATCTTGAATAAACTTAGAAAAATTAAACAAAATACCTAAGCCTTCTACTGAAAATGATTCCCATTGTAATGCGATTCGCAGGAAGGCCTAGTACTACTTAAAATAAAAAAACGTTTTATAATGATTATGTTACAGACTTACCACATCAGATCATCAGGAATAACATATGCAGCATATGGATCTTCTTCATCTGTGGTTTGCTGATTGTTGTCTTCAGATTTCTTCCATAAAATAAAACCTGACATTTTTTGTTCAATACGTTCCGCCAGAGCCTTTGGCAGATAAGCATAATGTTCTTGGTCTTTGGCAACCACCAAACTGCCAGCAACCAATGCATTATAAATCTGCTGATTGATATAAACTCTCTTAATCTTATTTTCATCAATAAATTGATAAGCAATATCGCCTTCAGTATCTTTCACTTGATGCTGACTAATCATTTGTATGATATTGCCTTTTAAGGTTTTTTCCTCAAGCTGACGCTGCTTCTCAGAGTTCAAAGCATGGTCTTTCTCTTGTTTATGCTGTTGATCTTGTGCGATTTTAGCTTTTAATTCAGCTTCATGACTTTGTCCAGTACGTTGTTCGTGCTGCGCTTGCTTACTTAATTTCTTTGCCTTTTTATTATCGACTAAACCCGCTTTGAGTAGCTGTGCTTGTAAAGCATTTTTAACCATGAGATAAATCCAACAAAATTAGTGATGTAACTGATTACGAATGTACAGTGTCCAATAAGTTAGGCTCATCGCCAAACTTAAACACACAGGTATCAGGAAAGTATGTAAGTTTAAATAAGGATAGAGCCATGTCACAAGAATTCCTCCAAATAAAAACCCCATTAAAATAACAATTAATAATACAACACGGCGTCTTTCAACAGGTAGACCACGCAACAGATAGCCCAGATTTAAACCCAAATCAGTTAGTAAACCCGTTAAATGCGTGGTTCTAATAATGGCGCCTTTATAATGGCTGACCATCGCATTTTGCATTCCCATCGCAACGCATGCCCAAAGGAGTGCATAACGTGGATAATAGGGAATGAGTAACCAGCATAAAAAAATACACAGCGCTGATAAACTAAGGGGAGTGCCATAACGTCGACCCAACTGAAAGTGGCTACTTCCTAAGATATAACCACTATAGAGTGACCCGAGCACAAAGCTGGTGATGACACAAATGCCATAAATGGCTTGCATAGATTGCCCATGCAAAATGGCGATTGCCAACATACTGACATTGCCAGTCATGTGAGAAACAGTTTGATGCCAAATACTCAGTAGCCCAAGTGCATTCATCATACCTGCATTAAAGGCAAGAAAAAATGCACCGAGCTGAACCCAAACAGGTAATGTTTGAAATGGCATAGACACTCATAGGAACAGAGAATTTATTTCTCTTTATACCCTTGATCTACTGCAATTACAAATAACACATCGGTTGAAGAGTTGAGTGCTGTTTCAGTTGAATCTTGCAGTACACTAATCACCATACCAATCGCAACAACTTGCATGGCAACTTCAGAGGAAATACCAAATAAACCACATGCAACAGGGACAAGCAATAAAGAACCACCAGCAACACCCGAAGCACCACATGCAGAAACCGTTGCAACTACACATAAAATCAGCATTGTCGTAAGATCTGTTTGAATACCTAAAGTATTGACCGTCGCCAATGCCAAAGTCGTAATTGTGACTGCTGCACCAGACATATTGATCGTTGAACCTAAAGGAATAACCACATTCGCAGTAGATTCATCAACACCACAACGACGAGCCAAGTCTAAATTGACAGGAATATTGGCCGCAGAACTTCGTGTAAAAAATGCAGTAATGCCACTTTCGCGCAAGCATTTAAATACCAACGGATATGGATTACCTTTAATCACGATTGCCACCATAATTGGATTAATGACAAAAGCCACAAAGAACATCGTACCCAAGAGAACAGCCAATAAATGGGTGTAACTCACTAACGTATCTAATCCCGAATTAGCGAATGTGACCGCAACCAAACCAAAAATACCAATCGGTGCAAAACTGATCACCAATTTAATCACTCGACCAATCGCTTCGGCACTATCGTGTAAAAAAGTTTTGGTTGAATGGCTACTATGACGAAAAGCAACCCCTAAAATCAAAGCCCAAGCCAAGATTCCAATAAAATTCGCTTCACTTAAAGCCACAACAGGATTGGAAACAAAACTAAGTACGAGGTTTTTCAGTACAACACTTAAACTACTTGGGGGTTGTAAAGATTGATCACTTGCAAGATGCAAAATTAATGTGGTTGGAAATAAACGGTCAGCAATCACAGCACTCAATGCAGCTAAAAGCATACCAGTGGTGTACATGATTAAAACAGGTTTAAAATTTTTAGCACTTTGAGCTGCTTGGAAGTTGGCAATCGAAGAGATAACCAAGACAAACACTAAAATAGGTGCAACAGATTTTAATGCCTTAATAAAAATATCGCCAAGCAAGCTAAGGTATGGCGTAGCATTAGGGAAAAGTAGCGCAACAGCGACCCCTAAAATAATCGCAATGACAATCCGAGTCACAAGACTTGACTGTTAGCATAAGAGAGCCTTAAAAGACCAATTGAGGTTCTGAATACAGGTTGGCTATTCTATAGAAAAAATACAAGATATTACATTTTTACTGCTATAAAAGATGATTTTTTATGAATTTAATTGATATTTATATTTTTGTAAGGTTTTATTTTTTAAATATTTTTTTAGCTAAACAGTAAAATCTGTAAAAAATCGTTTTGCTTGGAAAGTAAACAAAAAATTACTGTTTAGCTAATTAATAGTTAGCTTGTTGCTAACACGGCGACAGGATGAGTAAAATGGAATTGATAAATATCATTTAAGATTTTAACAAAGCGCTGGTCTTTGATTGAGTAAAAAATCTGTTTACCTGCACGACGTGTAGTGACCACATTATTTTTGCGTAAAATCATCAATTGTTGAGATAAAGTCGGCTGTAAAATCTCACTTTTTGCTTCAATTTCAGAGACATTGAGCTCTTCATTCAGCAATAAACTCAGAATTAGCAAGCGATCTTTATTAGCAAGTGATTTAAGTACACTTACGATGTCATCGGATAACTCACGAATCACATGAATATCGAGTGGTTCGTTCATTTTTCCCCCTTATATA
>NZ_BKNN01000084.1 GCF_008993995.1 Acinetobacter brisouii
GATGTATTGTGAACAAAAAATGTGCATAAACACATTTAAATAGTAGGGAATTGCAATCAATTGGCGCAAAAAATCGGGCAGAAGCTGTACTTCTGCCCGATTGGGAAAGTATTTAAAATGTTTAGTTATAAGCGCGTTCGTTATGATCGCTTAGATCAAGACCTTTTTCCTCTTCCTCATGTGAAACACGTAGGCCGACAGTCAGTTCGATCACTTTGAAAATGCCCCATGTGCAGACTGCGCTATAGATGACTGTCACCACAATACCAATCATTTGAGCAATAAACTGTGTGCCAAAATCAAGACCTGTGATATTGCCGCCCAAGAGTGGTGAAGCAAAAATACCCGTCAAAATTCCGCCGACCATCCCGCCAATACCGTGTAAGGCAAAGACATCAAGAGAGTCATCAATATTGAGTACATTTTTAAGGCGAGTGACTGCGTAGAAGCACACCATGCCTGTGATCAGTCCGATGGCTGCTGCACCAAATACGCCAACATAAGCCGCCGCAGGCGTAATACCGACCAAACCTGCAATTGCACCAGAAGCAAGCCCTAACGAGGTGGTGTGTCGATCAAGCACTTTTTCAATGATCATCCAGCCGACAATCCCTGCACATGCTGCAACTTGGGTATTCATCATGATTAAACCAGCACTTGCGTTGGCTGCAAGTGCAGAACCGACGTTGAAACCAAACCAGCCTGCCCAAAGTAGACCTGCACCGATGAAGGTATAGACCAAGTTGTGTGGGGCAATATTTTGAGTTTTCCAGTCTTTACGACGTCCGATGATCATCGCACCAACCAGTGCAGCAATGCCTGAGTTGATGTGTACGGCTGTCCCACCAGCAAAATCCAGTACACCCCAGTTGTGCATGGCAGAACCGACACCGCCCCAAACCATGTGTGCCATAGGCGCATAGACAATGGTTGTCCAGAGGATTACAAAAATCACCATGGCACTAAACTTCATCCGTTCTGCATAGCCACCCACGACAATTGCAGGGGTAATCATGGCAAAGGTCATGCCAAACACTGAGGTTACATATTCAGGAATATCACCCATTAACGATTGGTCGGTCACACCATGATGCATAAAGGCTTTATCGAAACCACCGACAAAACTGGCAAGATTAAACGTACCGTCATGCATGCCTGTAGTATCGACAATCATGCTGTAAATATGGGTAATCCACATCAGTCCGATAATGCCTGCAAAGGCAAAAAACTGGGTACAGATCGACAGGACGTTTTTACTGCGCAGCATACCGCCGTAAAACAAAGCCAACCCTGGAATAAACATGATCATGACAAAGACGATCGATGTCATGACCCATGAGGTCGATGTTTGGTTCAATGTTGCTGTTTCTGCTGCCTGTGCAAAGTGTGGCGACAACAATAAACAACCCAATACTAAGCTCGAAATAGAACGAATATTCATATTTCTCTCCTTGTGTAATGATCACAATACGTTGCGTTTTGCCGAAACAAAACATCCATTTTTTTGCAGATTGCCCAGTTCATACTCGGCAATCAGGAGAATTAAAAAACTTAGGCACGAACCCGAGTACGCTCAGGATCGTAAAACGGTAAATTGACCACTTTGGCTTTCAGGCGTTTCTTTTGCCCGTCGAGTTTGCCAATTTCTAAAGTGGTCTCGGCACTGGCGTATTGCGGGGCAACCCGACACAGTGCGATCTGTTTTTTCAGTAAAGGGGAATTGGTGGCACTGGTGACCACACCGACTGGGTAACGATCGACATAAATCAGGTCACCATGTTGAGCTGCCTCATTTTGTTCTAAAACCAAGCCCACCAATTTGTGCCGACTTTGTGCAGTTTGATTTTGCATGGCTTGCTTGCCCAAGAAGTCTTCTTCTTTACTTTTTAATGGAACGGTAAAACCAATGCCTGCTTCAAAAGGATTGGTTTGAGCATCGAACTCATGTTGTGCAAAAATCAGACCTGCTTCGATGCGCAGCATATCTAGTGCGGCAAAACCCATCGGTGCAATTTCAAAAGCTTGCCCTGCCGACCAGATCGCATCCCAAACCTGTTCAGCATGAGTCGGATGACACCACACTTCAAAGCCCAGTTCACCTGTGTAGCCTGTGCGTGACACCATGACAGGAATGCCTTGCGCATTGCCCAAACGTCCGAGCGTGAAATGAAACCATGCCAGTTGGTCGAGGTTGGGTTGATGTTCAGGTGTCCAAATCAGTTGCTTGAGTAGCTCACGGCTGTGAGGTCCTTGCACAGCAACATTGTGAATCTGATCTGAAGAGTGGCGAATACTGACCCGATAACCGAGTTGTTGCGCTTTTTGTTTCAGCCATGTGCCTGTGTATTCATCACCACAGACCCAGCGAAAGTTGTTTTCCCCCAAACGGAAAATCGTGCCGTCATCCAGCATGCCGCCTGTTTCAAGGCAAATCGCAGAATAGACAATTTCACCAATCGCCAGTTTGCGGACATTGCGCGTCAGCATGTATTGCAAGAAACTCTCGGCATCGGGTCCTGTAATTTCAAATTTGCGTAAAGCGGTAAGGTCGATCATTGCCACATGTTCACGACACGCCAGATACTCGGACTTGGCACCCCAACCATGATATTCATCAGCCACCCAATATCCATGATATTCAACGAGGTGCGAGGTTAGGGTAGCTATACGCGAATGAAAGCCACTTTGTTTGGTCATGCGGGGCATCTCCTCAGGATGGGTACGGTACAGTTGGGAACGTAGGAATTGCTCGGATTCGGCATAAATTCGCACATGAATGTCGCTGGGAACCCAACCGTTGGATGGGTCGATGTCGTCAGGGCATGCCGATGAAGCACAGAGCAGGTCTTTGTGTGCGCGCAGCAAAATATAGTCGCCTGCACGTGACCACGGTTCGTCCATGCTGATGCTACCGCAAGCTTCAACTTGGGTGTTGTAGAAAAAATTGATCGCAGGCCATGCGGCTTTAGGGCTCAAACCGAGTGGACTTAGAATGCGGTTAAAGTTGTCGGTGCAGGAGATGTGTCCAAAGTAGCCACTGTCTTCATAAAATTTCGGGCTACATGCAGTCAGGAACATATCATGTCGCCCCACAGTATCTTGAACCACTTCAACCAAGGCTTGCATGTCTGTGCCATAAAAGCGTGAGTGAATGCCAGGCGTTGGGGTGCTGTGCCCGAGTAGGGTGCGAGTTGCAACCGCATCTAGTCCAATTTCCTGACCATGTTCCAATGCTTTGGCATCAAAGGCTAAAAAGTCTGAACATTGCTTGCCTGACACATCAATAATCTGAATCCATTGTCCTGCTTTGACGCTATAGGTTTTGGCACTGGCTTTGCCCACGCGGATCTCCTGAATCGGCTGTGCCAGTGGTGCAGGTAGGTATTCAGTTTGGGCTTTGGCTTTATGGATGGTGGCGTGAACTTCATCAATCGCATCTTGCTGATCGACCTGCATATTTTTACCAGTATTGAGTAAAATCACAGCACTGTTTTCGGTGATACGAAAACGGATATGTTCAGTCTGTTGTATGCGTAGCACCACATCTAAATCTGTTTGAGTAATCTTGAATTTTTGTAACTGGTATTCAAGGCGCTGAGCAACACTGTCTTGTTGTACCAGTTGTTCAAACGTTTGTACTGCTGTTCCAATACTGATAATGCCATTGGGGCTAACCAGTTGTAGCAAGGGTAACTGGATTTTACCGTGTGCATTTCGCACCAAGATTTCGATCCCTTGATCTGCTGGAAGATTCAGTTCTAATTCATCTTGAGCTTCAAGTGACAACAACAGAGCCGATTGCGGATCAACCCGTAACTGAATCTGTTGCAGCGGAACCTGTAAATGGAAAAACTGCTCAGTTTCGACTGAAAGATGCTGTGATAAATTGCCCATATGCATTGCCTTTGCGCTGTTGTCCTCACTCGCATCACCACATGCTCATTTGCCTGTTGTTATGCCTTGATGAGTTTCAATATCGCCAGTTCAAAAACAGATCACAATTGCCCAGAATGATTACCCCCAATGAGGTAAAGCCTGATTTTGGCATGAATAATGCTCAAATTTTATAACTATTAAGAATAAAAATGGGGCAAAGATGCAGTGGATTAGGCAATACGATACGGAGTGGCAATGAAAGCTTGGCAGTCTTGGTCACAGATCTGGCACAAGCGCCGTACAGCGCCAGATGCAGCAGAAACCTCGCTGCAACAGCAACTCTTTGCTGCACGATATGAAAGTCTGCTGCTTCGACTCATGCTGAATATTGCCCGTGTCGAGCAACCCAATTCACAATTGCCTGAGTTACTGCATGACCTGCAACAGCAGCTCAATGGCACTTTTGCAATGCAGCATGTGCCAAAACTGTGCCTTGTGTTGTGCTATCCATTTACGCAGGAATGTTTTATTTACTATGCTCAAGAGATTCAACTTGAGCGACAGGATTTAAACCAGATTCAGTCGGTTTTACTGAATCAAACTTATTACGCTCAGTCTAAGCTTGAAAACCTGCTACAGATTCAAAACCATCAGGCACGTTGGTTGGTACTGGGACAAGAAGTGGTGGTCTGGCGGGTCTATGTGCAGCAGACGAATACGGTTGATCGTGACATGCAACCTTATCTGCAACAACTGGATGATGCCTTGCAACAAGGCTTCCAGCACTGGATTGAGCAACAACAAAAACGGCAGGCAATTTTACTCAAAGAGCGCCGTGAATTTGCTGCAGAACTGCATGACAGCATTGCACAAGTCTTGGGCTTTTTACGCTTGAAGTCGGCACAGCTACATAGCCTGTGTAAAAACCAGTCGGCTTATAGTGCCTTGTTGCCACTCAGTGAAGACCTTGCCAGTTATACCCACTACGCCTATCAGCAGACACGCGAGCTGATTACCGCCTCACGTTTGGCCTATCAAGAACTAGATTTTGCTTCGGCACTGAATAAAGTCATGGATGAGTTTTCTCACCAGTCCAGTATTTCCTTTGAATTGGACAATCGGGTGGCACATTTCAAAGTCAGCGCCAAACATGCCATGCAACTGCTCTACATTATTCGGGAAAGCCTGAGCAATATCGTGCGGCATTCTCATGCTTCAAGCGCGCAGGTACGCATTGAGTATTTGAATTCGGGAGCGTTGCAAATCTGTATTTGTGACAATGGGCGTGGCATTCAGTTACAAAATAAACGTAGTGACAGTTTTGGTTTAGAAATTATGCAGGAGCGGGCGGAACGGATTGGCGCAGAACTACGTTTTGTTGCTAATCAGCCGCAAGGCACCTGCGTCATATTGCTTTTGGAACAACATTAGAGGAAGGTCGTCATGTGTAAAGTCAGTATTGTAGATGATCATGCATTATTTCGCCGTGGGGTTGCAGACATTATTCGGCAGGAACAGGGTTATGATGTGCTTGCCGAATATGCTTCTGGCGCAGAGTTTTTGCAAGACTTTTTCGAGCAATATCCCGATGTGGTGTTGCTCGATTTGCAAATGCCAAATGAATCGGGTTTGGAGATTTTAAAGCACATTCGTCAGACCGATCAGGAACTTAAAGTCATTATCCTAACGGCTTGTGAAGATGAGCAAGTGGTGATTGATGCGATTCAATTGGGGGCAAATGGCTTTTTGCCGAAGGACACCTTACCCGAAGTGATTTTGCAAAAATTGCATGATGTCTTGGATGGACAGATCATTTTACATGGGCAAGGTGTGAATATTTTGGCGCGACAAGTGCGCCGTGTGCAGCCGCAGCTCAGTGAAACCGAATCTTGGGAAATTGAACAACAAGAACAACAGGATTTGGCGGACATGACCGCAAGGGAAAAAGAAACCCTGCTGTTGATTGCCAAAGGGCTGAACAATAAACTGATTGCACGCGAACTCGGCATTAGTGATGGTACGGTCAAAGTCTATGTCAAAAGCTTGCTGCGTAAACTCAGCGTACATTCACGTTTGGAATTGTCCGTATGGGCGCATCAGCATTTGAAATCATTGCGAAGTTGAGGTGACTATGCTGAAATTGTTTCGCCGTCCTGCACAGGTTTACCCCTTGCAGTTGTTACACAGCTATTGGTCACCTGTATTTGACCGTTTTGCCGAAGCGGTACTGATTGTCGACCAATATCTCAATATTTATAAAAGTAATATTACGTGGCAGCATTTTAGCCAAAGTGACATGCAAGACCTGAGTTTGTCTTTATATCCAGAAGATGTGCATAAACTCAAAAGTCTACTGAGTTCACCACAGCTTACGGAAAGTTGTCGTATCCGCCTGAGGGATGCACAGCAGAATTTACGTTGGTTTGAACTCTCTGCCAATTATTTGGTGAGCCAGCCTGAGACACAGCAGTATTATTGGTGTTTGTTGCTCTCCGATCAGACTGAAAAAATTAAACAGCAATATCGACAATCGGCACAGCAGCGCAGCTTGAATGATCTGATCAAGCGCTTACCGATGATGCTGTACCGTTCACGCAATGATTTTGACTGGACAATGGAATATCTGAGTGATGGCTGTGTGGATGTGACAGGCTATGCTCCAACAGAGTTACTCAATACGCCTCGTTTTGGACAGATGATTCACCCAGATGATGCCCCTTATGTCTGGTCATCTGTGCAAGATGCGCTGAATCAAAAAGGAATCTTTGATGTGATTTACCGAATCTTGCTCGATGGTAAGCAGGTGGTTTGGGTGCAGGATATTGGATGGGGCGTTTACTCAGAAAGCGATATGATTTTGGCAGTTGAAGGTGTGATTTGGCGCACTGCGGAGCAGATGCCTGAACCC
>NZ_BKNN01000085.1 GCF_008993995.1 Acinetobacter brisouii
TGAGTATTATCAATATATTGAGGCATACGCCTTTAGAGTCGGCAGGTAATTTGCCTAGACATTTAGAGCATTTATTAGAAAGTTCAAAAATGTATGTATTACCTGAAAAAAGGCATAGGCTGTGTCCGAGAGTAGTTAAAGGAAAACCTGCAAAATATCCAAAGAAAAAATGCCAATCAGCTTAACTGACTGGCATTAACCTAAAAAGGTGCTTTTTTATTGGATCAAAGTTGCTGCTTGATCAGGAGCAGCAACCTTTTTTTGAATTAGAGGCGTTTACGTTTTGCTGCAGCAATTTGAGATTGACGCATACGGAAACCAGATTTTTGTTTTTCGCTGGTTTTGTCAATACAGTACACACAAGAAACGCCATGTTCGTAACTTGGAAGTACTGATTCAGCAGGCGTCAGTGGCCAGCCACAAGCGTGACACTTGATGTTTTGACCTTCTTCAACACCGTGAGTCACGGCTGTACGGCCATCAAACACGAAACATTCACCTTCCCACATGCTTTCTTCAGCAGGGGTTTCTTCGAGGTATTTTAAGATACCGCCTTTGAGGTGATACACCTCTTCAAAGCCTTCTTGAAGCAACAATGATGTTGATTTTTCACAGCGAATACCGCCTGTACAGAACATGGCAATTTTCTTGTCTTTGTGTTGTTCAAGTTCTTTTTTCACGTATTCAGGGAATTCGCGGAAAGTTTCAGTTTTTGGATCAATCGCGCCTTTGAAGGTTCCTGCTTTGTATTCGTAATCGTTACGTGTGTCGATTAAGATCACGTCATCACGTACAATCAGCTCATTCCATTCTTTCGGGTCTAAATAATGACCAACTAAATCACGTGGCTTAACTTCAACGCCCAAAGTGACAATTTCATTTTTGAGTTTGATTTTCATTTTACGGAATGGTTTGTCAGAGCTGAGAGACTCTTTGTATTCCATTGCAGCAAAACCTTCATTCAATAAGAATTGATGAATGGTATCAATGGCTTGGCGATCACCTGCAACCGTACCATTGATGCCTTCACTTGCAACAATCAGAGTTCCGCATAGATTGATTGTTTTCACTAAATCAAGCAGACGTTGCTGTAAATCAGCAGCATCTTGAACTTCTTTAAATTGATATAGCGCGGCAACAACCCAATCTGTGGTCGCTTGCTGTTCTACAGGTGCAAGCTGTTCTACAGTAGCGTTCATGCGAGACTCCAAATGTATTAAGATATAAAATTAAGGCGCGTATTTTAGCGTGATTTTAGAAATTAAGCGAGAATAGCTCTTGCTAAGGAGAGATTGGTTTGAGTAAAGATCGTCGCATTGCGACACTCACCCCATGTGCAGGGCGTTGCTCGACTGTATTTGGTGATCATGTCTGTCGAGGCTGCCGACGTTTTAATCATGAAGTGATTCAATGGAATACTTACACCGCGGAACAACAACATGCAGTTTGGACACGTTTGGATGCACAATTAGACCAAATTTTGGTGCCGATGTTACCTCATGCAAATTTAAGGCATGTGGAGGGCTTTATTGTATCAAAACGTACAAAACTGTTACCTGATGCATCGGTCGGTCGTAAGTTGTATCAAGCACTCAAAATTTGTGAGAAACACCGCCAGTTTGCTGAAGACAGTGGTCTAGGTATTCAACAGGCTCAAGTCAAACCGTTGTGGGATGAATTTGAGCGCCGTGTCCTCGCACTAGCTAAAGCAAGTTATGACTTTGCATGGTTACGTGCCGATGGTATTCATCATAGCCTGTTACAGTTGGCAGATGATTAAGCCTGTAAACTTTTGATCAGATTCAACATCAGTTGCTTATTTTGCTCGGCAATTTCTGCTTGAAAGCCATCGACTAAAAATCGGCTCATCAATCCTTCTAAAAAGTTGTAACACAACTCAGTGACTGCTTTAGGCTGCTTGAAGTTGTGTGTGTACTGTGCAATAAATCCATATAACCAGCGTTTATGCTGTTGAGCAAGATCAAGAATTTCATGATCTTGCTGTGAAGATTCTCCCACGGCACGGACAAATAAACAGCCTTTAAAATGATCTTGCTGAAACCACAGCACATGCCAATCAAAAATTTTTTCAAGCGCAGCCAAGTCCTGAGTATCTCCGACAAAATCGGATAGACTTTGTCGGAAGTGCGCATCGCGCTTTTGTAAAACAGCAGCCACCAATTGTTGTTTATTCTTAAAATAAGTGTAGAGCGTAGTTTTAGAACAGCCTGATTCATCCCGAATTAAATCGACACCGACCGCATTAAAACTGTGCTGATTAAATAACTGCTCTGCGGTACTTAGAATTTTGGCGGCGGATTTCGACATACTTTTTCTCTTAAAAATAGTACAGATCTGTACTATTTTGATTTTAGCGCGCAGACCGACAAAAATCAATTCAAGGAGTAGAGTGATGTTAAAGTCCTCTCCGTATTCAATTTCTGATTTAATCAAAACATTGTTTGGTGCAAGTTTGAGTATTCTGGTTTTACTGTATTTGCCCCAACTTTCGCATCAATTATGGATTATGGCGCCGTTTGGTGCGACCTGTGTGTTGTTGTATGCAGCGGCTCAGTCACCTTTGGCTCAACCGAAAAATGTGATTGTGGGACATCTAGTGTCTGCTGCGATAGGTTGGGCATTTGTGCATTACTTACCCATTAATATGATCACCATCGCACTGGCGGTTGCTTTGGCAATTGTACTCATGCGACTTTTGGGATGTGTACATCTACCCGCAGGTGCGAACCCATTGTTGATTTTATTGAGTGCATCTTCAGTGCATTATGGTTGGGATTTTTTAATTTTTCCAGTACTCACAGGCACTCTACTTTTGGTGGTGATTGCGCGTTTGATTCATATCTTGCAACAGCAATGCATCAAATATTGGGAGCAAGAGAAAGATGCATCACCATCGCTAGAATGATGATGCTGAAAAGTATTACACGTTATGTGCTAAACGGTATTGAACCAGTTCTTCAATGGTAATCACAGTGAGGTGATGGGTTTGTGCATAAGACAAGACTTGAATCCCTGATGCCATGGTTCCATCTGGATTGGTCACTTCACACAGTACACCCGCAGCTTTTAAGCCTGCTAAACGGGCTAAGTCAATGGTTGCTTCTGTATGACCACGACGAGTCAACACACCGCCTTCACGTGCGCGTAATGGAAATACATGCCCAGGGCGATTGAGGTCGCTCGCGACAGCACCATCTTTGGTTGCAGCGCGAATAGTCGTGACACGGTCTTTTGCTGAAACGCCAGTGGTTACACCTTCAGCAGCTTCGATGGTCACGGTAAATGCAGTATGAAAATGGCTCGAGTTGTTGCTCACCATTGGTGGAAGTTCTAGATGATCTGCCAGTTGTTCTGTTAAGCATAAACACACAATACCTGAGCCATCACGAATCATCCGTGCCATGGTTTCGACATTCAGCGTTTCTGATGCAATCACCAAATCAGCTTCATTTTCACGGTCAAAATCATCCATCACCAAAACAGGTTTGCCTTGGCGGATATCTTCTAAGGCTTGTTGAATGCGTTGTTCAGCAGGGGATAGGCTAGAAAAGAATAATTCGGGTTGAATTAAAATAGACATAATGAAACGCTCACGTAATTTAGATACAGGAACATTTCAGGACTGATCGAAAAAATGGGGTCGTGACAAAAGTTTGAAAAAATGAATCTTCTGAAACGTCGACTTCTTTCATCCGGACTATACCGTCGGCTTTGGATTTGCACCAAATCTGCAAATGACACGGGTCATTGGCTCGCGGGCTTACTCAAAGAGTTGAGCTTACCGCCGGTGGGGAATTGCGCCCCGCCCTGAAGCGATGTGCCAAAATTATAGCGTTATTTTTTGTGAAAAATCATCCTTTTTATAGAATGATTCGTACTATAAATAGCAGTTTATTTGCTATAGCATAGATAATCTGAGCATATCGAAATATGCTCATGATTGAGAAATTTAAGCAACTTGGACTGGAATGCAGTTAGAGGTGTGGTTGACCGTATTGTCTGGGTTGGCATAGACAAGACGAGGCTGATGAGCATTGGCTTCTTGTTCATTAAAGTCAGCAAATGTGGCAATAATGACAATATCACCGACATCAGCTTGATGAGCTGCGCCACCATTTACCGAGATAATACCCGAGTGATCTTCACCACGAATGGCATAGGTTGTAAAACGTTTGCCATTGGTGACATTCCAAACATGAATTTCTTCATATTCGCGAATACCTGCCAAATCCATTAAAACGCCATCAATCGCACATGAGCCTTCATAATGCAGTTCTGCATGGGTCACGATTGCACGATGTATTTTGCATTTTAATAAACGCGATAACATGCAAATATCTCCTTAACTTGCTCAGTTTGCTAGAAAAAAGGCATTCAAAGACTTAAGAGATGTACACAAAGATGCCATCAGAGATTGAATTTACTTACTTTAAGGTTTGTAGGCGTTGATTTGATTCATCGCTTGAGAAACTTGACCTTCAACCAGAAGAGCAGTTTTCGATAACGCATGATGAATCGCAGCATCCATGAGGTCTTGTTCACTTTTAGGGGCTTTACCTAAAACATGACCTGAAACACGCTCTTTAGAACCAGGATGGCCGATTCCAATACGTAGGCGATGAAAGTTTGAGCCAATATGTGGAACAATGTCGCGTAGACCATTGTGACCACCATGACCACCTCCTGTTTTGAGGCGAATCACACCAGGATTCATATCGAGTTCATCATGCGCAATTAAGATTGCTTCAGGTTGAATTTGATAGAATTTGGCAAAAGGCACAACACTTTGCCCAGAACGGTTCATAAATGTGCTAGGAAGTAACAGGCGAACATCATGACCTTCGATGTTGCCACGACCACTGATTCCATGGAATTTAGGGTCTGCTTTTAAACTGATTCCGTAACGGTCTGCGAGTTGCTCAACAAACCAGAAACCAGCATTATGTCGGGTTTGGGCATATTCCTTACCCGGATTGCCCAAACCGACAATGAGCGAAATTTTAGTCACGAAACTACGCTCTCACTCACCATTACGCACGTTTGAAGTCAGCGTGCATTGGAGTGTTTTTAGCAGGGTGGCGTTGAAGCGCTTGGATTTTAACGCTTTCAGTTTTGTCGCCCACTTTGATTTCAACAACTTCAGCAAAGAAGGCATTGTTTTCTAAAGCTTTAACAAGTTCACGAAGTTCTAAAGTTACAGCTACAGGTTCTGCTTCACCACCGTAGATGATGGCAGGAACTAGTGCTTCACGACGAAGGCGGCGGCTCGAACCTTTCCCTTGTTTCTCTTCAGCACGTGCTTGAGCATTTAATACGAAATTAGCCATGAGATATCCTCATTAAGTTACGAAATAGCCAGATTTACGACCAATCTGACCAATAGAAAGCCCCGCATTATAGCAGGGCTTTTGGAAAATTGCGCAGCTATTTATTATAAATAGCTGTCAAACATTGCGCTGATTGATTCTTCGTTGTTAATACGACGAATAGTTTCAGCAACCATGCTTGCAACAGAAACTTGACGAATTTTACCAAGCTGTTGTGCTTCTTCAGAAAGCGGAATTGTATCTGTTACCACGAGTTCGTCGATCACAGAGTTTTTCAAATTCTCAATTGCTTTGCCTGAAAGTACTGGGTGAGTTGCATAGGCAACAACACGGCGCGCACCAAAAGTTTTCAGTGCATCAGCAGCTTTACATAAAGTACCTGCTGTGTCGACCATATCGTCAACAATCACACAGTCACGACCTTTTACATCACCAATCAAATGCATCACTTGTGATTCATTCGCTTTTTGACGACGTTTATCGATGATCGCAAGATCAATATCACCCATTTGTTTTGCAACAGCACGAGCACGAACTACACCACCCACGTCTGGAGAAACAACCATCAGGTTGTCATGAGACTGTTGACGTAAGTCAGCAAGTAATGCTGGCGTACCGTAGATGTTGTCTACAGGGATATCGAAGAAACCTTGGATTTGGTCTGCATGTAGGTCGATCATCACAACACGGTCAATCCCTACAGTAGTGAGCATATCTGCGACAACTTTTGCAGTGATTGGAACACGAGATGAACGTGGACGACGGTCTTGACGTGCATAACCGAAGTAAGGAATGACAGCAGTAATACGACCAGCACTTGCGCGACGTAATGCGTCAGCCATCACCAAGATTTCCATGAGGTTGTCATTGGTTGGGGCACAAGTAGGTTGTACGATAAATACGTCTTTACCACGGACATTTTCAGTGATTTCAACAGCAATTTCACCATCAGAGAAGGTAGAAACTGAGGCTGCACCTAAAGGAATGTGCAAATGGCTTACGACTTTTTGAGCGAATTGTGGATGAGCAGTTCCACTAAAAACGACAAGATTGGGCATGAAGCACCCTTGGCGGTTGGTATGGTGTTTGGAAGAATATGGCAGGGGCGGCTGGATTCGAACCAACGGATGGCGAGATCAAAACCCGCTGCCTTACCACTTGGCGACGCCCCTAATATGTGGCAGAACTTTAAAGTTTCTAAGCAGATTTGTCAAGAAAAAATGACAAGTTGCTTTCTTTACATTCTGTCTTTTGAGTAATGGCAGGGGCGGCTGGATTCGAACCAACGGATGGCGAGATCAAAACCCGCTGCCTTACCACTTGGCGACGCCCCTAAATTTGATGTGTGTATATGGCAGGGGCGGCTGGATTCGAACCAACGGATGGCGAGATCAAAACCCGCTGCCTTACCACTTGGCGACGCCCCT
>NZ_BKNN01000086.1 GCF_008993995.1 Acinetobacter brisouii
TGTACACAGTGCACTGGGTTATGTATCGCCTTTTGAGTTTGAAGCAATGTACTATGATAAGATTAACCCGTTAGGTCAGGTGGCCTAACTTAAATAAAAAAGTCTCCGACAAACCCGGTACGGTTCATGTAAGAAGCCAAGAGGGATAATTATTGTTTTACTTACGCTTTTTAAATGGCTTGATGACATAAGTAACGACACCCCAAATCACCATTTCCTGCCCATCTTGAAGATGAATGTCTGAATAGTCCGGGTTCTCTGCCTTAAGCCAACGATTGTTGTCATCCTCAATCATCAGGCGCTTAACAGTAAATTCATTATCAATCCATACAACCACGATATCTTCATGCTTGGCTTCAATACTGCGATCTACAACAAGTTCATCATCAATATCGATACCCGCATCACGCATAGAAAGTGAGGCAACTTTTACGATAAATGTCGCAGCCTCATTCTTAATGAGGTGTTCATTCATGTCTAAGGTCTTTTCGACATAGTCTTGAGCCGGTGAGGGAAAGCCAGCGGCAACTTTCTCAGAGGCTAAGGGGATATGCATAACGGTACTTGGATTGACCAAGGTAATAGAAGCTACATCGTCGAACTTGGCTTTCTTTGAGTTTGCGAGATAGTTCTTGATTTCAACTACACGAGATTCTGGAACACGCAAAACTTTTGTAGGTTCATCATAAAAAGCTTTACGTCCTGCCCCTTCTCTACTTCCACCATACTGGTTTACCATCTATGTCTCTCCCTGTATAAACTTGATATTGTAACAAAATCAAGTTTATTAATTAGAAGAAGCTAAGACAATGAAATTACGATAAATGGTGAGTCACTTTTATATTAGTATTTCTGCGAAATCAATCTCTAAAAATATAAGGGAGACTACCTCCCTTATATTTCAACCAATCGAGATAATCAGGTTATCTTATATCTCTAGACCACATATCTTTTACTTAATCCCCATTCTGCCAATATCCGTCTATATGTCGTTGAAGATTTGTCTGCTGCAAAGTGCGCCTCCATTGAAACATCTAATGGAAGTTCTTCCGGTTTTTGACTCTCAACAATATCCTGATCCTCTGCAAAAATTTGTGCATTGAAGTCATATACAGCCTGTAGGTCACCCGTCGTATCAAAATTACGTGTCAACGGAACAAATAGCCTGGTTTGATTATGTGAAACAGGACAACAAGCATTCAAAATTTTTAAAATCCCATTGTTAGGAAAATAGACAGTAAGTGTTGCCGAGAATGGAGGATATACATCAAATTCTCGTTTCCATAAGAAATTCTCTGGCTCTAAATGTCTCAAACTATGAGGAAAGTTACTTACTGTAGAGATATAAATCGTTTTAAGTCCATAATCCGTTCTTTCAGTTTCATATTTGGGCACTACTGGATTATCACGATCAGCGAATGCCTTGTTATGCACCCAGGCAAAATGTGCCACATCGATAAAACCTTCAAGCTGACGACCACTAGAACCTGCTATATCAACAAATGGTGGGAGTATTGATTGATGTTCATCCGAATCCCAAGTTTCAAGAACTGGAAAATTAGCTTCACTTTCATCACGGCTAAATAAGCTGGTCCAAACTAGTCCATATTTCTCAACTACAGGGAATTTAGTTAAGGTGAACCGATCTGAAATTTGGGTAAGTTCTGGTTGAGCAGGGATTTTTACGCACTTACCTTGTGCGTTATAGTTGAGCCCATGATAGGGACAAACAATATTTTCACCTTCTACCCATCCTTTACTTAATGGCACTCCTCGATGTGGACAGATATCTCTGACCAGATGAATTTCTCCACTTTCAGTTTTATAAATAGCCATTTTGACATCAAGAAGCTGAACTTGTTGCGGTTGAGTCGTTACATCCTGGATTTGAACTACCGGATACCAATGCTGCGCTAGAATATTCCAGTCATTTGGGTCAAATTGACTACATTGTGGCTGAGTGAATAAATTGAGAACTGGTATTGCATTCATTTTAGCGCTGCCCCTCTTATAAGTTATTGATTAATTCAAACTTCTTAGCATTGCTTCATCATGACTTTTTCTTTTCTATCTGTCTATTAAAGACTTTAGGAATGGTATTTCTAATTTTTAGAACACTTTTCTTATTATTGTTCTTCTTATCTAAACTTAACGAATAACTAGCATTTTATAACTCATCACAATTCTTAATTGATGCTGAATTACTTGGACTCCTATTACTACTCTGACTTTATTTAGTGTTGCCTTTTTGGCAACGAGTTGAGCGAGATTCTCTGCTATGCACGGAATTAAATTGTCATTAAGTTGATAACAACAAAGTTCAAAGAGCCACAAAAATGTTGATATACACACCACCTTCTACGGCTAAAAGTATTCCAGTAATCGACTTAAGCGACAGTTTTTCCGATAACCTAGAAAAACGGAAATCTGTTGCGTGGGAAATCCATAAAGCATGCAGAACAACAGGTTTCTTCTATATTAAAAATCATGGTATCGCTTCTGAAGTTCTCCAAAAACAACTAGACATTGCAAAACAGTTTTTTGATCTTCCGATCGAAAACAAATTAGAGATTGATTTCAAAAACTCCAAATGCCTTCGTGGTTATGAAGCAATGGCAGCTCAAACACTTGATGAAGGCTCTCCTCCTGACTTAAAAGAAGGGTTCATGTCAGGGAAAAATCTAGATTCAAGTCACCCATATGTCCAAAAAGGCTATCCACAACATGGGCAGAATCAGTGGCCTGAAGATCTTCCTGAAATGAAGACCCAGACCGAAACCTATATTCAACAGACTTTAAAACTGGGTAAGCATCTAGCTGGCCTATTGGCACTTTCTCTTGGGCTTGAAGAAAACTACTTCGAGGCAGGCTATGATGAAACTGTCATTATTACCCGTATGCTTCACTATCCTCCTCAATCTGAAAAAATTGTAAACAATCAGCTAGGGTCCGGTGCGCACACTGATTGGGGGTTACTGACGCTCTTATTGCAAGATGAAGTAGGTGGACTAGAAGTACGCAATAGTGAGGGTGAATGGATACGTGCACCTCACATACCAGATACTTTTATCGTAAACCTCGGTGATTTAGTCCAATTCATGACTAATGGACTCTACCTCTCAAATATGCACCGTGTTTTCAATAGTAAAGCAGGTGTCTCACGTTATTCGGTTCCAACCTTCTTTGACTTGGATTACGAATACAAAATCAAAACGCTGCAAAATTTAGGTGATCAATTTAAGGCTGAACCTAAAGAAATGACTGTAGGTGAATACATAGCCTATATGTATCAAAAAACTTACGCATCGAAAAAAGAAGCCGTTTAATTTATTCAACAGTTGGTATCAAAATTATGAAAAAAATGTTTCCTCTAGGTTGTGCTGGTTTAGGCATTCAAAACTCATCAAAAGAACGACCAGTAAGCCTGAATGAGCCTACTATTCTCGAACAGTTCGAAATGCTAAAAGCTGCGGAGGTCTTTGATTTTCTGGATCGTATCCCTCTTGAAGATAGTCAAATAGATGCTTACATCAAGGCAAGTCAGAAAACAAATATTCCAATTTATTCTGGTTGTGGCTTATATGTCATTGGCAAGGATGAGGAAGCATTCAAACAGGATATTAATCGTAGTGCCGCTGTAGGGGCCAAATTCCACAACATGATGATTTGGGCAAAACATGCAGATGGTCATTATGTAACGAACGAAGAAGTTGCTAAAACTTATATCGATTTCTACACCTACGCTCAAAGTAAAGGAATCACGGTTACCTTAGAGTGCCACGTTGATAACTGGTCTGAAGATTATCGTCGAGTAATTCCGGTGGCAGATCTTATAGAAAAAGAAGGTGTGCCGTTTGAATTTGCAATGGATTACAGCCATTGTATTTTTAAAATTGAAAATGAAATTGAGCTTGCTGTATCACAAATGCGTGATGATCCTGAAGCTATCAGAAAGTTAGATCCTTTTAATAATGATAGTTTTGCAGATGATTGGCTGAATCGAAATTTAGTTACATGGGGGCAGATCCGTCCTGCAGTCCCGAATAATCCAGTTAACTGGTTAGCATTTGAAACAGGACCATATAATGGCTTAGGAACAAATCGTCCTGGCCGAGGAATTCAGTATCCATTTAATCAACCTACGGAAGGTGAATGGCATACAGACTTCTGGCATGCATATAAGCTTGCACCAACCAAAGAAGTCATTCGTAAAATCATTGATAGCTACTTGAACAATCCAAATTCTAAAGTTCAACTTATGACTGTTGATAATATCAATTTAGAGTCGTATGGTTTAAATTGGAAATACAACATGTTTGCCGACAGTTGCAGTGTTGCCCATTATATTCGTGAGATTTATGAGGAGCGACTGGCAATATTTATGGCAAAACAAAATTCAACTGATACTCTTCAAAGAGAATCAGCATGAATAACCTACTTAATTTAAAAAATATTTTCGTAAATGCCAGTCTTTTAGGACTTTTACTCATCAGTGGGGCCAATCCAGCATTGGCCGCTGATCAAGCGGCTTTTGTCTATGTCGCTCATAAAAACGATTATGGTTGGTCTTATTCACACGATATAGGTCGTCTGAAAGCAGAAAAGTCCTTACAGGGTAAATTTAAGACCTCTTATATCGAGAATATTCTAGATAATGCCGACTCTGAACGTACATTTCGGAGACTCGCACAACAAGGAAATAAGGTTATATTTGCTACTACCTTCGGGTATATGAATGCCATTGAAAAGGTAGCTAAACAGTTCCCGAACACCATTTTTATGCATGCGAACGGATATAAAACTGCAAAAAATGTGGGAGTCTATGATATCCGAACCTATGAAGGCTCTTACTTGCAAGGGGTATTGGCAGGCTATAAGACTAAAAGTAATGTTTGGGTGTTGTAGCACCATTCCCAATTCCTGAAGTCATTAGAGACATCAATGCCTATACACTTGGGGCTCAATCTGTAAATCCAAAAATTAAGACCAAGATAGTCTGGATTAACACTTGGTTTGATTCAGGAAAAGAGCATGAGGCTGCACTTGCATTAATATCGCAAAATGCTGATATATTATCACAAGTCACCAACTCACCCGCTGTAGTTAAAGCTGCTCAGGAAAAAGGGAAATTTGGCTTTGGCTGGAACTCAGATATGAGTAAGTTTGCTCCTAAAGGTCACCTAGCTGCATCAGTGTTATATTGGGAAAAAATCTATACTCCTGTTTTGCAGCAAGTGCATAACAAAATATGGAAGTCGGGATCGACATGGTATGGTGTCAAGGAAGGTGCCATCGATATAGCAGGTTTTGGTCCAATGGTCTCTAACAATGAAAAAATGAAGGTTTTGGCAGTCAGAGGTGGATCAGGAAATTTGAACAACACTTATAAATAAGCTTTTAGTTGTTCAAACAAGTGGGACCACCTCTGTCCGAGATAAAATTCGTAACGGTCAATATATTGTGTTTAGTGGACCACTTTACAAACAAGATGGAACATTACTTTTGGGAAAAGGTAAACATCTCTCAAATACGCAATTGATGAGTATGAATTATTTCGTTAAAGGCGTGGATGCTGCTTATCCAAAATAAACAAAGCTAAGCCTTTATTGAGGGATTTCGATAAGGGCTTAGCTTTTTAGTTGTACTTTTCAGGTTATGTTTATTGTCCAGCTTCGCCTCTTTGTAGGATTTCATCTGTAATAAGCCTGGAGAGAGCGTCTGTTGCTGTGGAAAGATAATGCCCTTTACGTGCATACAGACCTAAATCACAGTAGATACCATTGTTATCATTAAGCGGAATATAGCGAAGGCGATTATTAATTATTTCATTTTCCAACCCAAAGAATGTCTGAAAACCAATTCCCTTATTCCTGAGTATTAACTGTTTCATTAATTCCAAAGAACTCGTTTGCATTTTAAAATTTGGAATAGCATGTTGTGCACCCGCAAATAATGGCGCCAACTGTTGATAAATAGATAAATTAGGTTTTGGCATAATCACATCATAGTCGAGGCACTGATGGAATGACACCGTCTTTTGAGAGGCCAAGGGATGCTCAGTCGATACAATTGCACCTAATTTAAAATGGGATATTGCTATTTGGTGCAAATCATTATGCTTTGGCAAGGCAAAAGCCAAGCCTAGATCCACCCTATTTTCAATGATTTCATTAGGGATATCTTTTGAGCCTAAAATTGTAACCCCTACAGTTACATTAGGATATTTTACTTGGAATTTTTCAATAATCTCTGGCAGGAAATTAATTGCCAGTGTTTCAACACTCGCAATTTCTACATGACCTTTATAAAGCCCTTTCAGTGCATCCAATTCATTCTGCAATCGCTTAGTATCTCGCAATACTAAACTGATATGTCTTGAAAATAACTCACCTGCATGAGTAAGTACCATACCCGAAGGCACCCGATTGAATAATGGTGCTCCAACTTCATCTTCGAGTTTTAAAATTTGCCTGTTTACAGCAGAAGATACGACATTTAATTGTCTGGCTGCTTCCCTGATTGAACCGCACCGGCGTACAGCATCAAAATAATGAATTGCTGCTGAGTGAAAGCGAAGACCACGTGTACTCATTTTAACATCACATCCTATT